>NZ_CAMPGZ010000253.1 GCF_946885725.1 uncultured Nocardioides sp.
CACCCCCCGACGACGGCATCACCTGCCCCCCGGCCCCCCGGTGCAGGTGGTGCCGTCACTCTTTGTGGTCGATCAAGCGCCCGGCAAGCCGACGCTAGGTCGCGGCTGGTCACGCCGTGGCTGGCGAGGTACGTCGTGGCACGACCGTGCCGCCGGCCGGTGCATCCACGATGCGACGTACGGCCGCGACCCGGTGGTCGGCAACGGCGGCGAGAGTGCTGGCACGGCGTTCGGTCTCGTGTGTCGAGGGCAGGTCCAGGACGGTCCGGAGGCCCTCGGTCGCGAGAGCCGCGGCGGTGTCAGCGGTCGAGCGGTGGGCTCGTCGGACCGGTACAGGCGGCCGTGCCGGATGCGCCCGTACGCGGCCGGTGACCCGGCGAGGGAACGAGCGTCGAGAAGCGATTCGCCGTCGGGCAAAGAAAAGGCCCGGCCGTTGCTGACGGGGGATACAACAACGACCGGGCACTGAGAAACCTACGGGCAAGGAGTCCTCGGATCAACCGGATCGGCCGAATATGGCGCGGCTCACCCAGATTTCTCGGCGTGGTCTAGTCATCCCGGTGCTGATTCCGTAGTCAGTCTGATGCAGGACCCGCGGGTCACCGGATCGTGAGCTGCCGGTTGGCCAGTCCGTTGCGTGCCGAGCGCTCCTCGGTGGTCAGCGGCGGGTCGTCGGCGAGCGCCGCCTCGAGGTCCTTCGCGAACGTCGACGCCGGCTCCTCGAGCACCTCCGCACCGGTGCCGAGCGGCAGGTCCCAGACCGGCACCAGCACGCCGTGGGCGCGGAACATCCCGACCAGCCGCGAGCCCTCGACCAGCGAGTCCTTGCCGGCGGCGTGCAGCCGGGCGAGCCCGCTGAGCAGCTGCTCCTCGTCGTCGTGCGGCATCACCCAGCGCAGGTGCTCCTTGGTGGAGACGTCGGTCCAGTACGCCGCCTCGACGGACGTCAGCCGCGCGGTCGGGTGGGCCGCGGCGTTGGCCGCCTCGAGCGACGACGCCACCGCACCGGTGGGGTCGTCGACGTCGGCCACCCAGAAGTCGAAGCCGTCGTGCACGGTCACGTCGAGCGGCTCGTCGACGAGCAGGTCCTGCAACCGCGGGCCATCGCCGGGCGCGGTGGTGAGCCCGACCACATCGCCGGGCTCGGCCACCAGCGCCTTCTCGAGTACGGCGGCCAGCTCACGGCTCGGGTCACCGAACGCGTGCTGCACCTGGAGGCCGAGCCACACCGTGCCGTCCTGCCGCACCAGGCCGGGCGCGGCACCGGGCAGCAGCGAGCACAGCACCACCGCGCGGTCCGCGTCGTCGCGCAGCTTCACCGGCGCGGTCGCGGCGGGCACCATCTCGCGCAGCGCGATCAGGTCGGCCTCGGCGGCCAGCCCGGCGAACGGGCGGGCGACGAACACCGGCGCCGCCCCGCCGGCGCTGCCGTGGCAGTTCTTGTAGCGCCGGCCCGAGCCGCAGGGGCAGGGCTGGCGCGGGCCGACGGCCTCGGTCGCGCCGGAAGCCGGCTGGGTGTCCTGCTGGGAGCGCTGCTTGACGCGTGACTTCTTGCCCATGGGCACGACCCTAGAGGCCGGTTCGGCAGGACCGTCGAGGGGATCGCCCGGGTCGGGAAGGGTCAGAGCGGCAGGACCGCGTGCACGGTCGACTGCGCGCGGTGCTGCTCGTGCCACCAGGTCGAGGCGAGGCTCTCGACGATGGCCATGCCGCGGCCGGCCAGGGCCGACGAGGTCGCCTGCACGGTGCGCGGGCGGGTGCCGCTGCCGCCGTCGGTGACGTAGATGTGGAGCCCGCGCGGCTCGATCTCCCAGCCGACGACGATGTCGCCCGTCGGGAGCGGCCGGGCGTGCCGCACGCTGTTCGCGACGAGCTCGGAGATCACGATGCGGGCGTCGTCGATGACCTCGGGGCGGGCGCCGGCCTCCACCAGCCAGGAGCGGAGCTTCCGGCGGGCGATCGCGACCGAGGACGCGGCGAAGGGGACGCGCATCGTGACAGGCGCGCGCCCGGCTCGCAGCGAGCTCGTGCTCACAGGGGTCCCTCTCGTCGTCATCAGGTTCCTGCCCATACTTCCCTCAGCCCCGGGGCACAAACCAAGCGCGTCGGGTGGCATCCCTCACCCGGTGTCGCCGCCCGGTCGACGGGCGTCCCCGGCGCCGCCCGTCAGGTAGGCCAGGGCCATGTTAGGACGGTCGGTGATCACGGCCTCCACGCCGAGCTCGAGACAGAGGTCGATGTCCTGCTCGGTGTTGACCGTCCACACGTGCACCCGTCTCCCGAGCCTGGACAGCCGCCGGATGCCGGTGGGGTTCTCGCGCAGCAGCTCGATCCCCGGCCCGGCGATCCAGTCGAACCCGTTGAGCTCGCGGGCCAGCACCAGCGCGTGCTGGCGGTACATCAGGTAGACGACCTCGAGGTCCGGCGCGAGCTTCTTGACCCGGGTCAGCGCCCGCCGCGAGAACGACATCACGCGCGCCGGCGAGCCGCGCCCGGCCCAGCCGAACTCGTCGAGCAGCTGCACCAGGCTGCGCTCGACCAGGCCGGCGTAGCGCGTGGGGTGTTTTGTCTCGATCGCGAGGTCGACGGTGCGGTCGTAGTCGCGGACGGTCTCGAGCAGCCGCCGCATGGTCAGCACCTTCTTGGCGTCGACGTCCATGTCGGGCGCCTCGTCGTCGAGGTCGGCCCACGGGTTCTTCCACGAGCCGAAGTCGAGCTCGTCGAGCTGATCGAGACGCATCGTGGAGACCACGGACCCGCGGGTTCCCGTCACGCGCTCGAGGGTGCGGTCGTGCACGCAGACGAGGTGTCCGTCGGAGGTAAGCCGTACGTCGCACTCCAGGGCGTCGGCACCCTCGTCGAGCGCACGGACGTAGGCGGCCAGGGTGTGCTCGGGGTTCGTGAAGCTGGACCCCCGATGAGCCACGACCTGCGGGCGGCCGTCGGGGTGGCGCATGTCTTCATGGTGACAGGCCGGAGCGTGCGTACGTCGCACATTCAGGGTGACGCGACGGCACCGGTTCGGACCGGTTGCGCTCCGACCGGCCGCGGCCGGAGCAGGGCCCAGCTGTCCGGGTCGCCCCACGTGGAGCCGGCCGCCAGGAACGGCCGCACCAGCTCGACCAGGTCGGCGACCTCGTCGCCGCGTCGGGCCAGCACCTCGCTCGCCACGCGCCGCGCCGTACCGGCGAGGAAGTCGGCGAGGTTCACCCGGGCGTCGTCGCGGGAGTCCACGAACCGGACCTCGCCGAGCCGGCCGAGGGGAGCGCACAACGTCCGGAGCCGGGCGGACCCGGCCTCACGGAGGGTGCGGTGCTCGTCGTGCACGACGTCGACGACGACCGCCCCGTCTCGCGACCAGTGCGCGACGACCGCCGCCAGCGCGGGACCGAGCGGGTCGAGCAGCGCGGCACGCTCGCGCGCCCGGAGCAGCTCGTTGAAGGCGCAGAGCACCCCGTCCCAGGCGCCGTCCAGCACCCGGTGCACCTCGGCCGGCGTCGGGTCGCCGGGGCCGTCGAGGCCGAGCAGCGCGAGGAAGCGGAGGACCAGCAGGTACCGCTTCTCGACCAGGTGGACGTGCGCCACCGGCACGCCGTCGGCCCAGAACGGCCCGTCGCGGCCGAGCAGGTCGCGCAGCACCGCGCGGTTCTGCTCGCGCAGGATCACGCTGGCCTTGACCTCCGTGGCCGGCGACCGGGCCCGCAGCCGGACCTCGTCGAGCCACGCGGCGGCCAGGTCAGCGTCGACCACGACGCTGGCGTGCGCGAGTACGTCCGTCGTGCCTCCGACGAGCTTGCCGCCCTCGGAGCCCGACTCGTCGCAGGCGATCTCCACCCGATGCCCGGCTGCTGGCACCGCTCCATCATCGGTGGTGCGCGCGGCGCGGACCAGCGGGTTTCGCCGCCGGTCCGCGCCGTACGCCGGTCAGGCGTAGCCGAACGCCTTCGCCTCGCCCCGCTGGTAGCGCGGACGCAGCAGTGGCGGCAACGTCCTGAGCACCGCCGGCTTGCTGGCGACGAAGCGAGCGGCCGCGTCGTCGGGGAGGCCGTCGAGCAGCCACGGGATGAGGAACGGCATCGCCCGCGGCGGGTAGCCCTTGCCGGCGGCCCGCTCGGTGCCGGCGAACTCCTCGGCCGAGAGCAGCTGCTGGATGAGCGGCAGCGCGCCGGTCTCCTCGTGCCGCAGGTGGTCGAGCAGCCCGGCCCGCAGGTCGGTGACGCGGACGTCGAGCGCGTTGCGGTGGTCGGCGCAGGGATGCTCGACCATCGCCGCGAAGCCCTCGGCGCAGGCGGCCAGCGCGGGGTCGATGGTGTCGTGCTCGGCGTCCATCGCCTCCAGCGTCTCGACGTCCTCGGCGTCGCCGCGCTCCTCGGCCCGCTCGATCACCAGCGGCCAGATGTGCTCGTCCTCGATGGTGTGGTGGTGGTGCAGGACCTCGGTGAACGCCGCCCACCGCTTCGCCAGCGCGCGCCAGGTGGCGGCGTCGCCGACCGGGGTGTTGCGCACCGCGCGCTCGAACCGGGCGAGGTCGCGGCGGAACCCGTGGTGCATGACGTACATGCCGGACTGGTCGTGCGGTCCGTCGGCGACGTGCGTCTGGCCGGGCAGGTCGAGCTGGACGGGGTAGCCGGTGCCCCTGGTGTGACTGGCGTGATGGGTCATCGGGTGCTCCTGGTTCGGGTCGTTGTCGGTACGGCGACCCTGACCGGAGCCGCTTGGGCCGCTCTTGGAACCGTCTTGAAGCCTCGCCGAAACCGCCGCCGCGGGGCGCCGGGGACGTCTAGCGTGTCGCCGTGCGCTGGTACGTCCTGGGCAGCCTCCGGGTCGAGCGCACCGACGGGGACGGGACCGAGGGGGACGGGGCGGGCCCGGTGGACGTCGGTGCGCGGAAGTCGCGCGCGGTCGTCGCGGCGCTGGCGCTGACGCCCGGCCGGCCGGTGAGCGCCGACGTGCTGGCCGACCTGGTGTGGGCCGGGGA
>NZ_CAMPGZ010000254.1 GCF_946885725.1 uncultured Nocardioides sp.
CTTGATCGTCGCGGTCGACATGTCGCCGGCCTCGTGGCCGACGTCGATGTGCTCGATCACCCAGTCGCCGCCGTACTCCCGGATGTCGTCGAGGACCCGGGACAGGATCCCGGAGTCCATCAGGTGACCGGTGATCTCGACGTGCTCGGTGGACGTCACGCAGGCTCCTCGTTCAGTCGTGTCGGTGGGTGGTCTCGACAGGCTCGACCACTCGGACCTCAGCGGTACGGCGAGGACGATCGTTACACAACCGCGCCGTCGTCGCCCGACCAGTCGCCGCCGCGTCCGCGCGGCATCGTCGCGACGAGGTAGCCGAAGCCGCCGACGAACGCCATGACCAGCAGGAACGAGATCCACGACGGGTAGGTCCAGCCGAACACGATCCCGAGCAGCATCGCCAGCGGGCTGCCGAACAGCCCGATCCACGCGGCCTTGCGGCGCGGGTCGAGGACCGGCAGCGGCGGGGGCGGTGGCGGCACGTAGTGGCCCTCGTCGTCCCACGGCACCGGCCCGTCGTCGACGTCGTCACGGTCCTGCTCGGCGCGCCGGAGCTGGGCGTCCAGGTACGCGCGGTCGAACACCGACCCACCGGCGGCCGAACCCGAGCCGCTAGAACCCGAGCCGGAAGGGGAGTCGGGCTGGTCGAGGTCGGCGCCCATCTCGGGCCTCTCGCCGTAGTTCGCGACGATCTCCAGCCAGGCCGCATCCTCGTCCAAGGGGCGCTGGGGCTCGCCGGTGCCGCCGGCGCGCTCCTCCGGTGTGCGGTCGTCCGGCTGGTGGGTCATGGTCCCGTCACTCGTCTGGTGAACTCGGCCGACTCCTCCTGAATCAGCGAGGCGTCGTTGTCGAGCGTAGCCACGTGGTACGAGTGCTCGAGAATCCGCTCGGTCACGTCCCGCGAGGAGACCGTGGTCATGATGATCCGGCCGGACGACGGCGGGACCACATGGTCCTCCGCCGAGCGGAACATCAGGAGTGGCTGGGTGACCTTCGGCAGGTCGGCGATCACGCCCTTCCAGGCGTCGATCAGCGAGGCCGCGGCGCGCGTGGGGGTGCGGTCGTAGGCACCCTCGTCCTGGCCGGGCTTCTTGATGTCGTTGCGGATCGCGCCGATGGACGGCGTGACGAACTTGACCAGGTGCCGGACGTGCCGGGCCGGGTTGGCGTTGGTCAGCCCGGGGTTGACCACGACGACCCCGGCGACGTCGCGGCCGCGGTCGGCGGCCAGCTGCAGCACCAGCGCGCCGCCCATCGACAGTCCGCCTACGACGACCTGGTCGCAGTTGGCCGCGAGCTTGTCGAACGACCGCTGGATCTCGCCGTACCAGTCGGCCCAGCGGCACTTGTTCAGCTCCTGCCAGCTGGTGCCGTGGCCGGGCAGCCGCGGGACGGAGACGGCGTACCCGAGCCCGGCCAGGTGCTCGGCCCACGGCCGCATCGACTTCGGCGAGCCGGTGAACCCGTGGCTCAGCAGTACGCCGATGCGCTGACCGTCCTCGCTGCGCGGCGTGGCGTCGGCGTGGAAGGGCTCGGCGTCGGGGGCGATGGGCAAGGCGTGCTCCGGGCGGGGACTGACGGCTGGTCGGGTGCCTGCATGGTCGCACGGCACCGTCGTTGGGGATAGGGTTTCGGCGGACCGGAACGGGCGGTCGAGGGAGTGACTCGCGGGAGGTGTCGGATGTTCTACTGGCTGCTCAAGTGGGTGCTCGTCGGTCCGCTCCTCAAGCTGGTGTTCCGACCGCACGCCGAGGGCGCCGAGAACGTCCCCGCCGAGGGCCCGGCCATCCTGGCCAGCAACCACCTCTCGTACGCCGACTGGCTGTTCATGCCGCTGACGCTGCCGCGGCGGGTGACATTCGTGGCGAAGGCGGAGTACTTCACCACACCGGGCATCAAGGGCTGGTTCCAGAAGCAGTTCTTCTCCGGCTCCGGCCAGGTGCCGATCGACCGGTCCGGGGCGGACGCGGCCGAGGGCGCGCTCAACTCCGCGAAGAAGATCCTCGGCGCCGGCGAGCTGTTCGGCATCTACCCCGAGGGCACGCGCTCCCGCGACGGCCGGCTCTACCGCGGCAAGACCGGCGTGGCCCGGCTCGCGCTCGAGATGAAGGTCCCGGTCATCCCCGTCGCCGTCGTCGGCACCGACGTGGTCGCACCGCCCGGCAAGAAGTTCGGGTCGTTCACCCGCCCGGTCGTCCGGTTCGGCAAGCCGCTGGACTTCTCCCGCTACGAGGGCCTGGAGAACGACCGGTTCATCCTGCGGTCGATCACCGACGAGATCATGTACGAGATCATGCGGCTCTCCGGTCAGGAGTACGTCGACATGTACGCCGCCCAGGCGAAGGCCCTCGACAAGGAGGCCGCCGCGGCGAAGAAGGCCGAGGAGAGGGCGGCCGACGAGGCCAAGGCCGGGGACAAGGCCCGGGCCGGCGCCGGCCGGGCCGCCTGACCGGGACCGCGTGAGCTCCCTCGAGCCACGGCGCGCGAGCGCTGCCGCGGACGCACGTGGCCGCGGCTCCGTCGTCGGCTGGGGCTGGGGGCGCGGCGGCTCGCCTTCGGACCAGGTCGGCACCTCGCTGTTCCGCGCACTGGCGATCCTGCGCGTGGTGGTGCTCGGCTATGCCATCGCGATCAACGCGACCCGGTGGCGCGACTTCGAGCGGCCCGCGCTCGGGTTGACCGTCCTCTCGGGCATGGTGCTGTGGACGGCGTTCCTCACCTGGGCGTACGACGAGCCGCGGCGTCGTACGACCGCGCTTCTCGTCGCCGACGTGGTCGTCTCGTGCGCGGCGCTGCTGTCGACGCCGTACGTCCTGACCGGCGCGATGATGGAGGGCCCCAACTCCGGGACGGTCCCGACGTTCTGGGTGATGGCGTGCGTGCTGGCGTGGGCGGCGCAGCGCGGCTGGCTCGCCGGAGTCCTCGCGGCCGCGGTCGTGTCCGCGTGCGACCTGTCGATCCGGACGTCGATGACGGCGGCCAACTGGGGCAACATCTTCCTGCTGCTGCTCGGGGCCGGGATGGTCGGCTACTCCGCCGAGCTGGTGCGGGACGCGTCGGAGGCGCGGGCGCAGGCCGAGCGGATGGCCGCGACGCTCGAGGAGCGCGCCCGGCTGGCCCGGGTCGTGCACGACGGCGTGCTACAGGTGCTCTCGCTGGTGCAGCGGCGCGGCACCGAGCTGGGCGGCGAGGCGGCGGACCTCGGCCGGCTGGCGGGGGAGCAGGAGGTCGCGCTGCGCGCGCTCGTGCAGGGCACCGCCGCGCGCGCCGCCGCCCGTGAGGAGCACGACGAGCCGGCCGCCACCGACCTGATGGAGGCGCTGGCGCCGCTGGGCAGCCGGGCCGTCACGGTGTCAGGCCCGGGCGAGGCTGTCGAGCTGCCGGGCGGGGTGGTGGCCGAGCTGGCGTCGGTGGTCCGGGCCTGCCTGGACAACGTGGCCACGCACGTCGGTCCGGACGCGCCCGCGTGGGTGCTGGTCGAGGACCTCGGCGACTCGGTCGTCGTCACGGTGCGCGACGAAGGGCCGGGCATCCCGCCTGGACGGCTCGACGCTGCCCGCGCGGAGGGCCGGCTCGGCGTCGCGGAGTCGGTCCGCGGCCGGATCGCGGACCTCGGCGGCCGGTCGGTGCTGGTCACTGGCCCGGGCCAGGGCACCGAGTGGGAGCTCACGGTCCCGCGCGCATGAACCGCGCTGGTTAGGCTCGCCGCCGTGACCATCCACTCCGAGCACCCGTTCGCCGACCCGGAGGATGTCCGCGACCCGGCCCGGCGGCTGCGCGGACGGCTCGGCGGGACGGTCTGCCTGGTCACGGCGGGCGCCGGTACGACGCGGGCGGGACTGACCGTCTCGTCGGTGATGGTCGGCCACGGAGACCCGGCGCACGTGCTGATGCTCCTCGACCCGGACTCGGACCTCGCCGAGACGCTCGTCGACGATGGGCGGGGCGTCCTGCACCTGTTGTCGTGGCGGCACCGCGACCTCGCCGACGCGTTCGCCGGCCTCGCGCCGGCGCCGGGAGGCGTGTTCCGCCTCGGCACCTGGACCGACACCGCCTGGGGTCCGCTGCTCGACGGCGTCTCGGCGTGGGCCGGGTTCACCGTCGTCGACACCCGCGAGGTCGGCTGGTCGCTGCTCGTCGACGGCACGCTCGACGAGATCCGGATCGGCGAGGACGACGAGCCACTGGTGCACCGGCGTGGCCGGTACCAGCGCCCGAGCGGTACGCCGTAGCCTGCGAGCCCTGCGGGTGGTCGAGCCTGTCGAGACCACCACACTTGATGCGGGAGGGAGTGGGATGTCGCTGAAGGTGATGGTGGTCGACGACCACCCCATGTGGCGCGACGGCGTCGCCCGCGACCTGACCGAGGCCGGCCTCGAGGTCGTCGCCACCGCGTCGACCGGCACCGAGGCGATCACCCGCGCGAAAGCGACGCGGCCCCAGGTCGTCGTGCTCGACCTGCAGATTCCCGAACCCAACGGTGTCGCCGTGACGTCCGCTCTCGTCGAGGACGACCCCGCCGTGCGCGTGCTGATCCTGTCCGCGTCGGGCGAGCAGGCCGACGTGCTGGAGGCGGTGAAGGCCGGCGCGACCGGCTACCTGGTCAAGTCCGCGTCCCGCGACGAGCTGCTCGACGCCGTACGACGGGTGTCCGAGGGTGACACGGTGTTCACACCCGGCCTGGCCGGGCTCGTGCTGGGGGAGTACCGCCGGCTCTCCGACACTCCCGCCGCCAAGACCGACGACCCCGACGCACCGCGTCTGACCGAGCGCGAGACCGAGGTGCTGCGGCTGGTGGCGAAGGGGCTGTCCTACAAGCAGATCGCCGAGCGGTTGTTCCTCTCGCACCGCACGGTGCAGAACCACGTGCAGAACACCCTGCGGAAGCTGCAGCTGCACAACCGCGTGCAGCTGGTGCGCTACGCGATCGAGCAGGGGCTCGACGAGGAG
>NZ_CAMPGZ010000255.1 GCF_946885725.1 uncultured Nocardioides sp.
GTGATCGCCGCCGCGCTGGTGTTCACGATGGTGTCGAGCCTGGCCTGGGGCCAGGTGCTGCGCTACCAGCCCGGGGTCTCGCCCGTGACCGCGAGCTTCGCCGCGATCGCCGGCGGCGCCTCCGGGGTCGTCGCGACCGCGCGGGAGGTGGGCGCCGACGAGCCGGTGGTCGCGACCATCCAGTACCTCCGCGTGCTGTTCGTGCTGTTCACGATGCCGGTCGTCGCGAAGCTCTACGACCCGACGGCGTCGACGGTCGGTCCGGGCATGTCCGAAGGCGGCACCACCCTGGCGTCGTACGGCTTCGCGCTGGTCGCGATCCTGGTCGGCCTCGCTCTGCTGCGGTTCCTGGACTTCCCGGGCGCCCCGGTGCTGGTGCCGATGCTGGTCACCGCCGGCCTCGTCGCGACCGGATGGTTCCCGGACACCGTCGTACCGGCGCCGGTCCTCAACGCCGGCTACGTGATCATCGGTGTGCAGGTCGGCCTGAAGTTCACCCGCGCGACGCTGCGGATCCTGGCGAGGCTGCTGCCGCTGGCGTTCGTGCAGATCATCGGCACGGTGGCGTCGTGCGCGGCGGCCGGGTGGGTGATGGCGGAGCTGACCGACATCGGCCAGCTCGACGCGTACCTCGCGACGACGCCGGGCGGGCTGTACGCCGTGATCGCCGTCGCGCTGTCGACGAACTCGGACACGGGGCTGGTGTTCAGCCTGCAGGTGCTGCGGCTGTTCGCGTCGCTGCTGCTGGTGCCGCTGCTCGCGCGGATCCACCGCAGCTCGCGGCCTTAGGTCAGCTCGCGTACCGGCTTGCCGTCGAGGAACGCGAGCACGTCCTCGACCGCCTCGGTGTAGCGGTAGGAGTGTCCCTCGTTGGTGACGTAGCCGATGTGCGGCGTCGCGACGATGTTGCGCTCGGTGCGGAACGGGTGGTCGACCGGCAGCGGCTCGACGTCGAACACATCCAGCGCTGCACCCGCGATCACGCCTGTGCGCACCGCCTCGAGCAATGCCTCCTCGTCGACGAGCGGTCCACGGCTGGTGTTGACCAGCCACGCGGTCGGCTTCATCAGCGCGAGCTCACGCCGGCCGATGGTGCCGCGCGAGCGCCGGCTGAGAACGAGGTGGAGGCTGACGAAGTCCGACTCCTGCAGCAGCTGGTCGAGCGACGCCGCGTGCCGCACGCCGACCTCGGCGCAGCGCTCGTCGGTGAGGTTCGTGCTCCACGCGACCACGTCCATGCCGAAGGCGCGGCCGTACTCCGCGACCTTGCCGCCCAACCGCCCGAGCCCGACCACGCCGAGGGTGCGTCCCGCGAGCGACGTACCCATCTCGGTCTGCCAACGGCGCTCGCGCAGGTTGGTCATCTCGATGTCGACCCGCTTCGCCGCCGCCAGCAGCAGCGCCCAGGTCAGCTCCGCCGCGTCGTACGGCGCCCCGAGCTCGGTGCCACACACCGTCACTCCGTGGTCGCGCGCCGCCTCGAGGTCGATCGCCGCGTTGCGCATCCCGGTCGTGACCAGCAGCTTCAGGTTCGGCAGCCGCTCGATCACGCTGCGCGGAAACCGCGTGCGCTCGCGCATCGCGACCAGCACGTCGAACTCCTGCAAGGCCGCGACCACCGCGTCCTCGTCACCGAGGTGCCGGTCGAACACCGTGATGTCCACTCGGCCCTCCAGCGGTGACCAGTCGGCACGTGTCAGCGCGACGCGCTGATAGTCGTCGAGGATCGCGAGACGAGCGCTCATGCCGTCATGTTGTCAGGCTTCGTATCGTCGTCCCATGACCGGCACCGACGACACCGACGGCTCAGCCATCGCGCGTCTTCTCGAGGAGTCCCGTCGCGACCTGGCGCGGGTGGAGCCCGCCGACCTCGAGTCGGTCGCCGCCGCCGGCGCTCTCGTCGTCGACATCCGCCCCGTCGAGCTGCGCGACCGCGACGGCGAGCTGCCCGGCGCCGTCGTCATCGACCGCAACGTCCTCGAGTGGCGCCTCGACCCCACCAGCCCGCACCGCCTGCCCGGCATGGACGACCCCGACCGGACCGTCGTCCTGGTGTGCAACGAGGGCTACGCCTCCAGCCTCGCCGCCCACACCCTGCAGCAGCTCGGCATGCGCAACGCCACCGACCTCGCCGGCGGCTACCAGGCCTGGCTGGCCGCTCGTTGACCGCTCCGCGCCCTGCGGTTTGGTCCCCAACCGCAAGAACCGGACGGCAGAACCTGCGGTCTGTGACCAATCGGTGAGGGTGGATCAGGTCGCCGACGAGCTGTCCGACCGGGGCCCCCGCCGACGTCTCCGCGGCACCTGCTGCACCTCGGCCGGCGGCCACTCCTGCTGCGCAGTCACGATCTCAACCCACTCCCCTGCGCCGTACTTGTGGGCGACGCGCGTGGTGTCGGGCTTCCACATCAGTACGTCGGTCGTCGCCGTCGCGCGGTCCCGGACGCGGCGGAACGTGTGCGCGTACACGACCAGCTCGTCCCCCGCCAGCTCGTGGGCGTAGTCGACCCACCGGGTCTCGCCGGGAATGGCGGCCCAGGGGTCCACATGGCCGCTGGTCGTGCGCACCGTGACGCTCACGCCGAGGACCGTACCCACCGCCGGAGCAACGTGACCTTGGCCGCATGAGGCCCTGTCGGACGCGTGCGCCGGACCGCCCCGGGTACGCCGCTGCGAGTCGCAATCGCGATCGATGAGAGGGAGACGATGACCAACACCTTTGCCCGCACCCTGCACGACGTCGGCCTCGCCGGCTGGTTCGGCGGCACGCTCGCGAACGCCGTTTCGCTCAACCCGGCCGCCGCCCAGGCAGAGGGCGAGCACGCCACCGGTGCCGTCGCCAACACCGGCTGGGACCGCTGGACGCCGGTCAACGCCGCCGCCATCGGCGCCCATGTCACCGGCGCCGCGATCCTCGCCGTCTCGGACTCCAAGCGCGTCGCCGGCCAGAAGGGCCAGGTCTCGGCCGTCCTCGCCAAGACCGCGCTGACCGCTGCCGCGCTCGGCGTGACGGCGTACAGCCGCGCGCTCGGTCGCAAGGTCTCCGAGCACAAGCACGTCCCGGCCGAGTCCGGCACCGAGCCGTCCGCGGCCACGCCCCCCGAGGTGGCCAAGGCGCAGAAGCAGCTCAAGGCGCTGCAGTGGGCCGTGCCCGCGGTGACCGGCGCGCTCGTGGCCGTCACGTCGTACGTCGGCGAGCAGCAGCGTCCCTCGGCGGTGAAGGCCGGCGTGCTCGGTCGACTGACCCCGAACTGACGGCCGAACCCAGCAAGACAAGACGGAACCCCAGGTCGCCGGAAGCGGGCCTGGGGTTTCGTCACATCGGCGGCCGGACTCGTGCCGTCCCGGTAACCTCCCCGAGCGCGTGGCCAGCGCCGGCCCGCCTCGCACCGCCGCACCCAGGCTCACCACCACGTGACCGTCGATACCTCGACTCCGCAGACCGCACCCCTGCGCGCCGTCCACCAGGCGAAGAAGCACCCCGTCGCCGCGGAGGCGTACAAGATCGCCGCGATCATGGTCGGCGCCGTCGTGTTCGCCGTCGGCCTCGAGGGGTTCCTGATCCCGAACGGGTTCCTGGACGGCGGCGTCGTCGGCGTCCGCCGTGCTCTTCTACGTCGTCGTGAAGGACCTGGTCGAGTCGATGATCGCCGGCCGCGTCAACCGACCTGTCCTCGTGGACGCGCACACCCGCTGGTACGCCGACGGCCCCGGCGAGGAGGTGTGGGTCGTGAACTTCACCTGCTTCCGGATGGAAGAGGTCTCCCTCGTCGAGGACATCACGGCCGTCGACCCCGACGCCCACGTCACCCTCTCCGACATCACCAATCAGCCGGGCACCCCGGATCTCGATCTCACCGTCCAGCGGGTCTCGCTGAGGGTGGCTCCTTTGCGACTGGCCGCCGTCGCCACCGTTCCTGCGGTGACCATCGCCGTGATGACCACCCCACCGAACTTGGCCAGCTCCGCGGTCCCGCCGTACCAGGCGTCGTTGCTCAGCACGCGTGACTGCACGGCCACGTAGACCCCGGCGAGCCCGACGAGTGCCGGGACCAGGGACTCGGGCTCCTTGAAGAACTGCACGAAGTCGCTCCAGTGCCGGTCGCCGTCACCACTGGCTGTCGCTCGTAGGGCGAGCACGACGACGCCCACCAAAATGCCGACCAGGGCGACGGAGCCCCAAGGCGCCACTCGCGAGTCACGAACGTTGATGCTCAGCGGGTGGTACAGGTTCACGGCGGGGTTCTTGGACACCGCGGTGATCGTGTAGCTGCCCGGCTCCAGCTTGTTGTTGGACAGGTCGACCAGCAGCGTCGCCGCCCTTCCGGTCCAGCGCACGTCGAGGCTCACGACGACCCCGGCACCGTCCACGAGTCCGATGACCCTGGCTCGGTGGAGTCCCGGCGTCAGGCTGCAGCGCTGGATGACGACTTCGTAGCGCCAGATGGCCTGCGGCCGGACGTGGCTGTCGATGTGAATGACCCGCTCATGGGCCTTCTTCCTGAAGATGAGCTGTGCGGGTCGTGTCGCGTCGCACTCGGCGGCCGACGCCGGTGACGCGCCGAACCAGATCCCCAAGAGCAAGACACTGAAAAGAATGCCGAAAAAGCGCGTCCACATGAGGTCCCCCGTGGCTGCGTGGAGCCAACCCTTGACTCCTCGGAGCCAATACAGATGGGTTTACCACCGCGGGCCCGTCCGGCAACATCGCCCCTTCGGAGCATGGGGGCGTGTCTTCGTGACGCCGGCATCTCCCCAATAGTGGTTAGGCGCGGTACGGCGCGCGCTGACCCGCGCCGCACCGCCAACCTGAGAAGCACGAAACCCCAGGTCGACGGGGGATACGACCTGGGGCTCCGCTCGCGCGCCTGAAGGGATTCGAACCCCTAACCTTCTGATCCGTAGTCAGATGCTCTA
>NZ_CAMPGZ010000256.1 GCF_946885725.1 uncultured Nocardioides sp.
CAGGAGAATCGCTCTCACGCAGTCCGTCGCGGGCGGTCAGGACCGGTGGTCCTGGCCGCCCGCTTCATGACAGGAGCCCGCCCGGGATGTTGTTCCCGCCCTCCCTCACCCGCGTCACCGGCCTCGACCTTCGCGAGGACGGCGACGGCCTCCCCGTCGTGCACTGGACCGGCGTGGTGCCCGTCGACCGGTTCGGCGGTGACGGCGGGGTCGACGGTGGCCCCGGGACGCCGCTGCTCGACGAGCACGCGCACGCCCGGTTCACCCGGCCGCACCTGCGCGGCCACCGGGTCGTCGCCGGCGGTGGCACCGGCCGGTCGTGGACCACCCGCTTCGAGCCGCGCGGCACCACAGTGGCGACCGTTGAGGGCGACCCGCTGGTGCGGGCGCGCCTGCGCGTCGCGGCCGTGGACGAGGCGGCCGGGTTGTCCCTCGTCGTCGAGGTCGAGTCGGTGGCCGGCGGCGCGCTGCGGATCCGGCACACGCTGACCAACGAGGCGGAGGGCGACTACGTCGTCGACGGGCTCGAGGTCGCGCTGCCGGTGCCCGACCGGTTCACCGAGGTGCTCGACTTCACCGGCCGGCACGAGCGCGAGCGGACCCCGCAGCGCCACGAGGTGACAGACGGGCTCTACCTGCGCGAGAGCCGGGGCGGCCGGCCCGGCCTGGCGGCGGCGACGATGGTCGTCGCGGGTACGCCGGGGTTCGGCACGACCCACGGCGAGGTCGTCGGTGTGCACGTCGCCTGGAGCGGCAACTCGCTGCTGCGGGTCGAGCGGGACCCGGCCACCGCCACCACCGTGGGCGGTGGGGAGCTGCTGCTGCCGGGCGAGGTCGCGCTCTCCCCCGGCGCGACGTACACGAGTCCCTGGGTGATCGTCGCCGCCGCCGACGACGGGCTCGACGGGCTGGCGGCGGCGTTCCACGGCTACCAGCGCGCGCTCGCCGCGCATCCCGATCGGCAGCCGGTCGTGCTGAACGTCTGGGAGGCCGTCTACTTCGACCACGACCTCGAGCGGCTCAAGGGCATCGCCGACCGCGCCGCGCGGGTCGGTGTCGAGCGGTTCGTGCTCGACGACGGCTGGTTCCGCGGCCGCCGCGATGACACCGCCGGGCTGGGCGACTGGTGGGTCGACGAGGAGGTCTGGCCCGACGGCCTGGGTCCGCTGGTCGACCACGTCCGCGGGCTCGGCATGGAGTTCGGCCTGTGGTTCGAGCCGGAGATGGTCAACCCGGACAGCGACCTGTTCCGCGCGCACCCGGACTGGATCCTCTCCGCGGGTGAGCGGATGCCGCTCCCCCACCGCCAGCAGCAGGTGCTCGACCTGTCCCGGCCGGAGGTCTGGGACTTCCTGTACGACCGGGTGCACGCCGTGCTGGCCGCCTACCCGATCGGCTACGTGAAGTGGGACCACAACCGCGAGCTGCTCGAGGCCGGCTCCGGCCTGGTCGGCGGCGCACCGGCCGCGCGCGCCCAGACCCTGGCGTTCTACCGGCTGCTGGACGCGCTGGCCGCCGCGCATCCGGACGTCGCGTGGGAGTCGTGCGCCTCGGGCGGCGGCCGGGTCGACCTCGGTGTCGCGGAGCGCGTGCAGCGGTTCTGGACCTCCGACATGACCGACGCGGTCGCGCGTCAGCAGATCCAGCGCTGGACGACCCAGCTGCTGGCGCCGGAGTACGTCGGCGCGCACATCTCCTCGCACACCTCCCACACCACCGGCCGGACGCTCACGCTCGACTTCCGGGCCGCGACCGCGCTGTTCGGGTCGTTCGGGATCGAGTGGGACCTGATGGAGGCCGAGGACGACGACCTCGACGTGATCGCGTCCTGGGTCGAGCGCTACAAGCGCTTCCGCGGCCTGCTGCACTCCGGCCGCGTCGTGCGCCCGGAGTCGTCCGACCCGGCCATCCTCCTGCACGGCGTCGTCGCCTCCGACGGATCCGAGGCGCTGGTCGCGCACGTGCAGATGGACGAGTCGGCGCACAACCGCGGCGTGCACGTCCGCGTCCCCGGCCTCGACCCGTCGACGCCGTACCGGCTGAGGTGGGAGGGCCCCTACGCCGAGAAGGAGGTCAGCATGTCCGCCCCGCTGCGCGCACCCGGCCCCCTCGGCGACGCCACCGCCACCGGCACCCTCCTCGCCACCCGCGGCTTCTGGATGCCCCGCCGCAAGCCCGAGACCGTCACCCTCGTCCACCACACTCCGGCGGCCGGTTGAGCCTGCATGACCCCGCTGGTTGAGCCTGTCGAAACCAGGACGCCGAGGGGTCACTTATGTCTCGACACACCGGCGACTGCGCTGATTTATTGACCCCTCGGCGTAACGGCCGGAACGGCCTTGGATCCCCTGCGGGGCGGTACGGCGAGGAGTCAGTTATTCAGGCTCGTGGGCGGCGTGTCGCGACACAACTGACCCCTCGCCGGTACGGCGGTCGGGGGTGGGCCGGACCAGCGTGCAGGGCAGGTCAGCGGTTGGTGATGCCGAGGCGGTTGCGGGTGGTGCCGGGCATGTCCTTGCGCTTGACGTCGACGCCGGCCATGAGGGCGAGGCCCTTGACGCGGACGACCGGGGAGTCCGGGCGGATGTCGGGCCGGACCTTGGAGCGCGCCTCGCCGAAGGCGCCCATGATCCCGACACCCTCGACGATGACCTGGGTCCAGGGGTTCACGATGATCTCCACGCCGGCCATGATCGCGTAGACCTCGATCACGGTCTCCTGGGCGGTGAACTGGGCCTCGCGGAGGTCGAGGTTGACCGAGCCCATCATCGTGAAGACGTTGTGCTTGGCCGGGACCTGCCAGACGCCGCGGCGGGTGCAGTCGCCCATGATCGAGAACGACGAGTCGTGGCGAGTCGCGGGTACGACCGGTGCCTGCGGGCGGGGCGGCGTGACGGCCTGGGGCCCGACGCCCGCGACGGGCAGGTCGGCGGTGATCGGGACGAGGTCGCCGTAGGTCTTCGCCGCGTAGGTCATCTCGAGGCGCTCGTCGAGCTCGTCGAGGTCGATCCGGCCCTCCCCGGCGGCCTTGCGGAGCACCTCCGCGACCTTGTGCCGGTCCTCGTCGGAGATCCGCAGCTGGCTCGGGTCCCCCACGGGACCCGACGGCCGCCGCTGCAGCCCACCCTGTCCATCCATGCGGCCCAGCCTAATCGCTCGTTCCCGGCGCCATTAGGCTCCGGCGGCATGAGCACCCGGACGAGCGGCGAACCCCAGTTCCACTACTCCGACCTCCTGCCGACCGGCGCCGACGGTACGCCGTACCGCCTGGTCACCACCGAGGGCGTCAGCACCTTCGAGGCCGGCGGCCAGCAGTTCCTCAAGGTGGAGCCGGAGGCGCTGCGGGTGCTCACCGCGGAGGCGATGCACGACATCGCGCACTTCCTGCGCCCGGCCCACCTCGCCCAGCTGCGCCGGATCATCGACGACCCCGAGGCCAGCGGCAACGACCGGTTCGTCGCGCTCGACCTGCTCAAGAACGTCAACATCTCCGCCGGTGGCGTGCTCCCGATGTGCCAGGACACCGGCACCGCGATCGTGATGGGCAAGAAGTCCGAGCGGGTGCTCACCGGCGCCGACGACGGTGAGTGGATCAGCAAGGGCGTGTACGACGCCTACACCAAGCTCAACCTCCGTTACTCCCAGCTCGCGCCGCTGACCATGTGGGACGAGCGCAACACCGGCACCAACCTGCCCGCGCAGATCGAGCTCTACAGCACGCCCGGCACCGGCGACCCGGCCTACAAGTTCCTGTTCATGGCCAAGGGCGGCGGCTCGGCCAACAAGTCGTTCCTCTACCAGGAGACGAAGGCCGTCCTGAACCCCAAGCGGATGCTGGAGTTCCTCGACGAGAAGATCCGCTCGCTCGGCACCGCCGCCTGCCCGCCGTACCACCTGGCGGTGGTCATCGGCGGTACGTCGGCGGAGTTCGCGCTGAAGACCGCGAAGTACGCCTCGGCTCACTACCTCGACAACCTCCCGACCGAGGGGTCGATGTCCGCGCACGGGTTCCGGGACGTGGAGCTCGAGGAGGAGGTCTTCAGGCTGACCCAGTCGTTCGGGATCGGCGCGCAGTTCGGCGGCAAGTACTTCTGCCACGACGTCCGCGTGGTCCGGCTGCCGCGCCACGGCGCGTCGTGCCCGGTCGCGATCGCGGTCTCCTGCTCGGCCGACCGGCAGGCGCTCGGCAAGATCACCGCCGAGGGGGTGTTCCTCGAGGAGCTCGAGCGCGACCCGGCGAAGTACCTCCCGGACACCACCGACGAGAAGCTCTCGGTCTCCGGCTCCGACGACGTGGTCCGGATCGACCTGAACCGGCCGATGGACGAGATCCGCGCCGAGCTCTCGAAGCACCCGGTGAAGACCCGGCTGTCGCTGACCGGCCCGCTCGTCGTCGCGCGCGACATCGCGCACGCGAAGATCAAGGAGCGGCTCGACGCCGGCGAGGAGATGCCGCAGTACATGAAGGACCACGCGGTCTACTACGCCGGCCCGGCGAAGACTCCCGAGGGTTACGCGTCCGGCTCGTTCGGGCCGACGACGGCCGGGCGGATGGACTCGTACGTCGACCAGTTCCAGGCCGCCGGCGGCTCGATGGTCATGCTGGCCAAGGGCAACCGGTCGGCGCAGGTGACCAAGGCGTGCGCGTCGTACGGCGGGTTCTACCTCGGCTCCATCGGCGGGCCGGCCGCGCGGCTGGCGCAGGACTGCATCAAGAAGGTCGAGGTGCTGGAGTACCCCGAGCTCGGGATGGAGGCGGTCTGGAGGATCGAGGTGGAGGACTTCCCCGCGTTCATCGTCGTGGACGACAAGGGCAACGACTTCTTCGCCGAGAC
>NZ_CAMPGZ010000257.1 GCF_946885725.1 uncultured Nocardioides sp.
GTCGTGCTGCGTTGGCGTTGACCTTGCCGGGGTCTCGACGGCGCTCGCTGCTCGACCAACGGTGGTTGAGGTACGAAGGCCGCCAAGGAGTGCCTCGAAACCACCGTCCATCGACCCGGGCGGGTATGGTCCCCCGGAGTCGACCTGACCTACACGGCCGAGTGGCAGCACGGGACGCAGATGATCGCGACGAACCTCCGCATTCAGGTCCCGCTGATGCCGGGGACCGTCAGCTGGCGGAGTTGATCATCCCGGCGCCGACGGTGACGCCGGTCGCCTCGTCGATCAGGATGAACGACCCGGTGGTGCGGTTCTTGGAGTAGGGGTCGCACAGCAGCGGGACGGTGGTGCGCAGCTGCACACGGCCGATCTCGTTGAGCGCGAGCTCCTTGGTCTCCTGGTCGCGGTGCAGCGTGTTGACGTCGAGGCGGTACTGGATGTCCTTGATCAGCGCCCGGCCGGTGCGGGTGGTGTGCTTGATCGCGAGCTTCTGCCGCGGGCGCAGCGGCTCGTTGGTCATCCAGCAGATCATCGCGTCGATGTCCTGGCTGGGCTTCGGGGCGTTCTGCGGCCGGGCGATCATGTCGCCGCGGCTGACGTCGACGTCGTCCTCGAGGCGGACGGTCACCGACATCGGCGGGAACGCCTCGGTGATCTCCTTGTCGAACAGGTCGATCCCGGCGATCTTGCTGGTCAGCCCGGACGGCAGCACGACGACCTCGTCACCCGGCTTGAGCACGCCACCGGCCACGCGGCCGGCGTAGCCGCGGTAGTCGTGGTACTCGTCGGACTTGGGACGTACGACGTACTGCACGGGGAACCGAGTGTCGACCAGGTCGCGGTCGGACGCGACGTGGACGTTCTCCAGGTGGTGCATGAGCGACTGGCCGTCGTACCACGGCATGTGCTCGGACCGCGTCACCACGTTGTCGCCCTTGAGCGCCGAGATCGGGATGATCTCGAGGTCGGGGATCGACAGCTTGGTCGCGAACGAGGTGAACTCCTCGTGGATCCGGTCGAAGACCGCCTGGTCGTAGTCGACGAGGTCCATCTTGTTGACCGCGAGCACGAGGTGCGGGACCCGGAGCAGCGACAGGATCACCGCGTGCCGGCGGGACTGCTCGGTGAGGCCCTGGCGGGCGTCGACGAGCACCAGGCCGAGGTCGGCGGTGGAGGCGCCGGTGACCATGTTGCGGGTGTACTGCACGTGGCCGGGGGTGTCGGCGATGATGAACTTGCGCTTCGGCGTGGCGAAGTAGCGGTAGGCCACGTCGATCGTGATGCCCTGCTCCCGCTCGGAGCGAAGGCCGTCGGTGAGCAGCGCGAGGTCGGTGTAGTCGTAGCCCTTGGACTGCGAGGTGTGCTCGACGGCCTCGAGCTGGTCCTCGAAGATCGCCTTGGAGTCCAGCAGGAGGCGGCCGATCAGCGTGGACTTGCCGTCGTCTACGGAGCCGGCGGTCGCGAAACGGAGCAGGTCCATCAGAAGTAGCCTTCCTTCTTGCGGTCTTCCATGGCCGCTTCGGAGAACCGGTCGTCACCCCGGGTGGCGCCGCGCTCGGTGACGCGGGCGACGGCGATCTCTTCGATGATCTCGTCGACCGTGGAGGCGGTGGACTCGACGCATCCGGTCAGCGTCAGGTCGCCGACGGTGCGGAACCGCACGGTGCGCTCCTCGACGGTCTCGCCCGGCTTGAGCGGGTTGAACTCGCTCTCGGAGAGCAGCATCCCGTCGCGCTCGAAGACGCGGCGCTGGTGGGAGAAGTAGATCGAGGGGATCTCGATCTTCTCGCGGCCGATGTAGTGCCAGATGTCGAGCTCGGTCCAGTTGCTCAGCGGGAAGATCCGCATGTGCTCGCCGCCGTGGATGCGGCCGTTGTAGAGGCTCCAGAGCTCGGGGCGCTGGTTCTTCGGGTCCCACTGGCCGAAGTCGTCGCGGTGGGAGTAGACGCGCTCCTTGGCGCGGGCCTTCTCCTCGTCGCGGCGGCCACCGCCGAAGGCGGCGGTGAACTGGTTCTCCTCGATGGCGTTGAGCAGGGTGCCGATCTGGAGCCGGTTGCGGCTGGTCTTGCCGTCGTCGACGACGATGCCGTCCTTGATGGCCTGCTCGACGGAGGCGACGATCAGCCGGACGCCGAGGCGGTTGACCCAGTTGTCGCGGGTCTGCAGGACCTCGGGGAAGTCGTAGCCGGTGTCGACCTGGAGCACGGGGAACGGGATCTTCGCGGGGAAGAACGCCTTCTCGGCCAGGCGGAGCATGACGATGGAGTCCTTGCCGCCGGAGAACATCAGGACCGGCTTCTCGAACTCGGCCGCCACCTCGCGGAAGATGTGGATCGACTCCGCCTCCAGCTCGTCGAGCTGGCTCAGGCGGTAGTCAGCATGCGTTGACGTCATGGGAGTGAGGGGACCTCTCTGTAGAGCAGCCGTCATGCTACCGAGTACCCCGAGTCAGGGCGATTCGCGCCCGGAGCCGCTGCCTCGCGGCGTGACGGCCGTCACCGGGCGGTGGTTCGCTGCGCCTTGCTTTCGGCCTTTTCGTCGCTGGTCGTGCCGGATCCGTTGCGGTCCGGCAGCCGCCAGGCTGCGGCGTTGTTGTCGAAGGCCGGCAGCCCACGGGTCTGTCGGATGAAGCCCCACACGAGCGGGCCGAGCAGCAGCATGCCGGCGCCGATGAGGCCGACCGCCTCGGGGGAGACGCCGAGCATCTTCAGGCCGGTCAGGGTCAGCACGATGACGATGCCGCGGCGGATCACGGACTGGGAGACCCAGTTGGCCAGGCGGGCGCCGAGGAAGGTGCCGGGGGTGCCGCCGACGATGAGCGGGATCAGCACGCCCCAGTCGACGCCGGTGACCAGCACGTGGCTGATCGCCGCCGACAGCACCAGGGGGACCGCCTGGACCAGGTCGGTGCCGACCAGCTTGATGGCGCTCAGGGTCGGGTAGAGCAGCAGCAGCGCGACCATGATCAGCGAACCGGACCCGACCGAGGTGATCCCGACCAGGAGGCCGCCGACGGCGCCGACCAGCAGCGTCGGGATGATGCGCAGCTCCGGGTCGGCCTCGGAGATGGTGTTTCCCGACGTCACGTGCCGCAGCTGGAGGTACATCCGCAGGGCGTAGGTGCTCGCGGTGAACAGCAGCGCGCAGCCGATCGCGATCGTCAGGAAGCTCTCGGTGTTCTCCGCCTCGCCGCCCCCGAGCGCCTTGACGATGAACGCCCCTGCGAACGCGGTGGGCACCGACGCCGAGATCAGCAGGGCGGCGAGCCGCATGTTGGGCTTGCCGTGCTTCCAGTGCACGGCCGCCCCCACGGACTTGTTGACGCTCGCGGCGACGAGGTCGTTGGCCACCGCCGCCGTCGGGTTGACCCCGAGGAAGATCAGCGCGGGGGTCATCAGCGCGCCGCCGCCCATGCCGGTCAGGCCGACGACGATGCCGACGCCGAAGCTGACCAGGAGGACGGACAGCGCGGCCGTCGTGAACAGCTCGCTCATGTGTTGCGCACCCTTGTTTCGTTTGCCGGTCCGGCCGGAGTACCCGCAGTAGTACCCACTGGACGCTCAGCCGGTCGGTCGGTGGAGGATCCCCTCGTCGTACAGGTGGTCGAGGACCTCGTCCAGACAGTCCTCGATGCTGCGGCCGGTCGTGTCGATCCGGACCGCGGCGTCCTCGGGCTCCTCGTAGGGCGAGGAGATGCCGGTGAACTCGGGGATCTCGCCCCGGCGAGCCTTGGCGTACAGGCCCTTGCGGTCGCGCCGCTCGCACTCCTCGAGCGGAGTGGCGACGTGGACCAGCACGAACCGGCCGCCGGCGTCCTCGGTCATCGCGCGGACCTGCTTGCGGGTCGCGTCGAACGGCGCGATCGGGGAGCAGATCGCCACGCCGCCGTGACGAGAGATCTCGGCCGCCACCCAGCCGATGCGGCGGATGTTGGTCTCGCGGTCCTCCTTGGAGAAGGTCAGCCCGGCGGACAGGTGGCGGCGTACGACGTCGCCGTCGAGGCTCGTCACGGTGCGCTCGCCCTGCTCGAGCAGCACGTCGTGAAGGGCCCGAGCGATGGTGGACTTGCCGCTGCCGGACAGGCCGGTGAAGAACACGACCAGACCCTGGCGGTCGGGCGCCGGGAGGTCGCGCTCCACCACGGCGGCGATGTCGTCGGGCAGGTCGCCCTCGCCGGTCACCCCGATGACCGGGCCGGGCGCGTAGGCCTCGACCACGCCCTTGCCGAGCGCGTGGTCGATCTCGGGGTCGCCGTGGCTGGCCAGGGGTACGGCGACCACGGAGGCGTCCGGGAGCTGCCGGGCGGCCAGCAGCGAGGCGCGGACGAGCGCGGACGGGGAGAGCAGGGGTGTGCCGGCGCCGATGAGCGTCAGCAGCAGGACGTGGGCCTCGCCGGCCGCCTGCTTGATCCGGTCGAGGTCGGCGTAGGTGAGCGCGTCGGTGACCGGCACGGTGAGCGTGCTGTCGTCGTACTGCTCGCGCACCTGGGCCGGGGTGAGGTGGAAACGTCGGAACGCGCCGTACTGCGCGTGCGTGAGCGGCGTGATCTCGCCGCCGGGCACGGCCACCCGGGCCAGCGGCAGCCCCTCCGGGTCGACCAGCTCGACGGCGCCGGCCGTCTCCGCGGCGGCGCGCACGTCGTCCGGCAGGCTGAGCGTGACCGGGCTGCTGGGCTCGTCGAAGCGGGTCAGCGGGGCCAGCGCCCCCGACACGAGCAGCTCGAGGTCGTCGAGCTCGGTCGGCGTGGGGCAGTGCTGGGGCACGGGCTCGTCGGGCACCG
>NZ_CAMPGZ010000258.1 GCF_946885725.1 uncultured Nocardioides sp.
CGCTGGGACTGGACGCCGATGATCTGGGTCGTCGCGATCCTCACCATGGCGGTCGGCTGCATCCTGGCGCTCGCCCAGACCGACATCAAGCGGATGCTGGCCTACTCCTCGATCGCGCACGCCGGCTTCATCCTGACCGGCTTCGTCGGCCTGCACACGGTGACGACTCCCGACAGCACGGAGCTGTCCTCGCTGCAGGCGGTGCTGTTCTACCTGGTCACCTACGGCTTCATGACCATCGGCGCGTTCGCGGTCGTCACCGTCGTGCGCGACTCGGGCGGCGAGGCGACCCACCTGTCGCGCTGGTCCGGCCTCGGCAAGGAGTCCCCGTTCGTCGCGGGCGTGTTCGCGTTCTTCCTGCTCGGCATGGCCGGCATCCCGCTGACCAGCGGTTTCACCGGCAAGTGGGCGGTGTTCACCTCGGCGTGGCAGGGCGGCGCGTGGCCGCTCGTCGTGGTGGCGGCGGTGCTCTCCGCCGTGGCGGCGTTCTTCTACATCCGGGTCATCGTGCTGATGTACTTCTCCGACCCCGTCGGCGAGGGGCCCACGGTGGTGATGCCGTCCGTGCTCACGACTATCGTGATCGCCGTTGGCTTCGCGGCCACGGTCGCGCTCGGCGTCGTACCCGGGCCGGTCCTGGACCTCGCGGCCACCGCCGGACAGTTCGTCCGCTGACCCGAGTCCCCTGCAGGAGCACGTCGTGACCACCCCCGCCTCGGCCGCGCTGGCGCTGCCGGTCCTCGACCCCGATCTCGAGGACCGGCTGCGCCGCCGCCTCGAGGAGGTCGAGGTGGAGCTCGACGCCGCGGTCCAGAGCGAGGTCCGGTTCGTCACCGAGGCCGCGCAGCACCTGATGCAGGCGGGCGGCAAGCGGTTCCGCCCGCTGCTCGTCCTGCTCGCCGCGGAGACCGGCGACCCCGACGCGGAGGGCATCGTCACCGCCGCGTGCGTGGTCGAGCTGACCCACCTCGGATCGCTCTACCACGACGACGTGATGGACGAGGCTGCGCTGCGCCGCGGCGCCGACTCCGCGAACGCCCGCTGGGACAACACCGTCGCGATCCTCACCGGCGACTACCTGTTCGCCAAGTCCTCGGAGCTCACCGCGCGGCTCGGCGCCGACGCGGTGCGCATCCAGGCCGAGACGTTCGGCCGCCTCGTCGAGGGTCAGATCCTCGAGACCGTCGGCCCGCGCGACCTCGACCCGCTCGAGCACTACCTGCGCGTCGTGGCCGGCAAGACCGGCTCGCTCATCGCCACCTCCGCCCGCTACGGCGCCCGCTTCGCCGGTGCCCCGCGCGAGGTGGAGGAGGCGCTCACGCAGTACGGCGAGATGATCGGGTCGGCCTTCCAGCTCTCCGACGACATCCTCGACGTCGCCAGCGACTCGGACGAGTCGGGCAAGACGCCCGGAACGGACCTGCGCGAGGGCGTGCACACGCTCCCCGTGCTGCTCGCCAAGCGCTCCACCGACCCGGCCGACGCCCGGCTGCTCGAGCTGCTCGACGCCGACCTGACCGACGACGCCCTGCACGCCGAGGCGCTCGACCTGCTGCGCAAGCACCCCGCCATGGACGAGGCCCGTGCCTACGTCCTCGAGCGTGCCCGCGAGGCCCAGCAGCTGCTCCAGGTGCTCCCCGACGGCTCCCCGGTCCGCGCCGCCCTCGACGCCTTCGCCGAGATCGTCGCCACCCGCACCGCCTGACCCGGGCGCCACACACCCAGACCCACCCCCCACCGGCGAGGGGTCACTACTTCAGCCTCGTCACCGGCGTGTCGCGGCACAAGTGACCCCTCACCGGTCCCAGGGGATCAGTGGGACGCGCCGGCGGGTGGTCGCGACGTGCGCGACCACCCGCTCCGGCTCGGCCGGGTCGCCCCCGCGACCCGCCTCGACGTCAGCGCAGGAGGATCTGGGCGTCGTCGGCGTCGAAGGACTTCTTGCCCTTCTTGGCGCCCGCCAGCGACGCGGTGACCTTGAGGGACGAGGCCCCGGCCTTGGTCGTGGCCAGCGACACCGTCACCTTCTTCCACTTCTTGGACAGCTTCACCTTCGCGGCCTTGCCGGCGAGCGTCTTGGTGCTCTGCACCTCGCTGAGCCTCAGCGTCAGCTTGCCCTTGCCGCGCACCCAGAGGGTGGCCGTGTAGGTGCCGGCTGCCGTGGTCGGCACCCAGCCGGGGTTGTCGACCAGCGAGATCTTGCCCTTGCCCTTGGTGCGCTCGACGTGCACCGCACGCTTCCCGCTGTGGCCGCTCTTGACCCGGGTGATCTTGGTCTTCGGGCCGGCGGCCCAGCCCCGCAGCGACTTCTCGAACCCGGCGTTGCCGACGAGGTTCTTGCCCTTGGGCTGGTTGATCGGCGGCGGTGGCGGCGTCGAGGGTCCGGGCGGGGCCGTGCTGCCGTCGAGCGAGAAGATGAACACGGCGTACCGCAGCGGGTCGTCCGCCGCGCGGAGGTCGAACCCGTCGGACACCCAGAGCCGGTCGTCGACGACGTCAACGGAGCGGGCGTCCAGGAGGCCGGCCGGACCGAGGTCCAGGGACCAGCCGGGGACGATCGACTTGCTGGCCCAGTTCACACGCGTCACGTTCGAGGGCGGACGCGCGACGAAGAGGTCGGCGCCGTCCGGCGTGAAGTCCATGCCGTAGATGCCGTTGAGGCCGGGGACGCTGATGACCGGGCCGACGGTGTTCGACGCGTAGTCGTAGCTCCAGATGCTGCTGTCCGCACCCATGTAGAGCGATCCGTCGGCCGGGTTCCAGGCCGCCGCGGCGACCTGCTGCGTGGGCGGGAGCGCCTGGTAGGACTCCAGCTCGAGCCGCCCGCCCTGGCGGGTGAGCCGGAAGACCGTCGGCTCCAGCTCGGGCTGACCGCAGCAGAGCCCGGAGAACACGTAGAGCTGGTCGCGGTTGCTGTCGTAGGCGATGCCCTGGAGGTCGTCGATGCGCGTCGGCCCGGCGACCACGCCGCCGCCGAGGCGGGGGGTCTGCTTCAGGTCGAACCCGCGGATCCGCCGGCGCAGCTGGCCGCTGGTCGCGTCCACCTCGTAGATCGAGCGGCCGTCGTCGTCGAGCAGGAACAACGCATTGTCCCGAGCGACGTGCGCGAGCCCCTCATGGTCGTGCATCGCGACGCCCGACCCACCGGCGAACGGGGTCGTACGCAGGGATTTCACGAGCGTCGGCACCGGCGTCGCCGGCAGCACCGCCGACGCCGGTGGCACCGCCAGCGGTGTCACCCCCGTGAGCACCGCGAGCGCCCCCGCTGCCACTCGCCCCCACCTGAACCTGCGTACGACCACGTCGCTCATCTGCATTGCCTCCCCGTCTGTCCGGAACAGACTGCCTTGGGCGATGTGGCCGGGTGACCGGGCGCCGGTCGTAGGTGGCCTACGCCGAATGGAGGAGAACGCGTTGCGGAACCCTCAGGGCTCGCCGAGCTCGCGGCGGAACCCGCGCTCGAAGCCGATGCCCATCGTGCCCATCACCGCGCGCATCGCCGCCTTCACGGCCGGTCCGGACACCCGCGGGAGCGGCAGGTCCGCGGACACCTCGAGGCGGATGGCCAGGTGGGTCCCGGCGCCGGTTTCGGTGAGCGTGTAGCGGCCGGCGACGCCGGCCTGCTCGGTGGCGCCGTCGGGCGGCTCGTGGGCGTAGTCGATCCGGGCCGGCGGGTCGAACACCATCCGCTCGGTGAAGACCGGGGTGAACGCCCGGCCCAGCACCGGCACGCTCGTCATGTGCCACGTCCACCGGTCTCCGTCGGCCTCGATCGACCGGACGAACGGCGTGATCCGCGCGATCGTCGCGGGGTCCGTCAGCACCGCCCAGACCTCCTCGCGGGAGGCGGACACGACGCCCTCGGAGGTCGTCGACGCGGTGAACCAGGTCATGGCAGATCCCGTGCCCCGGGACGGTTACCGGGAAACGACGACAGGATCACACCACGCCGACCTCCGCGGCCACCCGCAGCGTGCGGCGGCGGTGGTTCAGCGACTCGACCGTGAAGATCACCAGCGCCAGCCACACCAGCCCGAAGCCGACCCACCGCATCGTCGGCATCGGCTCGCGGAACACCAGCACGCCCAGCGCGAACTGCATCGACGGCGTGACGTACTGCAGCAGGCCGAGCGTGGTCATCGACACCCTGGTGGCGGCGCCGCCGAAGCAGAGCAGGGGTACGGCGGTGAGGATGCCCAGCCCGAGCAACAGGGCGACGTGCAGCGCGCCCTCGCCGGTGAACGTCGACGCGCCGGTCAGCGTGAGCAGCACGATGTAGCCGAGCGCCACCGGCGCGATCACGAGCGTCTCGAACGTGAGGCTCTCGACCGCGCCGCTGTGCGCCTTCTTCTTCGCCAGCCCGTAGCTGCCGAACGAGAACGCCAGGACGAGGGCCACCCAGGGCGGTCGACCGTACTCGACGGTGAGGCCGACGACGGCGAGCCCGGCGATGCCGAGCGCCGCCCACTGCACCGGACGGAGCCGCTCACCCAGGATGACCACGCCCATCAGCACGGTCACCAGTGGGTTGATGAAGTAGCCCAGCGAAGTCTCGATGACGTGGCCGTTGTTGACGCCCCAGATGTAGGTGCCCCAGTTGGCAGCGATCAGCACCGCCGCGAGCGTCAGGATGGCCACCCGTCGCCG
>NZ_CAMPGZ010000259.1 GCF_946885725.1 uncultured Nocardioides sp.
ACCTCGCCGCCCTCCCCGGGTGACCAGGGGGACGCCGGCGAGGGCGTCGAGGTCGAGGAGGACGACAGCATCGCGCGGATCACCCTGCGGATCCCGGAGTCGCTGAAGTACAAGGCCGAGGAGCTCGCCGCCAAGAGCGGGCACTCGCTCAACAGCTGGATCGTCAACGTGGTGCGCAACGCCACTCGCGAGCGCGCGATCAACGTGGACGTCGATCTCTCCAGCATCCAACAGACCGTCGACCAGGCCATGGCCGCCGCCTTCCCCGGCCGCCGCGGCAGCAAGCGGATGACCGGCTGGGTCTGACCCGCACCGCACCCCTCACCCACACCCCGAACCCCACCGACGGCCTGCCGGGCCGCCCGGGCGGTCGAACACACCCTCGAGCCGCCCCCGGACACCTAGGAGCTTTCCGTGCAGCACACCTTCGAGACCTCAGGCCCGACCTCCCTGTTCGTCGAGATCGGCAGCGGCGACGTCAACGTCCGCGCCGACCAGGAGAGCGGCGTCCAGGTCGAGGTCCTCGGCGACCACGCCGACGAGGTCACCGTGGAGCAACGCGGCGACCGGATCGTCGTGATCGGCCCGCGCCGCGGCGGGTTCCTCGGCCGCAGCGGCGACCTCGACGTCCGGATCACCTGCCCGCACGACTCCGACCTCGCCACCCAGCTCGGCTCCGCCGACCTCGTGGTCACCGGCGTGCTGGGCAGCGCCTCCCTCAAGGCCGGCTCGGGTGACGTCGACCTCGAGGCCGCCAACCGCGACACGCGCATCGAGACGGGCTCCGGCGACATCCAGATCGGCCTGTGCGCCGGCGACCTGCGCGTCAAGGCCGGGTCCGGCGACGTCACGGTCCGCGAGCTCGGCGGCAGCGCCACCATCTCCACCGGCTCCGGCGACGTCGAGATCGACCACGCCAGCGGCGACGTCCAGGTCAAGACCGGCTCGGGCGACCTGCACGTACGACGCCCCGAGGGCGACGTACTCCTCTCGACCGCCTCGGGCGACCTCACCGTCGACGTCATGGGCGCCGGCCAGCTGGCCGCCAAGAACGTCTCCGGCGACATCCGCATCGGTGTCACCGGCGGCCTGCCCGTGTGGACCGACATCAGCACCCTCACCGGCACGGTCAGCTCCTCGCTCGCCGGTGCCGGCCAGCCCGGCGAAGGCGAGCCGTTCCTCGAGCTCCACGCCAAGACCGTGTCCGGCGACATCTACCTCGAGCAGCGCTGAGCGCCGCTCCTCCGACCGCACCGAAGGAGAGCACCATGTCCGACTTCTCCGTCCAGCTCGACACCCTGGCCAAGCAGCAGATCAGCGAGCGGGTCGCCCGCACCCGCGAGCCCCGCGTCCCCGGTCCCCGGCGTCCCCGCGGCCGGCACGCCCTCGCCCAGCGGCTGCACCTGCTGGCCGACAAGCTCGACAACTGAGCTCCAGCCACGCCCTCCGTAGGGTTGGCGCGTGACTTTCCACCGCTACGTCGCCCTCGGTGACTCGTTCACCGAGGGCGTCGGCGACCACGACGCCTCCCGCCCCAACGGCGTACGCGGCTGGGCCGACCGGATGGCCGAGGCCCTCGCCGCGAACACCGACGACTTCGGCTACGCCAACCTCGCCATCCGCGGCCGCAAGGTCGACGCGATCGCGGACGAGCAACTAGCCCCGGCCCTCGACCTCTCCCCCGACCTGGTCACGGTGTACGCCGGCGCCAACGACCTGCTCCGCCCCAAGGTCGACATCGACCGCATCATCGGCCGCTACGACGAGATGCTCGGCAAGCTCGTCGCTTCCGGCGCCACGGTCGTGGTCTTCACCGGCTTCGACCTCGGCTTCGCTCCGATCTTCCGGCACCTGCGCGGACGGGTCGCGATCTACAACGAGCTGGTTCGCGAGCTCGTCGACAGCCACGGCCTCGTGCTCGTGGACTACTGGCGGCACCGGGAGTACCGCGACTTCCGGCTCTGGGACGTTGACCGGATGCACATGTCGGCGGCCGGCCACGCCCACATGGCCACGATCGTGCTGGAGGCCCTCGGCCTTGCGCACGACCTGCCCCCGGTCGAGCTCGAGCCGCTGCCGGTGATGGACCGCCGCCAGCAGCGCGAGGCCGACTTGGCCTGGGCGCGCTCGCACATGGGCCCGTGGGTCAACCGGCGGCTGCGCGGCACGAGCTCCGGCGACGGGCTCGACCCGAAGTACCCGACGTACGTCCGCCCCGACACCCTGGCCCCGATCGGCTGAGCCGTCGTACGCCTGCGTCCGTCAGACCTGGGTGCGGTGGAAGTTGAGGTGCGACCGCGACGGCGTCGGGCCGCGCTGGCCCTGGTAGCGCGAGCCGTACTTGTCCGACCCGTAGGGGTGCTCCGACGGCGACGACAGCCGGAAGAAGCAGAGCTGGCCGATCTTCATGCCCGGCCACAGCTTGATCGGCAGCGTCGCGACGTTGCTCAGCTCGAGCGTCACGTGGCCGGAGAAGCCGGGGTCGATGAAGCCGGCCGTCGAGTGCGTGAGCAGCCCGAGCCGGCCCAGCGACGACTTGCCCTCGAGGCGGGCGGCGACGTCGTCGGGCAGGGTGACGACCTCGTACGTCGAGCCGAGGACGAACTCGCCCGGGTGCAGGATGAAGGGCTCCTCGCCCTCCGGCTCGACCATCCGCGTCAGGTCCGGCTGGTCGGCGGCCGGGTCGATGTGGGGGTACTTGTGGTTCTCGAACACCCGGAAGTACCGGTCGAGGCGCACGTCGATGCTCGACGGCTGCACCATCCCGCGTTCGAACGGGTCCAGCGCGACCCGTCCGGCGTCGACTTCGGCGAGGATGTCGCGGTCTGAGAGCAGCACAGGGGCAACCTACTAGGACAGCCCTGCGCGAGTGGACGAACCCGCCCGGGTCCGCCTACAACAGCCGACAGGCTCGGGTACTATCTCAGCGCGTTGCCCTTCCGGGGCAGCCAAGCGGATGTAGCTCAGTTGGTAGAGCGCGACCTTCCCAAGGTCGATGTCGCGAGTTCGAGTCTCGTCATCCGCTCCACGCATCACCGCAGGCCGGAGCCCACTCACCGCTCCGGCCTTCGTCATCTCCCGCGCCGAATCGGGGCGCGGATGCCCCCAACATGCCCCCGACCGCTCGATCACCGGCGACGGAACGCGCTCGGACAGGCACTCCTTGGTCTCTGCGGTCCGGTCCCGCGGCAGGGGGCCGCCGACGGGCACGCGAGTGCCTGTTCGACGACGGCGACAGCGAGCGCAGGAACGAAGCAGGGCGTCGCCGCGACCCCCGAGCGCGGCGACGCCCCTGACGCTGAGCTGAGGGCTCAGCGACGCACCGAGACGCACTTCTGCTCGGACCACTTCGTGACCTGACGGTCACCGAGGAATGCCTTCGCCTGGTAGCACCACTTCTGGCCGCGCGGCCGGGTGACGACCTTGCTGTTCTCGCCCTCCGCCACAGCGACGGTCTTCCAGGCGCCGTACCGCTTGCCCTTGTCGCGCCGCATCCGGAACTCCCAGTTGTCCGCGAACGCCCACGACGTGTTCGCCTTGATCCGGTACGTCTTCACCTTCTGCGTCTTGCGCACCGGCCGGGTCACCTTCGTGTACGGGCGGGGTGCGTCGAACCGGAAGCCGTAGACACCCACGGTGTCGTTGACCGCGAGCGTGAGGTTGCCGTTCGGGCGCGGCGTGCCGAGGTCCCACCCGGCCGACGAGCCCGTGATCGGCTTCGGGCTGATGAGCCGCACGCCGTTGGTCCACTTCGTCTTGCCCGCGGGGAGGTGCTTCACCCGGACGATCGCGTTCTCGCTGTTGCGGCGCAGCGCCACCGTGAGCGTGCCGCGCGTCGAGGTGACCACGCGAGCGTCCGCGCGTCGCGTGCCCGGCACGAGGGTGGGCCGCTCGAGGTACGACGAGCGCGGACGGTCCAGCTGGCGCAGCACGAGGCCACCGTCGTCACCGGCTTCCTTCCACGCGACCGTGACCGTCAGCAGTCGGTCCACGAGTACCTGGGCGTCCTGGGAGCCGGCGGGCGCGAGCTCGCGCTTGTTGGTGAAGAACGGCGGCTGCTCCGGGTCGTAGTCGTAGGCGTAGACCGTGCCGTCGGTCGCTTGCGTCACGAGGACGTGGCTGCTGCGCTCGTTGACGAGCCGGACCATGCTCTCGTTCGGCGCGAGGGTGATCGGCTCGGTGAACGGTGTCTCGGGGGAGCGGAGCGGCCGGTGCGCCACGCGCAGGTCGCCGTTCGGCTCGTTCCAGAACGCGAGCAGACCGTCGGCGGCGAGCGCGAACGACTGCCCCTCGGCGCCGGGCACTCCGTCGACGTTCGGGTCCGGGTAGGCCCGCCAAGCGTCAGTGTTGGTGCCGTCGGACTCGAAGTGCTGAATCCACGTGTCACCGTTGGCGACCAGCGCGGCCGAGCCGTGGCCGGTGGCGAGCACGATCGGCCCAGGGTCCGCGACCGGCGGCTCGGGCATCGTCCCGCCCGGCGTGCCCGACCACGGCACGAGGCGGCCGTCGGCGTCGACGTACGCGCCGACGTTCACGCCTGCCGGGGTGGTCTCGGCATGCCACCGAGTCACGGTGGCGGGGAAGAAGTCGGAGTTGCTGTAGCCGTCCGGGACGGAGC
>NZ_CAMPGZ010000260.1 GCF_946885725.1 uncultured Nocardioides sp.
GTGCTGACCGTCCGCGTCCACCTGGACCACGACCTGGTAGCCGTGCCGCTCGGCGTACTTGTAAGCGGTGCGCATGGCCCCACCCACGCCCAGGTTGAAGGGCAGGCTGCAGACAATCGCGCCAGCCGCAGCCGCGGCCGACGCCGTGTTGTCGGTGGAGCCGTCGTCGACGACCAGGACGTCGTAGTGCGGGTACCGACTGCGCACGTCGCGCACAACCGTCCCCACCGATCGTCCCTCGTTGAGTGCCGGGAGTACGACGAGCACGCGCGTGTCAGCGGCGCGAGGGTCGAACATCCCAGCATCGTAAGGGGCACGCATCGGCACGACCGAATCGGCACCCCGCGCCCAGCCGCCCGGTTAGGGTCCTCGCATGTCCTGGCTCGACGCCCTGGGGTGGGCCGGCTCCGCGCTGCTCGTGTTCTCCCTGATGCAGGCGCGGGTGCTGCGCTTCCGGGTGCTCAACCTGATCGCCTGCGTGATCCTCGTCATCTTCAACGCGCTGCTCGAGATCTGGCCGATGGTCGCGATGAACGTCGTGCTGTCGGCGATCAACCTGTGGTTCCTGCGGAAGCTGCTCTCCGAGCGGCACGACGCGGCGGCGTTCTCCGTGGTCGAGGTGTCGCCGACCGACGAGTACCTCCGCCACGTGCTCCGTGTCCACCAGGCCGACATGCTCAAGCACCAGCCGGACCTGGTCTGGGACGGTGCGGCGCCCGGGCGGCGGTCGTACCTCGTGCTGCACGGGGACGAGACCGTGGGAGTCGTCCTCGCGCACGAGGAGGACGACGGCGTGCTGCAGGTGGAGCTGGACTGGGTGTCGCCGCGTTTCCGCGACTTCGCGCCCGGAGAGTTCGTGTGGCGGCGGAGCGACCTGCTCCGCGACGAGGGATTCCGCCGTGTGGTGACGCCGCCGCGGATGGTGGCGCCGTACTACGACCGGATCGGTTTCCGGCGCGAGGGCGACGCCTTCGTGCTCGACTTCTGAGTCAGCGAGCGCCGGCGGTCGCGGCGATCCAGCGGTTGAGCGTATCCGCCGCGGCACCGGAGTCGATCGCCTCGCGCGCCTGGGCGATGCCGGCCTCGAGGCGGGAGCGGACGTCACCGTCCTCGGCCGCGTGTACGGCGAGGGCGGCGCCGGCGTTGAGCAGCACGGCGTCGCGGACCGGGCCCTGCTCCCCCGCGACGAGCCGGCGGACGACCTCGGCGTTGTAGGCGGCGTCCTTGCCGCGCAGCCCCTCGGGCGTGCCGCCGCCGAGGCCGAAGTCGTCGGGGTCGAGGGTGAACTCGCTGACCTCCCCGTCGCTGACCGCCCACACCCGGGAAGTGGTGGTGGTGGTCAGCTCGTCGAGGCCGTCGTCGCCGCGGAACACCCAGGCGTCCACGCCGCGGCGCGCGAACACGCCGGCCATCAGGGGAGCCTGGCGCGGGTCGGAGCAGCCGATCGCCTGGGCGGCGGGCTTGGCGGGGTGGGCCAGCGGGCCGAGCAGGTTGAAGGTGGTGGCGACGCCGAGCTCCCGCCGCGCGACAGCAGCGTGCCGGAGGGCGGGGTGGAAGGCGGCGGCGAAGCAGAAGGTGATGCCGACCTCCTCGCCGATGCGCGCGACCTCGGTCGGCTTCAGGTCGAGCCGGACGCCGAGCGCCTCGAGCACGTCGGCGGAGCCGGCCTTGGACGACGCGGAGCGGTTGCCGTGCTTGACCACGGGCGCGCCGGCTCCGGCAGCGACGATCGCGGCCATCGTCGAGATGTTCACCGACATCGAGCGGTCGCCGCCGGTCCCGACCACGTCGAGGACGCGGCCGGTGACCACGATCGGAGTCGCCTCGGCGTACATCGCCTCGATGAGGCCCTCGACCTCCTCGACGGTCTCGCCCTTGGCGCGCAGCGCGATGGCGAAGCCGGCGATCTGCGAGTCCGTGGCCTCGCCACGCAGGATCTGCCCCATCGCCCACGCGGTCTGCTCGGCGGTGAGGTCGATGCGCGCCACCAGGGCCGCGAGCACCTCGGGCCAGCTGTGGCCGGCCACGGTCAGGCCGCGACGCGCGATGCCAGCAGCCGGATCACGGCCTCGGCGAGCTGCACCGGGTCGATCGGGTGGGGTACGGCGGCCTCCGCCCGCGACCAGGTGGCCAGCCAGGCATCCTGGGGGCGGCCGGTGAGCACGAGGATCGGCGGGCAGTTGAAGATCTCGTCCTTCATCTGCTTGGCGATGCCCATTCCGCCGGCAGGCACGGCCTCGCCGTCGAAGATCGCGAGGTCGATGGTCCCGGAGTCCATCTGCTGCAGCACGACCGGCTGGGTCGCCACCTCGACGTACTCCAGCTCGGGCAGGTCGGGGTGCGGGCGCTTGCCGAGGGCCAGGATGACCTCTCTGCGGGTGTTGGCGTCGTCGCTGTAGACGAGGACCTTCAACGGCTTGCTGGTGCTCGCGTCGCTCACGCGGCTGATCGTACCGGTGGCCCAGGCCCCCAAAGGCCCGGGTCAGCCCCCGGACCGCTCGAGGCGGTCGAGCCGGCGGTCCTCGCGCGCGGCCTCCTTCATCGATGCGCGCACCCACTGGGTGAACAGCACCGAGAGGAAGACCAGGCCGATGACGTCGCCGGAGGCCCAGAGGATGCCGCCGGCCAGGTGCTGGTCGGCGGCCGGGTCGGGCAGCCAGGTGAGACCGGTGGTCTCCGGCAGCGAGCGGTACCAGTTCCCCGCGATCAGTTCCGTCTGTCCCATGATCGTCACGCCCAGGAACGCGTGGAACGGCAGCGTCAGGAAGACCGTGAGCAGCCGGAACGGGTAGGCGATCCGGCCGGGCACCGGGTCGACGCCGACCATCGGCCAGAAGAACAGCGCCCCGACCAGCACGAGGTGCACGTGGGTCATCTCGTGGACGTAGTCCGACCGCACCGAGGCGTCGTACCAGCCGGTGAAGTACAGCATCCAGGGGCTGGCCACGAACAGGGCGAGCGTGAGCGGCGCGAACGTCAGTACGGCGGCGACCCGGGAGTGGAGCGCGGCGAGCAGCCAGCCGCGCGGTCGGGTGGGCAGGGTCCGCAGCGCCAGCGTGACCGGGGCGCCGAGCGCCAGGAACAGCGGCACCAGCATCGAGAGCACCATGTGCTGGACCATGTGGACCGAGAGCAGCACCGTGTCATAGCGCCCGAGACCGGACATGGTCACGAACCCGAACAGGCCGATACCGCCCAGGAACGCCGCGGTTCGGGCCCACGGCCAGGCGTCGCCTCGCCGCCGGAGCGTGCGCACACCCAGCAGGTAGAGCCCGGTCGCCCACACCAGGAGCACGAACAAGAGGGGGTCGATCCCCCACCCCGTGAAGACCTCAGCGAGGGAGAACGGCGGAAGCCCGGCCAGATCGCGGGCACCGTCGAGGAAGGGGGTCACGCGTCCAGCCTAGGAGCGGGCTCCGGCGACCCCGCCGCGGGCGGCGACGGATGTGAAACATGTGACGGCGACAAGCCGGGGGTCGGGGTGCATCCCGTCGTCGCATACAGCAATAATGTCGCCCGTGGCGACTACAGCGACAGCAATCCCTGCCTCCCGACTGCACGGGCACCACGACAGGCCGAGCATGGTCAGCGTCGGGACGATCGTGTGGCTGTCGTCGGAGCTGATGTTCTTCGCGGCGCTGTTCGCGTCGTACTTCACGATCCGCGCCGTGTCACCCGACCTCTGGGCCCAGGAGACGGCCAAGCTCAACGTGCCGTTCTCCACGCTCAACACCACGGTGCTGGTGCTGTCGTCGCTGACCTGCCAGCTCGGTGTGTTCGCCGCCGAGCGCGGCCAGGTGGGGCGCACCGGCGGCGTCCTCAACGTCAAGGGCTGGGGCCTGCGCGAGTGGTTCGTCCTCACCTACCTCATGGGCGCGTTCTTCATCGCCGGCCAGGCCATGGAGTACGCCGAGCTCATCCACGAGGGCGTCACGATCCCCTCCTCCGCCTACGGCTCGGTCTTCTACCTGACCACCGGCTTCCACGGTCTGCACGTGACCGGCGGTCTCCTCGCCTTCCTCCTCGTGCTGGGCCGCACCTACATGGCCCGGAAGTTCACCCATGAACAAGCGGTCAGCGCGATCGTCGTGTCCTACTACTGGCACTTCGTGGACGTCGTCTGGATCGGCCTGTTCGCGACCATCTACCTGATCAAGTAGTTCTGGACCGACACCACAGAAGGAACTTCCTCGTGAGACTCCTCTCCGACCGACTGGCCGCTCGCCTCTCGCGCGGCCGGCGGGGCCGGTACGCCGGCGCCGTCGTGCTGCTCCTGGGGCTGCTGGTGACGGGTGGCGCCTACGCCGTGCTGTCCCCCGCCCAGGCGAGCGACCAGGCCGCCGACCAGTCCACGGTCGACCAGGGCCGCGCTCTCTTCCTGGTCGGCTGCGCGTCCTGCCACGGCAAGAACGGCGAGGGCGTCACGCTCCAGAACGGCAACCAGTACGGCCCGCCGCTCGCCGGCGTCGGCGCCGCGGCCGTCGACTTCCAGGTCGGCACCGGCCGCATGCCGATGGCACGCCCGGGCGTGCAGGCGCCCAAGAAGGACGTGCTGTACACCGACGAGGAGA
>NZ_CAMPGZ010000261.1 GCF_946885725.1 uncultured Nocardioides sp.
GGGGTCGAGCCGGGCGGCGGCTTCACCCACGGCGGTGGCTTGCCGGGCGTGAGCGGCGGTCCGCCGCTCGGGCCGGGCGTGCTGGGGTCGTTGGGGTCGGCGACCGGGACGATCCCGGGGCTCGACGGCTCGAGCGCGTCGGCCGTGCGACGGGTCGACACCTCGACGTCACGGGTGACCTGCGCGACCTGCACGGCGGTGAGCTCGGGCGGCTCGGCCTCCGCGTCGTCGAGGCCCGCGGCCACGAAGGCGGTCTTCCAGGCCATCACGAGGTCGACGTACCCCGGCACCGGGTTGTACGTCCAGATCACGCTGCGCAGCCCGCCGCGTGACGAGAGGTCGTGGCCGCTCGCGCACAGGAACACCATGGCGGCGCCGGAGGAGTCCTCGATGTCCTGCGGGTCACGCTCGCCGTCCGCGTCGAAGTCCACGCCGGAGAGCCGCCAGGCGCCCGGGATGAACGCCAGAGGCCCCACGGCCCGGTCCCAGGTCGTGTCGCCGTCCCACTCGCCGCTGTCCGTGTCGGGTACGGCGGTCAGCCCGTTCGAGCCGTCGAGCGGGGGTCCCACGATCGCCGGCTCGGGCCGGTTGTCGGAGTCGAGCTGGTGGCCGCTGAGGTTGCCGGACTCGACCTGGCCGATCGCGGCGAGCAGCGACACCTCGAGACGGCACGGGCGCGGTGCGAGTGCCACGGCGCTCTGGTACGCGCCGAGCACCTCGTCCCGGATCTCCACGTCAGCGCCGGAGGTCGGCAGGGGAGCGTCGACAGGGCCCACGGTCGCCGAGACCGCGCCGGCCACGACACCGGGGGCGACCACGGCGTTCTGCGCGTTCGCCGCACCGTCGCCGTCAGCTTCCGCGGCACTCCCGAAGAGGCCGGGGAACCGCGCCGACGTCCCGGGCATCCAGCCGGCGAGAGCCGAGCAGAGCAGCGCCACGAGCGCGATGCAGACGACCCCGGCGAAGAGCAGCCGGGGCATGCCTCTGAGGCGAACGGCGAATCCCGAGCTTTTGAGCATGTGAGGTGTCACCCCGTACGTGTCCTCGTGTCTGGCCCCCTCCGCACACCCTGCGCGTCGTCACTCCGCGCAGGAAGGACCGTTGGGGTGGTCACCGCTAATGCAAATTGAGGAGGACAAGAACGATCAGGTGCGCACTCGCAGTGCCGGACCTGGCGTTCTCGTATGGCCCGAGGCGAGTACTTCACGGCCTGAACGCTCGACGGCTTCATCGCCGACGAGGACAACTCACTCGACTGCTCTACGGGGCCCCGCACGGCGAGGACGACGGGACGTGGGACGAGTTCATCGGCGGCGTGGGGACGCTGGTGATGGTGATGGGCGCGACGACCTACGAGCAGATACTGCAGCACGACATGCTCGAGCAGCCGCAGGGCTGGCGTGACTGCGCGAGGTCAGGCGCTCCGGCAGTCGGTGCGGATGGTCTCCGGCGTCGAGCACTCAACCTGGGATCAGGCGCGCCGCGCCGGCTGCTGCTGGGTGATGCAGTGCAGGCCGCCGCCGCGTGCGAACACCTCGCGCGCGTCGACGCCGACGACCTCGCGGCCGGGGTAGACCGACCGCAGTACGTCGAGGGCCTCGTCGTCGTGCGGGTCGGCGAACGTGCAGGCGACGACGCCGCCGTTGGTGACGACGTGGTTGACGTAGGAGTAGTCGACGAATCCGCCGTCGTCGCGCAGCGTCGCCGGCGCCGGGATCCGCACCACCTCGAACCCCTCGCCCTGCAGCAGGTCGACGACCTCGGCGGTGACCTCGTGATCGGGGTGGGCGGGGTCGCGCTGGTCGTGCACGAGCACGGTGCCCGGCGACGGCATCGTCGCGACGATGTCCACGTGCCCGCGGGTGCCGAGCTCTTCGTAGTCGCGGGTCAGGCCGCGGCGCAGCCAGACCACCCGGCGCGCGCCGATCTTCGCGGCCAGCTCGCGCTCCACGTCGGCCTTGGTCAGACCGGGGTTGCGGCCGGGGTCGAGCTGCACCGTCTCGGTGACCAGCGCGGTTCCCTGGCCGTCGACCTGGATGCCGCCGCCCTCGTTGACCAGCGACGAGGGCAGATGGACGCAGCCGGCGAAGTCGACCATCGCGGCAGCTACCTTGCTGTCCCGGTCCCAGGACGCCCACTCCTGGCCGCCCCAGCCGTTGAACGTCCAGTCCACGCCGCCGAGGCGGCCGGCCTCGTCGAGCACGAAGGTGAGACCGATGTCGCGCATCCAGGCGTCGTCGAGCGGCTGCTCCACCAGCTCGATCTCCGACGACAGCATCCGCCGCGCCACCGCGACGTCGTCGGGGTCGACGACCATCGTGACCGGCTCGAACGCGAGTACGGCGTGCGCGGTCTCGGCCCACACCCGGCGGGCGACGTCGATGTCCTCGGCCGTGTCGCCGAGCGACGGCGTGGTGGGCGGGAACGCCATCCAGGTCCGCTCGTGCGGAGCCGTCTCGGCCGGCATCCGCCAGGTCGACCCGTGCGTGTCGCTCACTTCGGCACCTCGCCGTACGGCTTGTCGGGGTCGACCGGCTCGGTCAGGACGGAGTAGGCGTCCGGGCGACGCGTCTTGAGGAACGGGAACAGGCTCAGCCAGTCACGCCGCTGGGCGAGGTCGAGGTCCGCGACCAGCACGGCCTCTTCGTCGCGCGGCGCCTGCACCAGCACCCGGCCGTAGGGGTCGGACACGAACGACGAGCCGTAGAACGTCAGCTCGCCCTCGTCGCCGGTGCGGTTGGGCACCACCATGAACGTGCCGGCGGTGATGCCGTTGGCGATGATGACCTTCTCCCACAGCGGCTCGGTGTCGAAGTCGGGGAACAGCGGCTCGGAGCCGATCGCGGTGGGATAGACGAGCATCTCCGCGCCGCCGAGCGAGTACGCGCGGGCGAGCTCGGGGAACCACTCGTCCCAGCACGTCGGCATGCCTAGCCGGACACCGTCGAGGTCGTCGACCTGGTGGACCGGGAAGGGATCGGCGGCCGGACCGGGACGGAAGTAGGTGTCCTCGTAGTAACCGGCACTGATCGGGATGTGCAGCTTGTGCGTGCGGGCGACCAGCTCGCCGTCGGGGGAGACCAGGATCGCGGTGTTCAGCCCCCGTCCGTCGTCGACGCCGTCGGGGTCGACCGGCGCGTGCTGGTAGAGCGAGGCGTGCACGAAGATGCCGTGGGTCTTGGCGGCCTGGGCGGCGAACGCGTACGTCGGGCCGCTGGTGAGCTGCTCGGCGCTGTCGCCCGGGCGGCCGGTGGCACGCACGTGCGCGGGGTACTTCGACAGCGTCAGCTCCGGGAGGAACACCACGCGCGCGCCCTGCCCGGCGGCGACGCCGACCGCGTCGGCCAGCACGCGGACCAGCTCGTCGGTGTCGGCGCGCCACGCGTGCTGCACCAGGCCGATGCGCAGCGGCGCCCGCTCCGGCTCCTGCGTGCGGGCCGGCGACGGCGGCGGGTCGAAGTTGGTGAGCAGCTTCATGGCGTCTCCTCGGGAGTCTGTGCGCTGTCAGTGGTGGTCGGGTCGCCGGCGGGCACCAGCCGGCCGGTCGCCTCGGACAGCAGGCTGTGCGCCTCGTCGAGCGACAGGCCGCCGGCGAGCCAGCGGTTGGACAGGCCCTCGACGAGGGCGGTGAGGATCGTGGCGGTGCGCACCGGGTCGGTGGCGTCCTCGGCGCCCGCAGCCGATCGGAACTGCCGGGACTTCTGCACGGCCTGCACGGACCTGGCGACCTCGTCGACCCAGGTCGCCGTCGTACGACGCATCGGCTCCTGCAGGTCTTGCTCGAAGACGGCGAGGGCGCGGAGCTCGCTCCAGGCAGCGGAGTCCTCGCGGACCTCCTCGTCGTCGCCGAGCTCGGCCAGCAGCTGGCCTTCGAGCTCGTCGTACGGCGACTCGTCTCCGCGCCCGGACCGGCTGCGCACCTCGTTGGCGTGGTCGTTGATGTAGTCGAGCGTCGCGCTCAGCAGACCGGAGCGGTCGGTGAAGTGGTAGTAGAGCAGGCCCGGGGAGACCCCGGCCTCCTCGGCGACGTCGGTGACCCGCAGGCCGCGCACGCCGTCGCGGGCGATGCGGCGGGCGGCCGCGCGGAGGATCTGGCTGCGACGGTCCATCGGGACGGGCCTCCTCGGGTACGGCGGGCGGGAAACGGGAGCGAGAGAGAGCCCAGTCTCTCCCAAACTGAAAACTCAGTCAATCCCGGATCAGACAGGATTCTGTGTCTGTACGACTGAATCCGAAGGAGAACTACGAATCAGCGACGGATCCACTTGCGTTCATCGCGTTGCTCTGTGCACGATGGCGGCGAGCCGGCGCGCCAGGCCGGCCCCCGACCAACCCCCTCAACGAGGACCGATACGTCATGTCCAGCCCCGACCAGCAGACGCCCCAGCCGATGGAGCCCGAGACCTACGCCGACCTCCAGAAGTCGGCGCGCGACCACCTGTGGATGCACTTCACGCGCCACTCGAGCTACGACCACGCCGACGTCCCGGTGATCGTGAGCGGCGAGGGCCCCT
>NZ_CAMPGZ010000262.1 GCF_946885725.1 uncultured Nocardioides sp.
TCCTCGTGCAGCGCCGCGGCGCCCAGCGGGGTGGCGGGGTGGTCGCGGGTGACCATGGCGCGCAGGCCGCGCCGCGCCTCCCGCAGGGGTACGGCGAACGCGGCCGGTGCCTTGGGAGCCGCCGGCTCTGGCGTGATGTCCCGAGCCCCTTCGTCGAACGGGTCGGCCGCGTCGACGGTGTCGCCCTCGTTGACAGGGACCTCGTCGACGTCGTGGCCGCGCCCGTGGCCGAACCGGGACACCAGCGTGCCCAGGCCGCCGAGCGGGCTGCGACGCGGAGCACGCTCCGCAGCCTCCTCGAACGAGTCGGTGGGATCGGTGGAGTCGACGGTGGCCGTCGGGTCCGAGAAGTCGACGGAGCCCGTGGACTCCCTGGACTCTGTGGACTCTGTGGACTCTGTGGACTCAGCGGACTCGGCGGCGGTAGCGGAGTCAGGGGTGACGGTGGCGGCCCCGAGCCGGGTCAGCGCCTCGTCGAGCGCACCGGACGGGACCGACGCGCGGGTGGTGAGCCCCAGGGGCACGACCAGTGGTGCGCCGTGCAGCCGCTCGTTCATCCGGGCCGCGCGGCGGCCGGGCGTGTCCAGCCCGTCGAGGGCCCGCTCGACGTGGTGCGGGTGGAAGGCCAGCCGGCCGTCGCGGAACAGGCCCCCGCGGGGCAGCGCCTCGACGCGCGCGACGGCGTCCCAGGGCAGGCCGCGCCACTGCGAGCCGAGCCGGATCCGGACGCCGAGGTCGTCGGCGACCACGAGCGGGGTGCGGGCGTCGAGCAGCGCGGACAGGTGGTAGCCCGCGACGCCGGCGATGATCACGCAGAGCACCCAGTCCAGCGGTGCGGCGTACTGGATCGCGCGCCAGAGGTACGCCACCGCCAGCGCGGACGCCGCCACACCGACGACCGCGGACAGCGCGGCGTTGCGCCGCACGGTCACGGCCTCGGGGGCCGCCTCCAGCGCGGGAGTCTCCACGGCCTCCCCCTGGCCGATCCCAGCGCTGTCAACGCTGTCGAAGTGGTCACCGGGCAGTGCACTCATCTGCTCCCCCTTCACTGCTCGCCCTGCAAGGTCGCGATCACGGAGTCGAGGTCGTCGGGCTTGATCAGCACGTCACGTGCCTTCGAGCCCTCACTGGGGCCGACGACACCGCGGCTCTCCAGGATGTCCATCAGGCGGCCGGCCTTGGCGAAGCCGACCCGCAGCTTGCGCTGCAGCATCGACGTCGAGCCGAACTGCGTCGAGACGACCAGCTCGATGGCCTGGATCACCAGCTCGAGGTCGTCGCCGATGTCGTCGTCGAGCTCGCGCTTGGACTGGGCCGGCGCGGTGACGTCCTCGACGTACGTCGGCGACAGCTGCTCCTTGGTGTGCTTGACGACGTGGGCGATCTCGGCCTCGGTGACCCAGGAGCCCTGCACACGCACGGGTTTCGAGGCACCCATCGGCAGGAACAACCCGTCACCCTGGCCGACCAGCTTCTCGGCGCCGGGCTGGTCGAGGATGACCCGGCTGTCGGCGAGCGACGAGGTCGCGAACGCCAGCCGCGACGGCACGTTGGCCTTGATCAGACCGGTCACCACGTCGACCGACGGCCGCTGCGTCGCCAGCACCAGGTGGATGCCGGCCGCGCGGGCGAGCTGGGTGATCCGGACGACCGCGTCCTCGACGTCGCGCGGGGCGACCATCATCAGGTCGGCGAGCTCGTCGACGACCACCAGGAGATAGGGGTACGGCGCGAGCACGCGCTCGCTGCCGGCCGGCACCTGCACCTTGCCGGCCCGCACCGCCTTGTTGAAGTCGTCGACGTGCCGGAAGCCGAACGCGGCGAGGTCGTCGTAGCGCATGTCCATCTCGCGCACGACCCACTGCAGCGCCTCGGCCGCCTTCTTCGGGTTCGTGATGATCGGCGTGATCAGGTGCGGCACGCCCTCGTAGACGTTGAGCTCCACGCGCTTGGGGTCGACGAGGATCATCCGCACCTCGTCGGGCGTCGAGCGCATCAGCAGCGAGGTGATCATCGAGTTGATGAACGACGACTTGCCGGAGCCGGTGGCGCCGGCGACGAGCAGGTGCGGCATCTTCGCGAGGTTGGCGACCACGAAGCCGCCCTCCACGTCCTTGCCGAGCCCGACGATCATCGGGTGGTGGTCGTTGCGCGCGATCGGGCTGCGCAGCACGTCGCCCAGGGAGACGATCTCCTTGTCGACGTTGGGGATCTCGATGCCGATCGCGGACTTGCCGGGGATCGGCGACAGGATCCGCACGTCGGCCGAGGCGACGGCGTACGCGATGTTCTTGCCGAGCGCGGTGACCTTCTCGACCTTGACCGCGGGGCCGAGCTCGACCTCGTAACGCGTGACGGTCGGGCCACGCATGTAGCCGGTGACCTGTGCGTCGATGTCGAACTGCTCGAGCACCTCGGTCAGCCGGCCGACGACCTCGTCGGACGCCTTGGACCGGGCCTTGTGCGGCGAGCCGGGCTTGAGCAGCTCGTTGGCGGGCAGCGCGTAGGCGATGTCGCCCGACAGCGACAGCTGCTCCACGCGGGCCGGCAGCGGGGTGTGCGGCGGGGCCTCGACCTTCTCCTCGGTCTCCGCGGCCGGGGCGGCCGCTGCGGGCTCGTCAGCTGCGGCGTCCGGCTCGGGGTCCGGTGCGGCCTTCTTGCGCTTGCGTCCGAGCAGCGCGCGCTCCTCGAGCACCGGGCTGTCGTAGGGCAGGTCGCCGCGCTCCGGGTCGATGTCGTCCTCGCCGGCCCTCTTGCGCGAGCGGCGCTTGATCGGAGCGGTGTCCTCGTTGGCGGAGGCATCCTCGTCCACCGGCTGGCGGCCGAGCATGCCGTCGCGCAGCTCGGCGAGGCGCTGAGGCACCTGGTAGAGCGGGGTCGCGGTGATGACGAGTACGCCGAACATCGCGAGCAGCGTGAGCAGCGGGATCACCACGAGCGTGCTGCGCAGCAGGTCGACGAGCAGCGACGCGACCACGAATCCGATCGCGCCGCCGGACTGCTGCAGCGCGGCGATGTCACCCGAGGACGGCTCGGGCATGCCGTTGCCGATGTGGATCAGGCCGAGGACTCCGAACAGCAGCGCGGCCCAGCCGATGACCTGACGGCCGAGCGGGCCGTTGGTCTCGGGGTCGCGCAGGTTGCGCCAGGCGATGAAGCAGAGCAGGAACGGCACGAACCAGCCGACCAGCCCGACCGACCCGTTGACGACCGTCCGGACGGTCTCGGCGAACGACCCGGGCAGCTGCCACCAGACCGCGGCGGCGACCACGACGGCGAGCCCGATGAGGAACAGCCCCGCGCCGTCGCGCCGGTGCTCCGGCTCGAGCTCACGGGCGGTGTGCCCGACCTTGCGCACGCCGGCGCCGATGGCGTGGGCGATGCCCAGCCAGACCGCCGCGATCCCCCGGCCGAGGGCGCCGAAGAACGTGGCAATGGGACCGGTGCCGCTGCGGACCGCCCGGGGCGAGGGACGGGTCGACGTCGACCGCCCCTTCGCGGACGTGCTGCGGGACCGGCTGCCGGACGACCGGGTCTTCGAAGAGCTCGAACGGGTCTTGCTCTTCGACGACGCCGGTGGGGAAGACGTACGGGTCGCCATGGTGACAATCTAGGCGACCGTCACACCCGTCACATGCTTCACACGCCGGGGCCGGGGCTAGAGTCCGGTCGTGAACGACGGCCCGGTCGAGCCGGAGGTGCTGAGCGCCGGGCGGGACCGTACGCGTCCGCCGGTCCCCCGGTCGCTGCTCGTTGCCGTCCTGACGCTCGCCGGCCTCGTCGCGGCGGCGATCTGGCTCGCTCCGACGGTGGCGACGTGGCTGCGCGACACCGCGACCGTGCCGCGGGCCGGGGACATCCCGGTGGCCGACGGCCTCGCCGCGCTGCGCGACGCCGGCCTGAGGGCGGAGGTCCGGGAGCAGCGGTTTCCCTGCTGGCCGCCCGGGTGGGTGGTCGACCAGGAGCCGACGCCCGGTGCTCGCGTCGAGCCGGGCACGACGGTCCACCTGACGGTGACCGACGAGGCGTCCGCCCGCAGCGTCTGCCCGGGCGGCGTGGCCACCCAGAACGACCGGGTGATCGTGCGCCGGTTCATCGGCTTCGCCGAGGACCCGCGGCCCGGCCACGAGCTGCGCTGGGCGGACCGGGTGACGGTGCTGACGCCGCAGGGGCGGAAGGTCGTCCCGGCCGAGGACGTCGAGGACCCCGAGGTCTGGGACTCCCCCGACGGCCCGCTGCTCGCCGGCGCGACCACCCTCGGCTTCAACTGGGTGGTGCAGGCCGCGGAGGAGCGGCGTTGTCCGGGACCGCCGGAGTTCGCGGACCTGCGCCGGCTGGCGGTCTCGGACACCGACCCGACCGGCGCCCCGGACCGCCGGTTCGACGACTGCCGGCCCGGGTCGGCGTTCAGCCTGTACGTCGACACGGACTACCGCATCCACGGCGTGCAGGTCGTCGGGCCCGTCACGCCCGTCAGATGACCCGTCAGA
>NZ_CAMPGZ010000263.1 GCF_946885725.1 uncultured Nocardioides sp.
ACCGTCGCCGACAGCAGAGACTCGAGGGCCGCCAGAGCCGCCACCGCCACAGCGGGCAGCAGCAGGCTGTCCAGGTCCGCGAACGGCACGGTCGGCAGGGACGGCGCGGGCAGGCCGCGCGGGATGCTGCCGATCGTCTCGGCACCCCAGCCCAGGAGCTCGTTGCCCAGGGTCGCCACCACGACGGCGACCAGCGCGGCGGGCAGTGTGCTGCGCACCTTGCCGAGCACGATCACCCCGACCGCGACACCGAGGGCGACGGCCGGCGAGGTCCAGTGCGGGTCGGCCATCCAGGCCTGTACCGCGTCGGCCACGAGCGCCAGCACCTTCTCGGCGTGTACGTCGACGCCGAGCGCGACCGGCACCTGCTGGAGCCCGATCACCAGCGCGATGCCGACGGTGAACCCCTCGACGACCGGCACCGGCACGTAACGCATGAACCGGCCGGCCCCACCGAAGCCGAGTCCGACCAGGATCAGGCCGGCGAGCAGTGCGACGACCAGCACGCCGCTGGTGCCGTGCGTCGCGACGATCGGCACCAGCACCACGGTCATGGCGCCGGTGGGTCCGCTGACCTGCACCCGGCTACCGCCGAACACCGCCGCGACCGTGCCGGCGACGATGGCGGTGACCAGCCCGGCCGCCGCACCCACGCCGGAGCTGACGCCGAAGCCGAGAGCCAAGGGGAGGGCGACCAGGGCGACGAGCAGGCCGGCGGTGAGGTCACGGCCGAAGCGGATGTGCTGCCAGTCGGAGGCGCGCGGGGCGAGGTCGCGGGCACGGCGCAGGCCGGCCTGCACGGAGGCGGAGAGGGACAACGGCGTACCCGGAGGTCAGGGACTCAGCGAGTCCGGGAGGAGCGGGAGGAAGGGGTGGAGGCGGAGAGCTCGTCCCCGAGCTCGCCCTGGATGGCGATCAGACCCGAGAGGATCTTGCGTGCGGCGAGGAGCAGGTCACGGACCTCGGGCACGCTGATCGAGTAGACGACCTCGCCGCCGCGACGGCGCGAGACCACCAGCGACGTACGGCGGAGCACGGCGAGCTGCTGGGAGAGGTTGCTCGGCTCGATCTCGATCTGCTCGAGCAGCTCGTGCACGGCGTGGTCGCGCTCGGAGAGCAGCTCGAGGATGCGGATCCGGGCGGGGTGGCCGAGTGTCTTGAAGAACTCCGCCTTCGCTTGGTACAGCGGGACGCCCATGCCCGGGTGCCTCCTCTCCTTGAACTTCCGGGGACTCTCGTGGTGGTTTCGACAGGCTCGACCACCCGCTCGCCGTGGTGGTCTCGAGAGGCTCGACCACTCGTGTCGACGGCCCTCGGCACGCGATCAGCAAGGATACATGACTTGAAGAAGTCTTCAATCGTGTAACCTGCGCCCATCCGACTCCCGAGGACAAGGAACATTCATGGTTGACGTGGTGAAGGTGCTCGAGGACGCAGGCTTGACGAACGCGCACGTGCAGGAGTTCGTGGAGCACTGGGCCGGGGTGACCGGCGCCGCCGCCATCGAGGTGATCTCCGCCGCCGACGACGAGCGGCTCATCGCCGAGTCCCTCGAGACCGGTGAGCTGCTGCCGGCGGGCGAGGGCCGCTACTACGCGCGGTCCTACGTGAAGGACACCGCCCGCGCGGAGGAGCGCACGATCGTGGCGACGGCCGACGAGCGCGACAAGGGGACCTACAACAACTGGCGGCCCAGCTCCGAGATGAAGCCCAAGCTCGTCGAGCTGATGACCGGCGCTTCCGAAGGCAAGACGATGTACGTCATCCCGTACCTCATGGCGCCTGCCGGCTCGCCGCTCGACCGGTTCGCCGCCGGCGTCGAGCTCACCGACAACCGCGGTGTCGTGCTGCAGATGATCCGGATGGCCCGCGTCGGCGCGGAGCACGTCAACGACCTCGGCTCCGACTTCGTCCGCGGCGTCCACGTGACCGGCGACCTCGAGAACCTCGGCCAGGGGACGCCCGACGACAAGCGCCACTTCGTCACGGTGGCCGACGAGCGCATGATCCTGCACTTCGGTTCGTCGTACGGCGGCAACGCGCTGCTGGGCAAGATCGCCCACGGCCTGCGCCAGGGGTCGTACGACGGCTGGAAGAACGGCTTCCTCGTCGAGCAGTTCATGCTGCTCGGTATCACCGACAAGCAGACCGGGAAGAAGTACAACATCTGCGGCGGCTTCCCCTCCGCCTCCGGCAAGACCAACCTCGCGATGACGCTGGCCCCCGACGCGCTGGGCGACCGCTACCACGTCGAGTTCTACGGCGACGACATCGCATGGATCTGGGTCGACGAGGAGGGCAGGCTCCGCGGCTTCAACCCGGAGAACGGCGTCTTCGGTGTCGCCAAGGACACCAACGAGAAGACCAACCCGACCGCGATCGAGTCCATCAAGGCCCACACCGGCGCGATCTTCACCAACGTCGCCTACAACGAGAAGACTCAGGAGGTCTGGTGGGAGGGCCGCGGCGAGAAGCCGACGGACCTCGACGGCTGGCTGGACTGGAAGGGCGAGCGCATCGCCGACCGCACCCCGGAGCAGGCCGACGACCCGTGGGCGCACCCGAACTCCCGGTTCACCACGCAGCTCGCCAACGTGCCCAACGTCGCTGCCGACTGGGACGACCCGCGCGGCGTCGAGATCCACGGCGTGATCTTCGGGGGCCGCACCCGTGACCGGGAGCCCCTGATCCGCGCGATCACCGATGTCCCGGAGGGCGTCTACGACGGGCTCACGCTGGGCGCCGAGGCGACCGCGGCCGCCGACGGTCTCGAGGGCGTGCTGCGCTACGACCCGATGTCGATGCGGCCGTTCATGTCCTACCCCGAGGCCGACTACGCCCAGCACTGGCTCGACGTCATGGGCAAGGCGCGCGTCAAGCCGATCTTCGCCCATGTCAACTGGTTCCAGCGCGGCGAGGACGGGCGCTTCCTGTGGCCGGGCTACCGCGAGAACCTCCGCCCGCTCGTGTGGCTGATGCAGCTGCGCGACGGCGAGGTCAGCGGCGTCGAGTCCCCGGTCGGCATCCTGCCGAAGAAGGAGGAGCTGCTGCTCGACGGCCTGAGCGAGCAGGCGCTCGCCGACCTCGACACCATCCTCACCATCGACGTACCCCGCTGGCAGGAGGAGATCGGCTACCGCGAGAAGCACCTCGCGCAGTTCAACGGGCTGCCCGAGCCGATCTGGGAGGCGCACCGCCGGGTGGCGGCCGCGCTCGACGCAGCGGCGGCGGAGGCCGACTGACGGCCGGACGGTTCCGCGACCTCGCCGAGGCGTACGAGCGCTTCGGCGAGGTCGACGCCGCCGGTACGACGTACCAGGCGGTCGCCGTCTCCCTGGCCGGCTCCGCCGCGGCGATGCGGGCCGTCGAGCGGATGTCCGCGCGCACCCGCCGCCCGCCGCTGGTGCTCGCCGCGCTGCACGACCTGGCCCTGGCCGGCCGTGCGCCGGCCCTCGCCGCGGCCTACGCGGGCGGTGACGCCGAAGCGGCTGCCCAGGCCGCGGTCGAGACGGTCGTCGAGCGCGCCGACGACGTGGCCGCTCGCGCCTCCGGCCGGCGGGTGCTGACCGGGGAGACCGGCCGCGGCACGGTCCTCTACCCGGCCGTCGTCGAGGCGGCGCGGCGTGCCGGCGCCACGCAGGTGGGTCTGGTGTCGCCCGGGTGCTCGGCGGGGTTCGACCTCCAGGTCGACCGCGTCGGCATCACCTACGACGACGGCCGCACCCTCGGCGACATGTCGTCGCCGGTGCAGGTGACGGCGTCCGTGGTGGGGGACAAGCCGATCCCCGAACGGGGGATGCCGGAGGTCGTGGCGCGGGTCGGCGTGGACACCGCCCCTGTCGACGTGACGGACCCTGAGGACGTGCGCTGGCTCCGCGCCTGCGTCTGGCCAGGGCGACGCGAGGAGGCCGCCCGGCTCGACGCCGAGATCGCGCTGGCCGCCGCCAAGCCTCCGACGTTGGTGCGCGGTGACCTCGTCGACCTGATCCCGGACGCGGTCGCCCGGGTGCCGGACGGCGCGCTGCCCGTCGTCACGACCACCTGGGCGGTGTCGCGGCTCTCACCCGCGCGCCGCTCGCGCCTGCTGCACCAGCTCGAGAGCGTGGCGCAGACGCGCCCGCTGGCGTGGGTCTCCGTGGAGGGCGTCGGCGTCGCCCCCGGCGTGCCCACCCTGGGCGACCGCCCCGCATCCGGCCACAGCATCATCGGCGTGACGCTGTGGCATGGCTCCTCTCGGGACGTCCAGGTAGTGGGGCGGTGCTGGCTGCGCGGCCGGATGCTGTCCTGGCTGGTCTGAACCCCGATTCGTCCGCAGTCGCCCGGCGTGAACCGGACGCAGTTTTGCGGACGAATCGGGGTTGGGGTCAGCGCAGCGCGAGGCAGCCGGAGGTGTCGGG
>NZ_CAMPGZ010000264.1 GCF_946885725.1 uncultured Nocardioides sp.
TCATCGAGCCGAACATCGCGCCGTCCTGGAACAGCACGCCGAACAGCTTGCGGATCTCGTAGAGCTCGCGCTCCGAGCAGTTCGCGATGTCCGTGCCCTCGATCCAGATGTGGCCGCGGTCCGGCTTGAGCAGACCGATCAGGCTCTTCAGGAACACGGACTTGCCGGTGCCGGAAGGGCCGAGCATCACGCAGATCTCGCCCGCGGGGATGGTCAGCGTGACGTCGCCCCAGATGAGCTGGCGCCCGAAGGACTTGGTGAGTCCTTCGACCTGGATCTCGACGCCCACGAGCGTCCCTCCCTCTGGTGTCCCTGACTGGTGTCCCTGAGCCCGAGAACACCCACGCCGCGGGCCGGGGGTGACGTCGCGACGAGTCCTCAGGCCATGTCTGCCCGGCCCTACCAACGAGTAAACGGCCGCGAGGTTACGGGCGGCCCCGGAGGCGATGCAAAGTCGGCGTGGCTGCTCTCGGCATGCGGACCCTCTCCCCTGAACGCCCCGGGAAATGCAGAACGGCGGCCGCTCCCCGGATGGGGAACGACCGCCGAGCTGGTGGTACAGGTGCCGGTCAGAGACCGGCCGGTCTCACTTGACCGTGACGGTGGCGCCGGCGCCCTCGAGGGCCTCCTTGGCCTTCTCAGCCTGCTCCTTGTTGACCTTCTCGAGGATCGGCTTCGGAGCGGCCTCGACCAGCTCCTTGGCCTCCTTCAGGCCGAGGCTCGTGAGCGCACGGACCTCCTTGATGACGTTGATCTTCTTGTCACCAGCGGCCTCGAGGACGACGTCGAACTCGTCCTGCTCGGCCTCGGCGGCGCCGGCGTCGGCGCCACCGGCGGCGGCCGGGGCACCAGCCGCGGCAACCGCGACCGGGGCGGCGGCGGTGACGCCGAAGGTGTCCTCGAACTGCTTCACGAACTCGCTGAGCTCGAGGAGGGTCATCTCCTTGAAAGCGTCGAGCAGCTCGTCGGTGCTGAGCTTCGCCATGATGGCGTTCCTTCCTTGTTGCGGGTCGTGCTGGTCTGGGCGGGCGCCCGGACCGAACATGTCGGTTTCGGTTACTCGGGCAGTCAGCCCTCGGTCGACTCGGTGGACTCCTCGGTGGACTCGGCCGGAGCCGGGGCCTCCTCGGTGTCCGCCGCGTCGGCGGTCGTCTCCGCAGCTTCCTCGGCCGCCGGAGCAGCCTCGGCCTCCGCAGACTCCGCGGGAGCCGGCGTACCGGCGCCACCCGCGAGGATCGACGGGTCCTCCTCGGCCTTCGCCTGCAGCGCACCCGCGAGACGGGCGGCCTGGGCGAGCGGCGCGTTGAGGAGGTAGACGGCCTGGCTGAGGGACGCGAGCATGGCGCCCGCGAGCTTCCCGAGAAGGACTTCCCGGGACTCCAGGTCCGCCAGCTTGGCGATCTCGGTCGCGTCGAGCGGCTTGCCCTCGAGCACGCCACCCTTGATCACGAGCGAGGGGTTCGCCTTGGCAAAGTCACGCAGCCCCTTGGCCGCCTCGACCACGTCGCCCTGGATGAAGGCGATGGCGGTCGGACCGGTGAGCAGGTCGTCGAAGCCCTCGACGCCCGCCTCGGTCGCGGCGATCTTGGTGAGCGTGTTCTTGACCACGGCGTAGTTGGCGTTCTCGCCGAGCGCGCGCCGCAGTTCCTGCAGCTGCTTCACGGAGAGACCGCGGTACTCGGTCAGCACCGCACCGGCGGACTCCTGGAACGACTCCACGAGCTCCGCGACGGCACCGGTCTTGTCTGGCCGCGCCATGGGTCTCCTTCCTTGTCACTCACATCAGGTCCGAGACCGACGGAGAAGGAGCCCATCAACGACGAACGCCCCGGGCAGGTGCACGGGGCGTCAGGGAGCCGGCACCCGATCCCTCGGGCACGGCCGCTCACACTTCGGTGTCACCTGCGCAGGCCGCCCGCGGAAGCGGGACCTTCGATCAGCCTGTCCGGGCGAGCCCGGGCATGCCGACGACCGGCGGTCTCTGGTTTCGGAGGAGACTGTACGGGAGCGCGCGGCGCCCGACCAAATCGTGCCGGTCCGCTTTCGACGCCGGTCGTACGGCGAAATGGGGCGATCCGCCCCCTTCGACCGCGTGTCGGTGCTTCCATTGTCGCGTGGATCTGACTCTCGAGAAGCTCAGCGGCGTCCTGGAGCAGGCGGACTACCGCGTCCGCGCCGGCTCGCACGCCGTGGCGCGGGTGTGGCCGACCGGCTTCGACATCCTCGACCTGAACCTCAGCGGTGGCTTCCGGTCCGGTGAGCTCGTGCTCGTCGGTGGCCCGCAGGGCCTGGGCAAGACGACGTGGGCGATGCAGGTCGCGCGCAACGTCGCGCGGTCCGGACGCTCGGTGGTGATCTTCTCCTACGAGCACGACCTGCAGACGCTGCTCATCCGTCTCGTCGCGCTCGAGGCCGGCCTCCTCGGCGGCGCCGAGGCGCCGACGATCAACCGGATCCGCCTCTCCTTCGAGTGCGCCGACGGCCTGACCGGCTCGCTCAGCGAGCGGCTCGGCGAGACCGAGGGCGGCGCGAAGGCCCTCGAGGTGGTGCAGGAGTACGCCGACCGCCTCGTCATGCACCGCTCGTCCGGCGCCAAGACCGACCTCGACGCGATCCGTGCGGCCGTCGACAAGGTCGAGGCCGAGACCGGCCAGCTCCCCATGGTGGTCGTCGACTACCTCCAGAAGGTCGCCGTACCCGGTGTGCAGGAAGAGTCCGAGCGCATCACGACGGTCGTCGAGGGGCTCAAGGATCTCGCGCTCGACCGCGACGTACCGATCCTCGCCGTCGTGGCCGCCGACAAGGAGGGCATCCAGGTCGGCAAGCGGCTGCGCGTGAACAACCTGCGCGGCTCGTCGGCGCTGGCGTACGAGGCCGACACCGTGCTGCTGCTCAACGACAAGTACGACGTTGTCGCGCGGCACCACCTGGTCTACAACGTCGGGAACGTCGAGCGCTTCAAGCACTGGGCGGTGCTGACGATCGAGAAGCACCGCAACGGCCAGGCAGGCATCGACATGGAGTTCTTCAAGCGCTTCGAGCAGAGCCGGTTCGACACCGAGGGCCGCATCGTGGCCGAGCAGCTCACAGACGAGCGGGTGTTCGTCGAGTAGTACGGCGCGGTCTAGCCCGCGGACCTGACCCGGACGTAGATGTCCCAGGCGTGGTTGGTGTCCTCGGGGACGAGGTTCGAGCGTGCGGCAGCGGTGAAGGCGACGCACGTGCCGTCCCGAGAGATCGCGCCGCCGTACGCGTTGCCCGGACCGCTGCTCCCGTCGGCTCCGACCGAGACCAGGACCGAGCGCTTGGCGACCATGTCGCGGACGAAGGTGTCGTACCGGTCGTCGGTGTCACCCTTCGCGAGGCTGGTCGCCTGGGAGTCGAGGACGACGTACCGGCCGTCCCCCGAGATCGAGGCGGAACGAGCGATTCCGGCGCGGGCTCTGCTGGCGCCGGGCACGTCCGGGGAGGCCAGCAGAGTGCGACCGGTCGTCAGCCGCCGCACGTAGACGTCCGAGTTGGCGTCGCGGTCCTGCTTCGAGAACCGAGCTGGGGTCATGAACGCCGCGACACGTCCGTCCGCCGAAAGCAACCCTCGCTTGCCACCCTTGCCGGCCAGTCGCCCGTCGGAGTCCTTCGACACAAGGCGGACCGTTCCCGTGCGCAGGTCGCGCACGAACACGTCCGGGGCCTTGTTGTCGTCGCCCTTGACCAGGCGAGGGTCGGCCGAGGCGAAGAGGACGTAGCGACCGTCGTCGGAGATGCCCGGTGCATCCTGCGTCACCGAGCTCGGCCGGCCCTTGACAGGGCGGGACAGCAGGCGGGTGGTGCCGAGCTCGCGGTCCCGGAGGAAGAGGTCGTAGTCGTTGAAGGCACCTGGTGGGTCCGTGTCGTTCGGCGCCAGGTTGGTCGCCGAGGACAGGAACACGAGGTACCGGCCGTCAGCCGACACGGCCGCGCTGCCGCTGTTGCCGTCGGCCGGTACCCCGTCGATGGTCACCGAGACGAGCTCCGTCGTGTCCGTCGTACGGTCGCGGAGGTAGACCTGGATGCTGCCGGCCGGGCCCGGGTTCGGGACGAGGTTGGTGGCCCGGCTCCCGAAGACGACGAACCTGCCGTCGGGCGAGAAGTCGTGCAGCGCGCTGTGGTCGTTCCCGAGCCGGCCATCTCCGGTCACGCTGACCACCTCGGTGACGTCCGCGGCACGGTCCCGGACGAACACGTCGCGCTTTCCGGCAGTGTCGCCTTCCACCCAGTTCGGCGCGCGAGAGCTGAAGGCCACGTAGCGACAGTCGGCCGACGTCGACCAGCCCGCTGAGCCGCCACTGCCGCGAAGACCCTG
>NZ_CAMPGZ010000265.1 GCF_946885725.1 uncultured Nocardioides sp.
GTTCGGGCACATGCTGGTCGTGCCGGACGGGCTGCTGTGCCCGTGCGGTCACCGGGGCTGCTGGGAGCAGTACGCCAGCGGCACTGCGCTGGTACGCGCGGCGTTGGAGGCGGGTGCTCCTGAGGGGGTGACCGGTCCCGAGGTCAGCGAGGCGGCGACGTCCGGGGTGAGCTGGGGCGAGGCGGCGTTCGCGGAGGTCGGGCGCTGGCTCGGCACCGGACTGGCGGGCCTGGTCGCGGGGCTCGACCCAGAGGTCGTGGTGATCGGCGGGGGGCTGTCGGCCGCGGGCGACCTGTTGCTCGACCCCGCGCGGGCGGCGCTTGAGGAGCGACTGCCGGGGCGCCGGCACCGGACAGTGCCAGAGGTCGTCGCGGCGGCGTGTGGGCCCGAGGCCGGGATGATCGGCGCCGCGACGCTCGCGCGAGAGATGACCGGAAAACGCCCCGACGACGTGGCAGGATCGCCCGCGTGACGCGCATCCGGGTGGCGACGTACAACATCCTCATGGGCGGCCGCCGCGGCTCCGTCCTGCACGAGGTGGTCCGTCGCATGCGGCCGGACGTGCTGCTCGTCAACGAGAGCCCGAAGCGACCGTTGCTCTGGAAACGGCAGTGCCGCCAGTTGGCCGACCAGTGGGGGCTGCGCTGCGTTGCCGGCGGTCGACCGGCGGGGTCCAACCTGATCGCGGTGGGGCCGCGAGTGGTCGTGAAGACCGCCGGCGAGGAGCGGCTGCGGCAGCCGCTGTTCCAGCCGCGACGCGGTATCGCGTGGGCCCAGCTGCGGGTCGACGGCCGGCTGATGGGCGTGGTCAGCTGCCACCTCAGTCTCGACCGGGACCGGCGGCTGACCGAGGTGCGGCGGATCATTGAGATCGCCTCGATGCTGCGCGGGCCGGTGATCGTCGGTGGCGACCTCAACGAGCGCCCGGGCGGGCCGTCGTGGAAACGGCTGCGCGATGCCGGGTTCCGCGACCCGGGCAGCGATGAGTGGCTGACGTTCCCGGCCGAGGCGCCGACCGCGCGGATCGACGCCCTGCTCGTCCGCGGTACGACAGCCAAGGTGCTGTCGCACGGCGACCCCGGTGTGCCCGAGGAGCTGCTGCGCGCGGCCAGCGACCACCGGCCGGTCCTCGCCGAGATCGAGCTCGTCTGAACAGATGGCCCGTTCGGGTCAGTATTGATGGCCTGATCGGGTGATCTTGCCTCTCCGCCGTTCAGTCAGGCGGCGCAGCATCCGTTACCTCTTGTGGGGGATCGGTCCTGTTTGAGAGGAAATCGCCCGATGGTCCACTTCTCCCGATCTCTGCGGCGGCGTGGCGAGCGAGGCGCCGCGGCCGTCGAGTTCGCGCTCGTCTCCCCGCTCGTGTTCGCGATCATGTTCGGCACGCTGAGCTACGGCCTCTGGTTCAACGACTCGCTCAACCTGCGGCAGGGCCTCCGGGAGGCGTCGCGGCAGGGCGTGGTCGGCAACTACGGCGCCACCTCGAGCTGCGGCGCGACGTACAGCTCGGCGCCGAGCGACAACATCAAGAAGCTGGTGTGCACCGCCAAGCAGGAGGTCTCGGCCAACACCGGCAAGACCTACGTCAAGGTCGTGCTCCCGGACGGCTGGGTCCGCGGCAAGGAGCTCATCGTCTGCGGCATGGTGCAGGCCGAGGCCATCCCGGGTCTGGTGCCCTTGCCCGAGGACCGCATGATCCGGTTCGCCTCGCGGATGTCGATCGAGGTCGTCGCGGCCGGCCAGACCGAGACCGGCGGCGCGGAAGCGCTGCCCGCCGGAGCGTCTTGGGGGACCTGGTGCGCGTGAGCCCGCTCGCCACTCGGCTTCGGCGCCGCCGCGGCGACGAGACCGGTGCCGTCGTCGTGCTCGTGGCCGCGATGTCGCTGATCTTCTTCGGCATCGCGGCGCTGGTGGTCGACCTCGGCCAGGCTCGAGTGGTACGGCGTGAGGCCCAGGCGGCCTCGGACGCCTCCGCGCTCGCCGGCATGAACGCGATGTACGTCTCGGGCACCAAGACGCCAGACCTGCCGGGCGCGGTCGCCGCCGTCAAGAGCTACGCGGCGAAGAACTACGGCATCACCGACGCCGACTGGGCGGAGTGCGAGGACCCGGCGCCGCTGACGCACGTCCCGGACCCCACCCAGCCCTGCATCTCGTTCGACAGCGCGGCGGAGCCGACCACGGTCCGGGTGATCGCACCGCTGCGGACGGTCCAGCTCAACTTCGCCGCCGCGCTCGGCTTCGACACCGTCGACGTGTCCGCGCACGCACAGGCCACGATGCGCATCGGCGGCCAGGCCGACTGCGGGCTCTGCGTGATCGGGCACAGCTACCACGACTTCCAGAACGGCGACGCCTACATCTCCGGCGGCGACGTCGCGATCAACGGTGACGTGAACATCCAGAACAACGGCCTGGTCTCCACCGACGGAGTCATCTCCGTCGAGGGCGACGCGACCGGCCCGCTCGACGGCTACACGCCCGACCCGCTCGAGGGGCAGGAACCCGTCGCCGACCCCTTGCTCAACGCGCCGCTGCCCACCTCGCCGTACGGCGGCCTCGCCGTCAAGACCGACCCGTGCGGAACCGGCGGCACGCACGGGCCCGGCATCTACGGCGGCTACAACTTCCCGAACGGCACCTGCACGCTGCAGCCCGGCCTGTACGTCGTCACCGGCAAGTGGCAGTTCTCCGGTGGTGCAGCGCTGGACGCGACGAGCGGGGTCACGCTGTTCTTCACCTGCGGCACGCCGTCGGCGCCGAGCGCCTGCGCCTCACCCGGCCAGGACGGCGGTTGGCTCGACGGCTCCGGCAACGGCGACGTCCGCATCACCGCGCCATCGTCCGACCCGTGGAAGGGCCTGGCGATCGTCTACGACCGGCTCAACACCAGCGACCTCAACCTCAGCGGCAACGGTTCGTCACTGGTTGTAGGCACCGTCTACATGATGTCGGGCAAGCTCCGGTACGACGGCAACGGCTGCGCGAAGACCAACCAGGCGCTGATCGTCGTCAACCAGCTGGAGTTCAACGGCAGCCCGGCGTGCCTGAAGTCCGACTACACGCTGGACGCCAACGTCTACGTGCCGCCGGACCAGCTGCACCTGTCCAAGTAATCGAGCAGTAGCCCTCAGGGGCGGCGGTAGTCGGGCACGAGCTCATGGGCGAGCTGCTCGAGGAACAGGCCGACGTCGGTGACGATGCCGCGGGCCTGGGAGGAGCCGCGGTCGGCCAGTTTGGTGACCGTCGCCGGGTTGATGTCGACGCAGACCAGCGGGATCGACGCCGGCAGGATGTTGCCGGTCGCCACGGAATGCAGCATGGTCGCGACCATCAGGCAGAACCCGACGTCCTTCAGCTTGGCGCGCATCGCGCGCTGGCCGTCGATGACGTCGGTGTAGACGTCGGGGAGCGGGCCGTCGTCGCGCACCGAGCCGACGAGCACGAACTCCTTGCCGTGCGTGACAAGCGCGTGCATGATCCCGCCAGTCAGGACGCCGGAGTCGACGGCGGCCTTGATCGAGCCGGCCTTGCGGATCGTGTTCAGTGCGCGGATGTGGTGCTCGTGGCCGTGCTCGACGCCGCGGCCCTGGGCGAGGTCGACGCCGAGCGAGGTGCCGTACAGCGCGGACTCGATGTCGTGGGTGGCCAGCGCGTTGCCGGCGAAGAGCACGTCGACGAACCCGGCGTTGACCATGGCGACCATCGCGGGTGACGCGCCGGTGTGCACGACGCCGGGGCCGCCGACCCAGAGCACCTTCTTGCCCTCGGCCTTGGCCTCGCGCATGCCCTCGGCGACCTGCCGGACCAGCACGGCCTGCGGCTTCTCGGATGACACGTCGGACTCCATGAAGCCGAACGTCTCCGAGCTGCGGCTGACCTCCGGGACGCTGACCTTGATACCGGAGGCGCCACAGACGACCCTCATGCCGGCCTTCACGTCGGCCATCGGCAGCGTGAAGACGCGAGTGTCGCTGCCCTCTCCTTCGACGATGAGGCCGCAGTCCATCTCGGGGTTCTCCACGTGGACCCAGCGACCGTCGATGCGCACCCGGGTCTCGAGGTTGGTCGTGGAGTAGAAGTCGTCGGGGAAGACGCCGTCCTGCTCGGCCACCGCGACCGACGCCTCGCCGGGGTCGACCATGTTGACTCCGTGGGTCTGCAGCCGCATCAGCAGCCGCTGGAGGTCGGCGTCGTCCTCGGTCCAGACCTTGATCGTCGCGGTCGACATGTCGCCGGCCTCGTGGCCGACGTCGATGTGCTCG
>NZ_CAMPGZ010000266.1 GCF_946885725.1 uncultured Nocardioides sp.
GCAAGCCGGTCGGCGTGATGCGCACCCACGAGTGGGCGCCGCGGGTGCTGATCGCCAACTCCAACCTGGTCGGCGACTGGGCCAACTGGGAGGAGTTCCGGCGGCTTGAGCACATGGGCCTGACGATGTACGGCCAGATGACCGCGGGCTCGTGGATCTACATCGGCACGCAGGGGATCCTGCAGGGCACGTTCGAGACGTTCGCCGCCGTCGCCGACAAGTTGTTCAGTGGCACGCTCGCCGGCACGATCACACTCACCGCCGGTCTCGGCGGCATGGGAGGCGCGCAGCCGCTCGCGGTGACGATGAACGACGGCGTCGCGATCTGCATCGAGTGCGACCAGTCGCGGATCACGCGGCGCATCGAGCACCGCTACCTCGACGTGCAGGCCGCCAACCTCGACGAGGCGCTGCGGCTCGCGGTCGAGGCGCGGGACGAGCGGCGCCCGCTGTCGATCGGCGTGCTCGGCAACGCCGCGGACATGGTGCCGGCGCTGCTTGCGAAGGACGCGCCCATCGACGTGGTGACCGACCAGACGTCGGCGCACGACCCGCTCTACTACCTGCCGAGCGGCGTGCCGTTCGACAAGTGGGCGGCGATGCGCGAGAAGGACCCCCAGCTGCTCACCGAGAAGGCCCGCGAGTCGATGGCCCGCCACGTCGAGGCGATGGTCGGCTTCCAGGACAAGGGCGCCGAGGTGTTCGACTACGGCAACTCGATCCGCGACGAGGCGCGCAAGGGCGGGTTCGCCCGGGCGTTCGAGTTCCCCGGCTTCGTGCCGGCCTACATCCGGCCGCTGTTCTGCGAGGGCAAGGGCCCGTTCCGCTGGGCCGCGCTCTCGGGCGACCCGGCCGACATCGCCGCGACCGACAAGGCGATCCTCGAGCTGTTCCCCGAGAACGAACGGCTGCGGAAGTGGATCACGATGGCCGGCGAGCGCGTGCACTTCCAGGGCCTGCCGGCGCGGATCTGCTGGCTGGGGTACGGCGAGCGGCACCGGGCCGGCCTGAAGTTCAACGAGATGGTCGCCTCGGGCGAGCTGAAGGGCCCGATCGCGATCGGCCGCGACCACCTCGACTGCGGCTCCGTCGCCTCGCCGTACCGCGAGACCGAGGGGATGCTCGACGGCTCCGACGCGATCGCCGACTGGCCGCTGCTCAACGCGCTGGTCAACACCGCGTCCGGCGCGACCTGGGTGTCCATCCACCACGGGGGTGGCGTGGGCATGGGCCGCTCGATCCATGCCGGACAGGTCACCGTCGCCGACGGCACCGACCTGGCCGCGCAGAAGATCGAGCGGGTGCTGACCAACGACCCGGGGATGGGCGTGATCCGGCACGTGGACGCGGGGTACGACGACGCGGTCGCGGTCGCGCACGAGCGCGGCGTGCGCGTGCCGATGCAGGAGGGCTAGGACTCGTGGGACTCGGAGCGGCGGCGTCGCCACCAGCGGCGGCGCGGCGTGGACTCGGCCTGCGCGCGCAGCTCCGCGCTGCGGACGGCGGCGCGTCGCTCCGCTCGGCGTTGCCGCCAGGCGTTGACCTCGTCCTCGATGTTGCGGGTCGGCGTCACCACCGGCGGACCGCCCTGCAGCTGGCGGCGGGCCTCGACGACCCGGCGGTTGAAGTCCTCGAGGGTGCTGCGCACCTGCTCCTCGGTGGCCAGCCGGTCGAGCTCGGCGTCGAGTGCGGCGTCCTCGGCGCGCAGGCTGATCGCGGGCGGGGCGATGCCGGTGAGCTTCTCGCGCTCGACGAGCCCCTTGACCCACCAGTCGGGGTCGTGGGTGTCGGGCAGCCGCAGCGGCTTGCCCGCGCCGGGCAGGTTGTCGAACTCGCCCCGCTCGATGGCCGCGCGCACCTGCCGGTCGACCCACAGCGTCTGCTGGTCGATGCGGGCGCGGGCGCCCTCCTCGGCCTCCTCGTCGGCGGCCTCCACCTCGGGCTCGGGCGGCGTGCCCATCGCCCTGGTCACGGCCGCGTCGCGCATGCGGCGCTCGGCCTCGACCTCGGCCTCCCACTCGGCGAGGCGGTTCCGCTGCCGGTCGGTCATCGCGATCACCTCACCCCGAGTCTACGAAGCGGTCTGTGCGGCGCCTCTCCAACGGCCCCGGTGCACGACCTCGTCCGCCGGCCGGCGGCTGCGCCGCGTCGGGCTCCCCTTCGCGCCGGTCTGCGTGGGGTCGGACGGCTTGTGGCCCACGGTGATCGCGCCGATCGGGGTGTACGCCGCCGGCACGTCGAACGCCGCGCGGAACGCGTCCATCCGGTGCGGCGGCACGCCGAAGAAGCAGGCGCCGAGCCCCTCGTCGACGGCGGTCTGCAGGATCAGCAGCGACGCCATGCCGGTGTCGATGTCCCAGTAGGGCACCGGCCACCGCGACTCGTCTCTGTCCGTCCAGCCCTTGTCGGCCTGCGCGTAGCGGTCGAGGTAGATGTCCTTGCAGGACAGGGGAACGATGATCACCGGCGCGGTGGTCATTCCCTTCAGCCAGCCGTCGAGCCCGGCGTCGGGGTCGCTCGTGGCCGTCCAGAACCTCGCCACGTCCTCGGGGGTGTCCAGCACCAGGAACCCCCAGCCCTGGCTGAACCCCGCGCTCGGCGCCCGCACCGCGTTGGCGAGCATCCGCTCGACGACCGCCGGGTCGACCGGCCGGTCGGGGTCGTAGCTGCGCACCATCCGACGACGACGTACGACATCCTGGAACTCCATGGGACACATCGTGACTGACGACTTCGAGCAGATGTGGCGCGACCTGCTCCCGCTCGGCCGCTCGGCCACGACTGGCGGGTACTTCCGCCAGCCCTGGACGGCCCCCGAGCGCGAGGCGCGCGCGTGGTTCGTCGAGCAGGCCGAGGCACGCGGGCTCGAGGTCGAGCGCGACGGGCTGGGCAACCTCGTTGCCTGGTGGGGACCGCGGGGCGGGGCCCCGACAGGCTCGACCGCCCGTGACGCGGTGCTGACCGGTTCGCACCTCGACTCGGTGCTCGACGGCGGCGCGTACGACGGGCCGCTCGGCGTCGTGTCGGCGTTCGCCGCCCTCGACGTGCTGCGCGGCCGCGGCTTCGAGCCGCGGCGGCCGATCGCCGTCGGCGCGTTCGTCGAGGAGGAGGGGTCGCGCTTCGGACTGGCCTGCCTGGGTTCGCGGCTGCTCACCGGTGCGACGACGTGGGAGAAGGCGCGCGAGCTGCGCGACCGCGACGGCGTGGCGCTGGCCGACGCGCTCGAGGCCGAGGGGCTCGACGGCACGCCCGGCACGTTCCTCGACGGCGTCGGCACGTTCGTCGAGCTGCACGTCGAGCAGGGCCGCGACCTCGTGCACCGGGACGAGCCCGTCGGGGTGGCGAGCGCGATCTGGCCGCACGGGCGCTACCGCTTCGACTTCGCCGGCGAGGCCAACCACGCCGGCACCACGCGGATGGAGGACCGACGCGACCCGATGCTCACCTACGCGATGAGCGCGCTGGCCGCCAACAAGCGAGCCCGGCTGTCCGGGCAGCGCGCGACGTTCGGCCGGGTCGACGTACGCCCCAACGGCACCAACGCCGTCCCCTCCCACGTAACGGCGTGGCTCGACGCCCGGGCCGAGTCGTCGGAGGCGCTCGAGTCGATGCTCGCCGACGTCGAGCGGCAGGCGCAGGACCGGGCCGGCCGCGACGGCACCGCGCTGACGGTGACCGCCGAGTCGGTGTCGCCGGAGGTGGTCTTCGACCCGGCACTCGCCGCGCGCATCGCGGGACCGCACGCCTGGCCGGTGATCCCGACCGCGGCCGGCCACGACGCAGGCGTCATCTCGTCCGCGGGCATCCCGACCGCGATGCTGTTCGTGCGCAACCCGACCGGCGTCTCGCACAGCCCCGACGAGCACGCCGAGACCGCGGACTGCCTGGCCGGAGTGACCGCACTCGCGGACACGCTCGAGCTGCTGGCGGGTGACCGGTGAGCGCCTGGTGGCTGGAGCGGGCGCTGCTTCCCGACGGTGTGGTCGAGGGCGTGCGGGTCGAGGTCGCGGACGGCAGGTTCACCTCCGTCACGCACGGAGTGGCACCGGCTGACGCGACGCGGCTGCCCGGGCTGACGCTGCCGGGCCTGGCGAACTGCCACAGCCACGCGTTCCACCGGGCGCTGCGCGGGCGGACCCAGGAGGACCGCGGCACGTTCTGGACCTGGCGCGAGCAGATGTACTCCCTCGCCACCCGGCTCGACCCCGACTCCTATCTCTTGCTGGCGCGTGCGGCGTACCGCGAG
>NZ_CAMPGZ010000267.1 GCF_946885725.1 uncultured Nocardioides sp.
CGTCGAGCAGGCCGCGGACCTGATCGCCTTCGCCAGCCAGGAGGAGGGCTCGGGGATCCTCGCGCAGTCGGGCGGGATCGTGCCGGCCTACCTGCCGACCCTGAACTCCCTGTCGTTCATCCAGCCGGGCTCGCAACCGGCCAGCGTCCAGGTCTTCGACCAGGCGGTGCGCCGAGCGACCATCGCGCCCTACGTCACCGCGTGGCCGACGCTCGAGGACAAGATGCGTCCCGAGCTCGAGAACCTCTGGTACGACCCGCTGATCGACCTCGACGCGGTGCTGCCGCGTCTGGACGCCGAGTCTCAGCGCACGCTCGCGCCGGTGACCGAGCCGACCGACTGACCCGGGTTACGGCTCGGTGCCGGTGGGCTCCTCGGGCTCCGGCCCGGGGTCCTTGGGGTCCGACGGCTTCGCCTCGAGGATGGCGGTCGCCAGCACGTCCTGGGTGAGCTCGATCTGCCACTCCCGCGCGCCCATGGACCGCAGCCGCTCGGCGACGGCCTCGACGAGGGGTACGTCGGAGTCGGTGGGCGGCGGCTCCCAGAGCAGGCGCCGCACGTAGTCGGGCGTGAGGAGGTTCTCGACCGGCAGGTTGTGCTGCTCGGCGAGGGCCTTGAGGTCCGCGCGGGCTCGGGTGAGCCGTGCGGCGGCGACCGGGTCACGGTCGGCCCAGGCGCGCGGGGGCGGCGGCCCATCGTAGCGCGCGGCCAGCGGCGGCAGCTCGGTGTCGTCGAGGTCGCGGGCGGCGCGGAGCGCGCCCACCCACTGGTTGGCGTAGCGCTCGGCGCCGCGGCCGCGGAAACCCTTGAGACCGAGCAGCGAGCCGCGGTCGCGCGGCAGCGCGTTGGCGGCCTCGACGATCGCAGCGTCGGGGATGATCCGGCCCGGCGTCACGTCACGCTGCGAAGCGATCGCGTCGCGGGTGCGCCACAGCTCGCGGACCGCGGCCAGCGCGCGCCGCCCTCGGGCGCGGTGCAGGCCCGACGTACGACGCCAGGGGTCGGGGCGCGGCCCGGTCGGCGTCGCCTTGACCAGGTGCTCGAACTCTTGGCGCGCCCACTCGGCCTTGCCGGTCTCATCGAGCTCCTGGGCGAGGGCGTCGCGCAGCTCGATCAGCACCTCGACATCGAGGGCGGCGTACTCCAGCCACGGCTCCGGCAGCGGCCGCGTCGACCAGTCGACGGCGCTGTGCTCCTTGCGCATCCGGCGGCCCACGATCGTCTCGACCAGGGTGGCCAGGCCGACGCGGGGGTAGCCGAGCAGCCGGCCGGCGAGCTCGGTGTCGAACAGCGTCGTCGGGCGGAGCCCCAGCTCGGTGAGACAGGGCAGGTCCTGGGTGGCGGCGTGCAGGATCCACTCGGCGTCGCCGAGCGCCTCCTGGAGGCTGCTCAGGTCGCCGAACGGGATCGGGTCGATCAGCGCCGTACCCGCGCCCTCGCGGCGCAGCTGCACGAGGTAGGCCCGGGCGGAGTAGCGGTAGCCGGAGGCCCGCTCGGCATCGATCGCGACCGGACCGGTGGCGTTTCCGAACTTCTCGACGACCGCCTCGAGCGCATCGGGGGTGTCGACGACCGGGCCGAGCCCGTCACGCAGCTCGAGCAGCGGGGCGGGCGGAGTCTCGTCCTCCTCCGGAGCGGTGTCGTTGTCCGGGGGAGTGGTGGGCTCGTCGACCATCAGGCGCGGCCGCGCTGTCCCCGCCGGCTCGGCATAGAGGTGACGCCCTCGGGGAGCGGCGGCAGGCCGGAGGCGGTGCAGAGGAGCTCGGCCCAGGCTTCGACGTGCGGACCCATGTCGAACGAGCCGTCCGGGCCCGCGACGGGCGTCCAGGAGGCGCGGATCTCGAGCTGGGCGCTGGCCTCCTCGTCGGACATCGAGCCGAAGGACTCCGACGAGACCTTGGTGACCGTGCCGGACGGTGCGGCGTACGCGGCGCTGTGCGCGGACAGCGCCTCACTCAGCCACGACCACCCGACCTCGCCCAGCAGCGGGTCGTTGGCCATCTCGGGGTCGATCTCGGCGCGTGCGTATGCCACGCAACGAAACGTACCGTCCCAGGCGTCATTGCCCGCAGGGTCGTGCAGCAGGACGAGACGGCCGGTGCCGACGTCCTCGCCCTCGACGGTGACGTCGGCGGAGAGCGCGGAGGCGAACGGCGCGATCCGCTGCGGCGCCGGCATCTCCTCGCAGAAGATCTCCGGGCGCAGTCGTGCGGCGCGCATCTGCGCGACCGCGGTGCGGAACTCTTCGGGGAACGCCGCAGGGTCCACACCACGCTCCTGACGTGCTGCCATGGGGCCAGCGTAAGCCGGGTCCGCCGGGACCGGGGGCCCGACACGCAGGCTGACCTGGGAGGATCGAGGGGTGACCGACCTGGCCAACGATCTCGCCGACTCAGCGTTCCTCCGTGCCGCCCGTGGCGAGCCCGTCCCGCACACGCCCGTGTGGTACATGCGGCAGGCCGGGCGATCCCTGCCGGAGTACCGCAAGGTCCGCGAGGGCGTGGCCATGCTCGAGTCCTGCATGCGGCCCGACCTGGTCGTCGAGATCACGCTCCAGCCGGTCCGCCGGTACGGCGTCGACGCGGCGATCTTCTTCTCCGACATCGTGCTGCCGCTCAAGGCCGTCGGCGTCGACCTCGACATCGTCCCCGGCGTCGGACCCGTCGTGGCCAAGCCCGTCGAGACGCTCGCCGACGTCGAGGCCATTCCCGACCTCGACCCCTCGCACGTCCCGTTCGTCACCGAGTCGGTCCAGACCCTCGTCCGCGAGCTCGGCTCGACCCCGCTCATCGGCTTCGCCGGCGCGCCGTTCACCGTGGCGTCGTACCTCGTCGAGGGCGGGCCGTCGAAGGAGCACGCCCGCACCAAGGCGATGATGTTCGGCGCCCCCGACGTCTGGGACGCGCTGATGCGCAAGATCGCGTCCATCTCCGCGGCGTACCTCGCCGTCCAGGTCGCCGCCGGCGCCTCCGCCATCCAGCTCTTCGACTCCTGGGCGGGCGCGATGTCCCCCGACGACTACCGCCGCTACGTCATGCCGTACTCCGCCCAGGTGCTCGCCGCCGCCGGCGAGCTCGGCGTGCCCCGCATCCACTTCGGTGTCGGCACCGGCGAGCTGCTGGGGTTGATGGGGGAGGCCGGCGCCGACGTCGTCGGAGTCGACTGGCGCGTTCCCCTCGCCGACGGCATCCGCCGCGTCGGCGACCGCGCCGTCCAGGGCAACCTCGACCCGTCGCTGGTCTTCGCGCCGACCGAGGTCATGCTGGCGCGCGCCGACGAGGTGCTCGCCGCCGGCCGGTCCGCGAAGGGCCACATCTTCAACCTGGGCCACGGCGTCCTGCCCTCCACCGACCCCGACCAGCTCGCGCGGCTCACCGACCACGTGCACGAGGTCTCCGCGCGCTGATCCGCGGGTGGTCGAGCCCGGGTCGAATCGGGTGGTCGAGGTTGTCGAGACCCCCGGCGGCTCGGGTGGTCGAGCTTGTCGAGACCACTCTCGGTCGGTCCCGTGGGGCGGTGTCAGGCTGGAGGGCATGGACGCCGCGCAGGAGGTCATCGCCGCCGCCGAGGACCGTGCGCGGGCACTCGCGGCGGGCGACGCGGGGCGGCTTCGGGAGCTCCTCCATGATGACTTCGCATGGACCTCGCACGTGGGGGCGACGTTCAATCGTTCGGAGTACATCCAGCGAAACACGACGGGCGCCCGGGCCTGGCGGTCACAGCGGCTGACCGACCCCGAGGTCGTGGTGCTCGGGGATACCGCTGTCCTCCGCTGCGAGGTGGTCGACGAGGTCGCGGGCGCGGACAGCGTCGTCGAGACGTTCAGGATGCCTATGACGCAGGTGTGGGTGCGGGCAGCAGACGGTTGGCAGTGCCTGGCCGGTCACGCAGGACCGCGCCTGCCGTAGCCGGCGCTCTGGTTGTCGCGCCTGTCGAGACCACTGGGCACCACTCGCGACATGCCACGAGCCCCGCTCTCGAGTGGTCGAGCGGGGTCCGGGGCGGGGTGGTCAGGGATCCAGCGCGAGGGTGCCGTGCTGGTCGCGGTGAAACCGCAGCCCGTGCGGGCTGGTCCACGCATACGCGGCCGGACCGGTCACCTCGTAGCGCCAGCGGCCGAAGGTCTTCAACCGGTGGTGCCGTCGACACAACGGAGGCTGTCGCACGAATCGTCGACCAGCGCGAAGAGCCGATGCCAACCGAAGACC
>NZ_CAMPGZ010000268.1 GCF_946885725.1 uncultured Nocardioides sp.
GTCTGAGGAGGGGTAGGACTTTGGTCCCGGATCGTCCGGTTGACGGGACGTTAGTCCCTGCCGCGGAGGAGGCTCCGCACCGCATCATCAGGCCAGACCCAGTGACCCAGAGACCCAGTGGCATGGAGGAGGCAGATGAGCGCGACGGGGACCGTGGTCGTCGGCGTCGACGGGACGACCGCCGGGCTGGCCGCGACGAGGTGGGCGGCCGAAGCGGCGCAACGAGAGGGCCAGGCACTCCGGCTGGTGCACGTCGCACCGTCCGGGACCCCGCTGCGCTGGGAGCCACCGCTGGTCCCGGCCGACACCATGCGGACCGTCGGGTGGCGGAGCCTCGGGCATGCGCGCACGGCGGTGTACGAGGTTGTCGGTGAGAGCGTCCCGGTGACGTCGCAGCTGTACGTCGGCGGCCGCGTCCAGGGCCTCGTCGCACACGCTCGCGACGCCGCGTGCGTCGTGCTGGGCAGCCGGACCCGGACCCAGGTCGCGATGCCGACCGGGTCGGTCGTCGCGGGCGTCGCGGCCCGGACGCGGTGCCCCGTCGTGGTCGTGCCGGAGCTGGTGCCGGACCGGGCGGAGGACGCACCCGTGGTGGTCGGCGTCGACGACCCCGCCGGCTCCGAGGAGCTGCTGAAGGCAGCCGCCCACGTCGCCTTGGCGCAGCGGCGACGGCTGGTGGTCCTGCACGCGTGGAGCCTGCCGGTGCCGTACGCGGACGTGGTCTCGTCCGACGACGAGGCGTCCTGGCGGAAAGCGGCAGCCGCGCGCCTGCAGGAGGCGATCGCGGCCGTCGACCTCGTGGTCGGCGCGGCCGGAGTCACGGTCGACGTACGCCATGCCCGCGCGGCCGAGGCGCTGATCTCGGTCTCGCACACGGCTCAGGAGGTCCTCATCGGCAGGCGCTGCGTGGACGAGCCGTTCGGCTACCCGGTCGGTGCGGTCGCGCGCGCCGTCGTGGCGCACGCCGCGTGCCCGGTGCGTGTGGTGCCGCTGCCGGCGCGCACCACGTCGCCGTCGACGGCGGAGGTCACCGACCGCCGGGCGGCGCCGACGTCCTGACGCTCTGAGGGAGAACTCGGTGCGCTGCCGTCGCCCGGTGGCGCCGGATCTGCTTGTGCACGGTGTCGGCGCCGAGGAGCGCGGCCGCCGTGGCGAGCGCACCCATCCAGCCGAGCCCGGTGGGCCAGGCGCCGCCGAGGACGCCGGCCAGCACGGGCAGCCCGAGGAACGCCAGCAGCAACAAGGCCTCCGCCGCCACCGCCGCGAGCACCGCGGGGTTGCCGGTGGGGCTGAGCCGCCACACCGGCACGGCCTCGCTGCGGCAGACGAACGCGTTGGCCATCTGCGCTCCGGCGATCGCGGCGAACGCGGAGCCCGATGCCTGGGCAAGCAGCTCCGCGCCGGGCGTCGCCCCCCAGGTCCAGCCGCCCGCGACGAGCACGACCAGGAAGGTGGCCAGCGCACCGGCCGCCTCGACCGGACCGAGGACGCCGAAGCTGCGCACGAGCAGCTGCCTGTCCACGACCGTCCGCGTGGTCATCGGGCCGCGCATCGCCCGGCTGCTCGGCGGTTCGGTGCCCAGCGCGAGTGCCGGCAGCATGTCGGTGCCGATGTCCAGTGCCAGCACCTGCAGCACCGAGATGGCCAGCGGCACCTGCCCGGCGGTCAGGGCCCAGACGGCGAACGGCGCCAGCTCGGCCACGTTGTCGGTGAGGTGGTAGGTCAGGAAGCGGCGTACGTTCGCGAACGTCGCCCGGCCCAGCTCGACGGCGTGCACGATCGTCGCGAAGTGGTCGTCGAGGAGCACGAGGTCGGCCGCCTCGCGCGCCACGTCGCTGCCCGACGCCCCCATGGCGACGCCCACGTCGGCCTCGCGCAACGCCGGTACGTCGTTGACCCCGTCGCCGGTCATCGCCACCGTGTGCCCGGTCTCCCTGAGCACCCGCGCGATGCGCAGCTTGTCCGCCGGCGCCACCCGGGCGACGACGACGCCGTCGTCGTGGTGCAGCAGCGCCCCGAGCTCGGAGTCATCGGTCGGCAGGTCGCGGCCGTCGAGCACGCGGCCCTCGGCGCCCAGCAACCCGACCTCCTGGCCGATCGCACGCGCCGTGCGCGGATGGTCGCCGGTCAGCATGGCGACCCGGATGCCGGCCGAGCGGCACCGGCTCAGCGCGTCCGCGATGTCGGGCCGGGGTGGGTCCTCGAGACCCAGCAGGCCGAGCAGCTCGAGGTGCTGCTCGGCGTCCGGTCCCAGTGTCGTCCCCGCCCGCCAGTCGCGGCGGGCGACTCCGAGCACCCGAAGCCCCCGTCCCGTCAGGTCCGACTCGGCGGCCTGCGCGCCAGGCGGGACGACGTCGCAACGAGCCAGCACCTGCTCGGGGGCGCCCAGGACGACCAGCTCGTCGTCGAGCAGCACCGAGGTCAGCATCCGGTCCCGGCTGAACGGGATGCTCTCCCGCGGCGCCGGAGGATCCTCGCCTCCGGCGCGCAGGAGCAGCGCGTGGACGGCGGCGTCCATCGGGTCGCCCTCGGCGACCCAGTGGCCCTCGTGCCGCCGGGCCCGTCCGTGCACGCAGGCGGTCGCTGCTCGCGCGAGCGCCGGCAGCCGCGCCAGCGCCTCCGGGTCCCCGTCCAACCGTGCCGTGGGGGCATAGCCCTCGCCGGTGACCCGGACCCTGCCGGCGGGCTGCCACACCGTCACCACCGCCATGCGGTTCTGGGTGATCGTGCCGGTCTTGTCGGTGCAGACGTACGTCGTCGCGCCGAGGGTCTCCACGGCTTCCAGGTGCCGGACCAGCGCGTGCCGAGCGGCCATCTGCTGCGCGCCGTGGGCGAGGGACAACGTGACGGTGGGCAGCAGTCCCTCCGGCACGAGCGCGACGGCGACGCCGACGCCGAACAGGAACGCCTCCGTCGCCGTCAGTCCCAGCGCGACGCCGCCCAGACCGAGACAGGTGCCGGTGCCGACCGCGACGAGAGCCACGATGCGGACGACGCGGCGAAGCTCCCGCGACAGCGGACTCGGCGGACGCTGCGCGGACGCGGCGAGGCGGCTGATGCCGGCGAGAGCGGTGGCCGCGCCGGTGGCCGTCACCTCCGCCTCCGCCGCCCCCTGGACCACGAACGTGCCGGCCAGCAGCCGGTCGGACACCTCGCGCGGGACCGCGACGCTCTCGCCGGTCACGAGCGACTCGTCCACGGTGAGGCCGGACGTCGTCCGCACCTCCGCGTCGGCGCAGATGCGGTCGCCCTCCTCGAGCAGCAGCAGGTCGCCGACCACCACGTCGGCGGCGGGAACCACCACGGCGACGCCGTCGCGCCGTACGCGGGTCCCCGACGGCATCAGGTCGCGCAACCGCTCGGCAGAGCGGTCCGCCCGGTACTCCTGCCAGAAGGCGAACGCCGCGTTGAGCACGACGACGACCGCGATCGCGACCGCGAGGGCGGGCACGCCCGCCACCAGCGCCATCAGCGACGCCACGATGAGCAGCACGGCCAGCAGATGGGTGAACTGCGCGAGCAGAACCCGCCAGAAGGGCGTCCGCCCGACCAGCGGTACGACGTTGGGACCGTCGGCCGCCAACCGGCGCCGGGCCTCGGCGGTGTCGAGCCCTCGGGACCGGCCTGCCGCCTGCTGGTCGCTCGGACCGGTGCGCACCGGGGCCGACGGCCGGTCGCTCACAGGATCGTGGCCCGCTGCTCGCGCAGCCAGGTCAGGTCGGGTACGTCGCGGAGCGCGTCCCATGTCTCCTGGCTGCAGACCACGAACCGGACCGCGACGTCCCGCAGCGTCTGCAGTGTGGAGGACGAGTCGGGGCCGAACGGTCCGGCGACCCGGATCTCCACTCCCGGGCCGGCCTCTCGCGCCGTCGCGATGGCCTCGTCCATCACCGCCATGTTGTGCGCCGTCGACGCGCCCGAGCCGTCCACCAGCACGATGTCCAACGGAACGTCCTGCTCATGGGCGGCCTGAGCCGCAAGCCGCACCACGCCGCCCCAGTGCTCGTCCGGTCGGACCACCGCGACCACGACCTGAGGTGGATTCGTCTGCGATTCGCCTGCGCAAATCACCCCGTAGTTCGCAGACGAATCGTTGTCGGGCGTCACGGGACCATCAGCTCCTCAACGCGGCGGCGCGGGGTCGGGGGGAGGAGGTCGGCGGAGAGGGACGGCCAGCCGACGCGGAGCAGGAG
>NZ_CAMPGZ010000269.1 GCF_946885725.1 uncultured Nocardioides sp.
AGGCGCTCTGCTGGTGCGGCAAGCGCGCCACCCACAACGCCCGCACCGAGAACGGTGTGATGGTCACCGAGGGCGAGGTCATCGTCGTCGGCGACGTGCAGGAGGGTGAGGGGGAGGAGCCGCCCGAGGTCGGCTACGAGGTGCTCTGCCGCCAGCACCACCGCCGCCGCCTGACCGCGAGCCGCGCCCGAGCCGTGTCGATGATCGGCGAGCCCCTTCCGTTCGGGGACAGCCGGCTGTGAGGGATCCGGTCATCCGCCCCGAGGACGCCGTCGCCCTGGCCGCGGCCGGCGGTGCGACGTTCCTCGACGTGCGCTGGGCGCTCGGCCGGACCGACGGGCACGAGCAGTACCTCGCCGGGCACGTCCCCGGCGCCGCCTTCGTCGATCTCGAGACCGACCTGGCCGCTCCGGTGGGCGACGGGTCGCGCGGCCGGCACCCGCTGCCGGAGCCGGAGACGTTCGCGGCGGCGATGCGGCGGGCCGGGGTGCGGATGGACCGGCCGGTCGTGGTGTACGACGGCGTCGCCGGCACGTCCGCGGCGCGCGCCTGGTGGCTGCTGGAGCACCACGGCCACGACGACGTACGCGTGATCGACGGCGGCTGGTCGCACTACGTCGCGGCCGGTGGTCCGGTCGCGACGGGCGAGGAGCGTCCCGACGAGGGCGACTTCGTCGCCGGGCCGGGACGGCTGCGCGTGCTCGACGCCGACGGGGCAGCCCGCGTCGCGCGCGAGGGCGTGCTGATCGACGCACGCGCGCCGGAGCGGTACCGCGGCGAGGTGGAGCCGGTCGACCCCGTCGCCGGCCACATCCCCGGCGCGGTCAACGTGCCGACAGCCGCGAACCTCATCCAGGTCGACTCAACGTGGAACCAGCGCTTCCTGATGCTCGACGACCTATCGGTCGCCTACGAGCGGGCCTTCGAGCGCGCGGGTGTCGATCCGTCCCGTGCCCAGGAGGTCGAGGTGGCCGCCTACTGTGGCTCCGGGGTGACCGCGACGCACGACGTGCTGGCGCTGAGGCGGCTCGGCGTGGACGCCGCGCTGTACGCCGGGTCGTGGAGCGAGTGGGTCCAGGACCCCTCCCGTCCGGTCGCCACCGGGCCGTGACCTTCGCCTCCGGGACTCGTTGATCAGGTCCCGAGGCCGGGAGGTCCGGCCCCATGTCGCCGTCCCGACGGTCCGGCGCCCGGCCTCGGTCCTCACGGGGGGCCGAGCTTGTCGAGACCACGCAGGTGCGCGCTCAGGCCACCTCGGCCGCGCAGCCGTCGAGCGCCGTGCGGAGCCCCTCGAACAGCTCCGCTGCCGTCGCGACGTCCAGCAGACCGGCCTCGGCGCCGCTCCAGCCGAACTCCTTCGCGCCGTCCAGAACCACCTCGGCGATCGGCGTCGCGCCCGGAGTCAGCACGGTCCGGCTGCCGGCGCCGGCGGTGCGGTGCTCCTCGCAGTCGCACTCCGCGCGCAGCACCAGCGTGGTCAGGTCGGTGGCGGCGTACCGCCGCAGCGTGACCCGCGTGCCGCGGGCCAGGTAGTGCAGCACGGTGCCGCGGTCACCGGGCTCACGCAGCCAGAGCTGCACGGGTACGGCGTGGCTGGCGGCGAGGACGGCGTGGCCGCGGGCGGAGAGGTCGGCCACCCAGGTGGCGAAGCTGAGGCTCATGCGAAGAGGTCCTGTGCGTCGAGAGCTGTCGGCTGGACGTGCGAAGAGGCACCGGCCGGGGCGGCTGGTGTCAGCGACAGCGACAACACAGGAGATGCATGGTGCGACGAGGGTAGCCGAGCCTCGCGCGGCGCAGCAGGCGTTTCCCGCTCCATGGACGGGAGGCAGGCGGCTAGCCCGGGAACGGGTCCAACTCGGTCGGGCCGCCGTCGTGCTCGGCCGCGCGGCGGATCCGCTCGCGCAGCAGCGGGTCCATGTCGGGCAGCCCGTCGACCGGCCACCACCGCACGTCGACGGACTCGTCGTCGCCGACCGCCGCCTCGCCGGCGACGTACCGGCAGCGGAAGGTGTGGTCGACGTACTGCGTCAGGTCGCCGTTCTCGTACTCGATCATCGGCGTGAGGTTCACCCAGACCAGCGCCTCGACCTCGGCGGTCACGCAGGTCTCCTCCGCGGCCTCGCGTACGGCGGTCACGGCGGGATGCTCGCCGGGGTCGACGATGCCGGTGATCGGAGTCCAGGCCCCGTTGTCGGAACGGCGCACCAGCAGCACCTCGTCGCCATGGAGCACGACGGCGGTCACGCCGAGCAGCCACAGCGGGTCGTGGCCGACCTTGGCGCGCAGGTCGAGGATGAACTCAGGGATCGGCACGAGCGCCACCCTACGGACGGCGGCCCCGGCCGAGTGCGAGGGGAGGGGCGGGTCAGTCGCCCTTGCCGCCGCCGAACATGATCTCGTCCCACGACGGCACGGACGCGCGGCCGCGGCGGCCCTTGCGGCGCGGCTCCGGCTGCGGCTGCTCCTCGGCGGCGGGCTCCGGCTCGGGCTCCGGCTCCTCGCGGCGCTGCGGGGTGGGCCGCTCGCTGGCCTGGGTGGCGATCCAGTCGGCCTGGTCGCTGTGCACCGCGGCCGGGCGCTCGACCGGAGCCGCGGCGGCGGGCTCGTCGCGCACCATGCCGAGCGCGTCCTCGCCGAGGGGCAGCTCGTCGTCGGAGGGTACGGCGGCGAGCCGGCGCTGCTGGCCGGCGGCACCGCCCGCGGCGGCGGGCGACCCGGCAGGCGAAGAGGTGGGGGCGGCCGGCGTGGCGGCGACCTGCTCGCCGGTGAGCCAGCGGGCGTCGTCGTCCTCGGCCACGACGTACCGGCCGGGGGCGTCGAAGACGAACTCGGCGTGCTTGCCCTCGCCACCGAGCTTGTAGTCGGCGACCAGCGTCCAGCGGCCGTCCTCGCGCCGCCAGGCGTCCCACTCCACGGTCTCGGGGTCCACGTTGCGGGCGCGCAGCTGGGCCGCGACCGCGTCGCCGAGAAGCCGCGACGAGCCCTCGCCGGCCTTGCGACGTACGGACGCGCGTTGGGCGCGCTCGGCGATGTGCGCGCGCTCGGCGAGCACCGGGGTGGCGTAGCCCATGATCTTGTCGAGGCTCGTCGACGCCGCAGCGGCGACGCTCTCCGGTGATTCACCTGCGCGGATGCGTGCCTGGATGTCGCGGGGTCGCAATGCGCTCTCCATGGTGATCTCCAACTGGCCGAGGCGGGCGTGGTCACCGCGAAGGGCGGCCCGGAGCTTCTTGTCGGCGGCGAGCCGGAACTCGTCGCCCGTGTCGCTGACCAGGACCAGGTGGTTCCCGTCGTCGGTCAGCCCCACGAGCGTGAGGTCCTGCGGCTCCATCGTCGGTCGCGTGCTCCGTCGTCCTGGGGGTGGGTCATCGGTCGTTCCGCCGAGCCTACTTCAGCGTCCGTGCAGGCTACGGCCACGCGCCGGTGTCGGCTCAGGGATTTCGTGACGGCTAGCCTCCGACCATGCTGCTGACCCTTCTCGACCTGGTCGGCGTCTTCGCGTTCGCGCTCTCGGGCGGGCTCGTCGCGGTGCGCAAGTCCCTCGACATCTTCGGGGTCCTGGTGGTGGCGGGGCTGACGGGACTGGGCGGCGGCTTCCTCCGCGACGTACTCATCGGGGACCTGCCCCCGGCCGCGCTCGAGGACTGGCGCTACCTCGTCGTGCCGGTCGCCGCGGGGCTCGTGACGTTCTGGTTCCACCCGCACGTCGGCCGGATGGAGCGCCTGGTCAACGTGTTCGACGCCGCGGGCCTGGCGCTGTTCTGCGTCGTCGGTGCGCTCAAGGCCTTCGAGTACGGCCTGGGTCCGCTCCCGGCCGCGCTCATGGGCATGCTCACCGGCATCGGTGGCGGCATGCTCCGCGACGTGGTCACGGGCCGGGTGCCCGTCGTACTGCGAGGCGAGCTGTACGCCGTGCCGGCGCTGGTCGGCGCGGGGATCGCGGTGGTCGGCGTGTGGGCCGGCGTCGAGGAGGCGGCGGTCGCCGTACCGGCCGCGCTGGTCACCTTCGGGTGGCGGGTGCTGGCGATGCGCCGCGGCTGGAACGCCCCACTGCCGCCTGGCAGCCCGAGCACCTGAGGTCTCCCGGCGTACGGCGAGGGGTCAGTTGTGTCGCGACACACCGCCCACGAGGCTGATTTATTGACTCCTCGGCGATGGGGCCCGCAGGGCCTGCCCGGCCCGATGGGGCCCG
>NZ_CAMPGZ010000270.1 GCF_946885725.1 uncultured Nocardioides sp.
GCTCCGGGTGCTCGAGGTCGGCCGCCATCTCGGTGATCGACAGCGACGAGGTGTTCGTGGCCAGGACCGTCTCGGGGGAGACCACCTTCTCGACATCGGCGAAGACCTGCTTCTTCACCTTCATCTCCTCGAACACCGCCTCGACGACGAAGTCCGCGTCGGCGAACACCTCGGCCTTGTCGACCGCGCCGGTCACCAGACCCTTGAGCCGGTTGGCCTTGTCGGCGCTGACGCGGCCCTTGCCGAGCAGCTTGTCGATCTCGGCGTGCACGTAACCGACACCCTTGTCGACGCGCTCCTGGTCGAGGTCGGTGAGTACGACGGGGACCTGGAGGCGCCGGGCGAAGAGCAGGGCCAGCTGGCTGGCCATCAGGCCCGCGCCGACGATGCCGACCTTCGTGACAGGCCGAGCGAGCGCCTTGTCGGGCGCGCCGGCGGGGCGCTTGGCACGCTTCTGGACGAGGTCGAAGGAGTACAGGCTCGCCTTGAGCTCCGGCGTCATCACCAGGTCGGCGAGCGCCTCGTCCTCGGCGGCGAAGCCCTCGGCCTTCGTCGCGGTCCTGGCGCCGGCGATCAGCTCGACGGCACGGTAGGCCGCGGGGGAGGCGCCGCCGGTCTTGGAGTCGGCGATGCTCTTGGCCTTGGCGACGGCGGCGTCCCAGGCCTCGCCGCGGTCGACCTCGTGACGCTCGACGGCGACCTCGCCGGTCAGCACCTTCGCGGCCCACAGCAGCGACTGCTCCAGGAAGTCGGCGCCGCCGACCTCCGCGTCGGCGAGGCCGAGCTCGAAGGCCTGGTGGCCGTTGAGGGTCCTGCCCTGGTTGAGCGGGTTCTCGAGGATCAGCTTCACCGCGGTCTCGGCGCCGACGAGGTTCGGCACCAGCCACGCACCGCCCCAGCCGGGGATCAGGCCGAGCATGACCTCGGGCAGACCGAGCGCAGGGGCGCTGTCCTGCACGGTGCGGTAGGTGCAGTTGAGCGCGACCTCGAGACCGCCGCCGAGGGCGAGGCCGTTGACGAAGCCGAACGACGGCTTGCCGCCGATCGCCTGGTCGAGCCTGGCGAACACGCCGTGGCCGATTCGCGCGATCATCTTCGCGTCGTCGCGGCTGGTCAGGCTGCCGAGGGCGGACAGGTCCGCGCCGGCGGCGAGGATGAACGGCTTGCCGGTGACGCCGACCGCGACGACGTCCTCGCGGGCGAGTGCCGCGTCGAGCGCCTCGTTCAGCGAGCGCAGCGACCGCGGGCCGAACGTGTTCGGGCGGTTGTGGTCGAGGCCGTTGTCGAGCGTGATCAGCACCAGCGTGCCGGCGCCCAGCGGCAGCGCGACGTCGCGCGCCTTGGCCTCGGTGACGACCTCGCCCTCGGACATCGCGGAGGCGCGGTCGAGGAGCTCGCGGAGCTCGGCGTCGTCGATGTACGTGCTCCGGTCGGTCGAGCTCATCAGGCCACCTCGTCCTGCGTCGCGGTGAAGTGCGGGTTCTCCCAGATCACGGTGCCGCCCATGCCGATGCCGATGCACATCGTGGTGACGCCGTACCGGATCTCGGGGTGCTCGGCGAACGTCGCCGCGAGCTGGTTCATCAGGCGCACGCCGGACGAGGCGAGCGGGTGCCCCATCGCGATCGCGCCGCCGTACGGGTTGACGCGCGGGTCGTCGTCGGCGATGCCGAAGTGCTCGAGGAACGCGAGCACCTGCACGGCGAACGCCTCGTTGATCTCGAACGCGCCGATGTCGTCGATGCTGAGACCGGCCTGCGCGAGCGCCTTCTCGGTGGCCGGGATCGGGCCGGCGCCCATCACCTCGGGCTCGACGCCGGTGAACGAGTAGGACACCAGCCGCATCTTCACCGGCAGCCCGAGCTCGCGGGCGGTCTCCTCGTCGGCGAGCAGCGCGGCGGTGGCGCCGTCGTTGATGCCCGCGGAGTTGCCGGCGGTGACACGCCCGTGCGGGCGGAACGGCGTCTTCAGCGCGGCCAGGTCCTCGACCGTCGTGCCGGGGCGCGGCGGCTCGTCGACGGTGGCCAGGCCCCACCCGGCCTCCGCGCTGCGCGTGGCGACCGGGACGAGGTCGGGCTGGATCCGCCCGTCGGCGTACGCCTGCGCGGTCTTCTGCTGCGAGCGCACTGCGTAGGCGTCAGCGCGCTCCTTGGTGATCGTGGGGTAGCGGTCGTGGAGGTTCTCGGCGGTGTTGCCCATCGAGAGCGCCTCGGGGTCGACGATCTTCTCCGCGACGATCCGCGGGTTGGGGTCGACCTGCTCGCCCATCGGGTGCCGGCCCATGTGCTCGACGCCGCCGGCGATCACCACGTCGTACGCGCCGAACGCGATGCCCGACGCGGTCGTGGTCACCGCGGTCATCGCGCCCGCGCACATCCGGTCGATCGCGTAGCCGGGCACGCTGCGGGGCAGCCCGGCCAGCAGGGCGGCGGTGCGGCCGATGGTCAGGCCCTGGTCGCCGATCTGCGTCGTGGCAGCGATCGCCACCTCGTCGACCCGCTCCGGCGGCAGGTCGGGGTTGCGCCGCATCAGCTCGCGGATGCACTTGATCACCAGGTCGTCGGCACGCGTCTCGGCGTACTGGCCCTTGGCCTTGCCGAACGGGGTGCGAACCCCGTCGACGAACACGACCTCTCGCAACTGTCGGGCCACGAGGGCTCCTTCGCGGAAGTAGGGGAGTCAGCAGACAGCCCGATGCTACCCGCGGGTAACTAACCCCGCCACGGGTCCGCGTGTGGGGCCGGTCACCACCCGCTCGGGTCTGGCGCGGGGAGGTGCGCGGGAAGAAACTGGACCAATGGACCAGACCACCGCCGCACTGGAACGCGCCCACGAGCTCACCCTCGACTGGCTGGCCTCGCTGGACACCCGCCCGGTCCCGCCGCAGGCGACCATCGAGGAGGTCGTCGCCGCGCTCGGCGAGAAGCTGCCCGAGGAGGGCACCGACCCCACCGAGGTCGTCGAGCTGCTGTCCCGGGCCTGCGACCCCGCGCTCGTGGCGATGCCGTCCGGCCGGTTCTACGGCTTCGTGATCGGTGGCACCCACCCCGCCGCACTCGCCGCCGACTGGCTGGTCAGCGCCTGGGACCAGAACTCCGGGCTGCGCAAGCTCACCCCGGCCAACTCCGCCATCGAGGACGTCACCGGCCCCTGGCTGACCCAGCTCCTCGGCCTGCCGGCCGGCGGCGCGGTCGGGTTCGTGACGGGCGGGACGATGGCGAACTTCACCGGGCTCGCCGCCGGCCGCGACGCGGTGCTCCGCCAGTCCGGCTGGGACGTCGCGACCAAGGGGCTGCATGGCGGGCCGCGGGTGCGCGTGCTCGTCGGTGCCGAGCGGCACGACACCGTCGACCTCTCGCTGCGTTACCTCGGGCTCGGCGCCCCGGAGGCGGTCCCGGCCGACGAGCAGGGCCGGATCCGCGCGGAGGCGCTCGCCGACGCGCTCGCGCAGGGCGCCGGCGAGCCGACCGTGGTGGTGCTGCAGGCCGGCAACGTGCACTCGGGCGCGTTCGACCCGTTCACCGAGGCGATCGCCGCCGCGCACGAGCACGGCGCGTGGGTGCACGTCGACGGCGCCTTCGGGCTCTGGGCGGCCGCGTCCCCGACGTACCGGCACCTGATGGCGGGCGCCGAGGCCGCCGACTCCTGGGCGACCGACGCGCACAAGACGCTCAACGTGCCCTACGACTGCGGCATCGCGATCGTGCGCGACCCGGCGGCGGTCAAGGCCGCGATGGGTATGCACGGCGACTACCTGATCCACGACGAGGCGGGCGAGCCGTTCGACAAGGTGCCCGAGATCTCGCGCCGCGCGCGGGCGGTCCCGGTGTGGGCGGTGCTCCGCTCGCTCGGGTCTTCCGGCGTCACCGATCTGGTGGACCGGCTGGCCCGGCACGCCTCGACCTTCGCCGCCGGTCTCGCGACGATCCCCGGCGCCGAGGTGCTCAACGACGTGGTGTTCACGCAGGTGTGCGCGTCGTTCGGCAGCGACGGGCGCACCGAGGAGGTGGTCCGCCGGATGCTCGAGGACGGCACCGCATGGATGACCGGCTCGCGGTGGAAGGGCCGCAGCGTGCTGCGCATCTCGGTGAGCAACTGGTCGACGACCGAGCACGACGTCGAGACGAGCCTCGACGCCGTACGGCGGGTCGTGGCCAGCCTCGACTAG
>NZ_CAMPGZ010000271.1 GCF_946885725.1 uncultured Nocardioides sp.
CCGAGCAGGACGGTCACCACGCAGTCGTGGCAGGCCAGCCCGCGCACCACGCAGGTGTCGCAGTCGATGTGCACGCTCATCGCGCCTCCAGGGAAGTCTCGTCAGGGGAAGTCTCGTCGACTCGTCGTCTCTCGTCGTCTGAGTTGGGACGACCGTGACATCGACCACCGACAGAACCGGTCCGGAGCCGCGTCCGCGCGGGTATGTCTACGGTTGAGTCCCCAGACTCTCCCTGTCCCGAGGCTCTCTCCTGGAGGTGACGCGTGCGCGTCGTGCCGGTGCCGTCCGACCGCGCCGGGCTGCGTCGCTTCCGCCGTACCACCGGCGTGGAAGCGCTGCTGGCCCTCGCTTGGGCGATGCTGTGCAACCTCTCTCTCGAGCTGCTCCAGTCGAACGGCGGGTTCACGTTCGCGCTCAAGCCGCTGTTGTTCCTCTGGGGCAGCTTGCTGCTGTGGTCCGCGATGGTCGTCGTCTGGGCGCTGACGGGCAGACTGCGGGTGGCGGCCGCCGCGCTCGCTGTGGTGACGGTTCTGATCGGCTACGCCAACCACGTGAAGATGACCCTGCGGCGGGAGCCGTTGTACCCGGAAGACTTCGCGATCGCCCCGCACGCCGGGTTCCTGGAGCAGATGGTCGGCACCGGGACCGTCGCAGCCGTCGTCGCCACGGCCGTCCTCGTGGCCGCCCTGGCCCTCGTCATCGGCTGGCTCTGGCGCAGGAGGCATCCCCGTCCGCCTCGGGAGGGTCGACGGACGTGGGTCCGCCGCCTGGCCCTCCGGGCGGTCGCCGCGCTCGCCGCTGCCGGGCTCATCGTCCACGCCGTGGGCTTCAACCACCCCGGCAACGCCGTACGCGCGGCCTACCGGCTCGGCGACGCCGAGTGGGCGTCCTGGTCGCAGGAGAAGAACTACACCCACAACGGGTTCATCGGCGGTCTTCTCTACAACCTCGACGTGCCGGTCATGAAGCGCCCCGACGACTACACCCGGGCGACGATGGAGGAGATCGCGGCCCGGTACGGCGCCGCCGCGCAGACGACAAACGCGACCAGGTCGCCGTCCGCCCTGGACGACGTCAACATCGTCGTCGTCCTGAGCGAGAGCTTCAGCGACCCGACCAACCTCGACGGCATCGAGTTCGCCGAGGACCCGATCCCGTACGTCCGCCGGCTGATGCAGCAGACCACGTCCGGGCAGATGCTGGCGCAGCGCTACGGCAGCGGCACCGCGAACATGGAGTTCGAGGCGCTGACCGGCATGTCGACGTCGCAGTTCGACCCGCGCCTGATGACGCCGTACCAGATGCTGGTGCCGCGCTTCGACCAGTTCCCCTCGTTCGTCGGCCTGGCCCGGTCGTGGGGGCACGACCGCGTCGCGGTGCATCCGTTCGACACCTACATGTACCGGCGGGAGTCGGTGTACCCGATCCTCGGCTTCCAGGACTTCGTGGGGAAGACGGAGATGTCGGTGCGCAAGCGGATCCAGGACAGCCCGTTCATCTCCGACAACTCGGCGTTCCACGAGGTGCTCCACCAGATCGACACGCACGACAAGCCGCTGTTCACCCACCTGGTGACGATGCAGAATCACTTCCCGATGGGCGACTCGTACGACGCACCGATGACCCTGCGCGGTGCCGACGGGGAGACCGCCGACGATGCAGCGGCGTACCTGCGGGGGCTCAGCTACAGCGACCGCGCGCTGCGCAAGTTCCTCCGGGCCCTCTCGGAGAGCGACGAGAAGACAGCGGTCCTCTACTTCGGCGACCACCTGCCCCCGGTGTGGCCGGACGACGTGGCCAAGGAGAACGGTCCGGTGAAGATGCGGGAGACGCCGTTCTTCATGTGGTCGAACTTCCTGCCCATGAACACCCCGCAGCCGCTTACGAGCCCGGTGTTCTTCCTGCCGCTGCTGCTCGACCAGCTCGGCGCTCCCCTGCCGCCGTACTACCAGCTGCTGCTGGAGCTGCACGAGCAGGTCCCCGCCATGCGCGCCGGCCGGTTGTACGACGGAGAGGGAAGGCGCATCGATCCGGACGACCTGTCGCCCGAGGCGCGGCAGCTCCTGCACGACTACCGGCTCGTGCAGTACGACCTGTCCGTCGGGCAGCACTGGAGCCAGGCCGCGATGTTCTACCCGCGATCGACAGACTCCGATACGCCGGATCGCTGAGCGCACCAGTTCCCAAACCCTGGATTTCCGGTTTCGACGGCCGATACAGATCTCCGAACGTAAAATCGCCGGGTGCGCCGGGCGATCAGGCGCTTCTGGAGGAGTTGTGGCTACGTCGAAGACGCCCTTGACGCGTGCTCAGTGGGCTCTGGTGTCCGCTGCTTCGGTGTCGTTCAGCTACCTCTGGGCGCTGTTCTGCAACCTGGTCATCGAGTACATGCAGACAGGCGGCCGTCTGGACTACCTGCGGGACCACACGCTCGGTCGGTTCTTCCCGCTCTTCCTGCTCGGCACCACGCTCATCTGGTGCGTACTCCTGATCGTCTGGTCGCTGACCCGACGACTCTGGGTCTCCTGCGCGGTGATGGCGGGCCTCGCCGTCCCGCTCGCCTACGCGAACTACATGAAGGTGCACCTGCGGCTCGAGCCGCTGTACCCGAGCGACTTCGACTTCGCCGGCCAGGCCGGCTTCCTCAAGGACATGGTGGGGCTCGGTCCCATCCTCATGGTCCTGACTGTCGTCCTGCTCATGACCCTGGTCCTGTGGCTCTGCGCGAGAGTCCTCCGTCGCACGTGGACGCCGGTTGACCGCGAGGTCCACCCCCGCCGATGGCGGACGGTCGTCGTGACTCGGCTCCTCGTCGTATCCATGACCACGTCGGTCGTGCTGAGTGCCGCGCAGTTCAACGACGCGGGAAACCCCGTCCGCGCCACCTACGAGGCCAGCGGGGCCCACTGGAAGTTCTGGTTCCAGAAGCTGAACTACCGCCAGAACGGCTTCGTGGCGGGGATGCTCTACAACCTGAACACCCCGGCCATGGAGAGGCCGCCCGGGTACAGCCGGGCAGTCATGGAGGAGATCGCCGCCAAGTACGCCGCGCGGGCCTCGGCGACCAACGCCGGCCGCGAGCGGGATGCTCTGGACGACTACAACGTGGTCCTGGTGCTGAGCGAGGCGTTCAGCGATCCGGCTGTCCTCGAGGGTGTCGAGTACGTCGAGGATCCGATACCCCACACACGTCGTCTGATGGCGAGGACCACGTCGGGTCGGATGCTCGCCCAACTGTTCGGCGGCGGCACGGCCAACATGGAGTTCGAGGTGCTCACCGGCATGTCGCTCTCTCAGTTCTTGCCACAGATGCAGACGCCCTACTCGATGCTCGTGCCGGAGTTCGAGAGCTTCCCCTCGGCGGTCGGGCTGCTCGACCGCGAGGGTCACAGGCCGATCGCCATGCACCCGTACATGACGTCGATGTACAAGCGTGAGGCGACCTACCCGATCCTCGGTTTCGAGGAGTTCCTCGGCGAGGACGACTTCGAGGGTGCCGACAAGATCGACAAGAGCGACTTCGTCTCCGATGCTTCTGCCTTCGCTCAGGTGCAGCGCGAGCTCGACCGCTCGGACGAGCCGCTGCTCGTCAACCTTGTCACCATGCAGAACCACTACCCGATGAGCAACTGGTACGACGACCCCCTTCCGGTCACGGGAGTCAGTGGCGACTACAAGGAAGAGGCGGAAGGTTACGGGCGCGGCCTGAAGCACACCGACGACGCGCTGCACGACTTCCTGGCTTCTTTGGAGGAGTCCGACGAGAAGACCGCGGTGGTCTTCTACGGCGACCACCAGCCGGCGTTCTGGCCGTCCGCAGTGCGCAAGAAGAACGGCGACGTCGCGATGCGTTCAACGCCGTTCTTCATCTGGGCGAACACCCCCATCGACACGGCGGAGACGCCCGAAATCACGAGCCCGATCTACTTCATGCCGATGCTGTACGACGCTGTGGGCGCACAACTTCCGCCGTACTACGCGCTGCTGCGCGAGCTGCAGGCCGAGATCCCCGCCATGGAGCAGGGCCTCTACCTCGACGAGCACGGCAAGCCCCTTGAGCATGCCGACCTGAGTACACGGGCGAAGGAGCTGCTGCGGGACTACCGACTGGTCCAGTAC
>NZ_CAMPGZ010000272.1 GCF_946885725.1 uncultured Nocardioides sp.
TTGGCATCGGCTCTTCGCGCTGGTCGACGATTCGTGCGACAGCCTCTGCTCTGCCAAGGCCACCACACCCTGATCCACAACAGCCCCTGGTACGTCCGCCTCGACCCGATCACCCGACAACCCGTCTTCCGGATGCGGAACTGAGGTTCAGCACGCTCCGCGGGAGAGAGGCGTGCGCCGTCGGCCCGGGCATGCCATCAACGCCCTTTCCTGGGACGGGCGGCCGTCGTACGGCAGTGTTGTCGTGGCAGACACCGATGAGTTCCCCGATGGCCTCAGGTCTGAGAGTCATATCCACCCGTCGCACTCGACCCTGGAGGACCTTTGAAGCTGCTACTCACGTCCGGCGGCATCACCAACGCCAGCATTCGGGATGCGCTGGTGGACCTGCTGGGCAAACCGGTCACCGAGTCCACCGCGCTCTGCGTCCCGACAGCGCTGTGGGGCCACACGTCTCGTCCGGTCGCGGCGCAGAGCTATGTCCGCGGGCGCGCTTGGGGTGGCATGACGTCCCTGGAGTGGAAGTCGCTCGACGTCCTCGAGCTGACGGCGCTGCCCACCATCGGCGCGGAGCAATGGGTCTCGTGGGTCCGGGCAGCCGACGCGCTTCTGGTCGCCGGTGGTGAGACGACGTACCTGTGCCACTGGATGCGGGAGTCCGGGTTGGCCGACCTCCTGCCGTCCTTGACCGACACGGTGTGGGTCGGGGTCAGCGCCGGGAGCATGGTGATGACCCCGCGGATCGGCGATGACTTCGTGGCGTGGCCGTCCGCGCCGGACGACCGCACCCTCGGCGCCGTGGACTTCTCGATCTTCCCGCACCTGGACGTCTTCCCGGAGAACACCATGGCCGAAGCGGAGCGCTGGGCGGCGGACATCGGCGTGCCTGCGTACGCTCTCGACGACCAGTCCGCCATCACGGTGACCGACGACGCGGTCGAGGTCGTCTCCGAAGGGAACTGGAAGCTGCTCGCCTGACCTGCCGCACGGTGGGCTCGTCCGGGTGCCTGGTCGCGGCAGGAGGGTAGGCGAAGCGGCTGCTCATGCTGCGATGGAGGGCGGCTTCGCTCGCCCGCTGCCGGGTGAGGTGCGACCGTGACTGACCCGGCGCATCCCAGTTGACAGGCGTAGCGTGCGTTCATGAGCGCTGCGTCCGAACCCGACGCCGCCGACGTCGTTGTCTACGTGGATCATTCCCAGGTCGACCTGAGCCGCATCGACGAGCTCAAGGAAGCGATCCACCGGGTTGTCTCGTTCGTCGAGGCGGAGGAGCCGCAGCTGATCGCCTACGGCTTCCATATCGACGACGTGGGAGGCCGCATGGACGTCACGGCCGTGCACCCCGACAGCGCGTCGCTTGAACTGCACTTGGACGTGGGTCGCGAAGCCTTCCGAACGCTTGGCGACATGATCACGCTCACCGGGATCGAGATCTACGGCTCGATCAGCGAACGGGCGCGCACGCTGCTCGAGCAGAAAGTGCAGATGCTCGGCGCCGGCGACGTGGTCGTGACGGAACGGTTCGCCGGCTTTGCCCGCCGCGCGTCCCACACGGGTCGAGACAACTGAACTAAGGTGCGAGAACACAGCTGAGCGTCGGCGCGACACATTCAAGGGGCAGGCCATGGGAATCGGCGAAGGCATGGTCCTGCTCCTGCCAGTCGCGGGGGTCGCCTCGCTCATCTACTTCTCACGAAGCCGGCGGCGTGTCATGGAGTACCACGACATCCCCACTCCGCACGTCAATGAGTCCACGCACGGCGCGGAGGGCGCTCCCTAGGACGCGCCCCGTCAGAGCGCGGCGGCCAGCGCGTCCAGTGCCTGGGTGAAGCAGGCCATCGGCGGGGTGACCAAGCCGGCGCCGACCTGGCCCGTTCCGGCGACCTTGCCGGCCATGCCGGTGTTGATCTGGGGGAGCACGCCGGAGCGAACGACAGAGGTGACGTCGATGCCGGTGGGAGCGCCGCGGAACTCGAGAATCGGAATGGCGAAGGCGGGGTTCTCGCCGACGGTGATGCCGTACATCCGCTGCGTGGTCGCCAGCGCGTCGGGCACGGAGCCGCCGACGAAGCGCACGATCGCGGGGGCGGTCGCCATCGACATGCCGCCGATGCCGGCGGTCTCGGTGATCGCGGAGTCGCCGATGTCCGGGTTGGCGTCCTCCGGACCGTAGGACCCGAGGTAGAGCCCTTCCGGCGTGTTGGCCGGCGCGGTGAACCACTGGTCGCCGGTGCCGGAGACCTGGATCCCGAAGTCGGTGCCGTTGCGCGCCATCACCGTGACGACCGTCGAGCCGTCGATCCCGGCGGCCGCACGCGTCTGCAGCTTGCACGCGGGCATCACGAGGTTGAGGAAGAAGTGGTCGTTGCCGGAGACGAAGCGCACCGCCTCGGCCACGTCCTTCGACGGCGCGCCGGAGTCCACGAGCGCCGGCAGCACCTCGCGCAGGAACATCAGGGTCCCGGCCCGGTTGCGGTTGTGGCCCTCGTCGCCCATCTGGATCATCTGCGCGACGATCGCCTTGATGTCGATCGGGCCGGTACGGCGTACGGCGGTCTGCAGCAGCGGGCCGAGCACGTCGCCCATCCAGCGCAGCCGGTCGATCACCTCGGGTCCGTAGGCGCCGTACCGGAGCACCTTGCCCAGCCCCTCGTTCAGCGAGCACCACGACGTGTTGCCGTGCACCTCGTCGCGCAGCTCGAAGACCCACATCGACGGCGTCACCACGCCGGCCATCGGGCCGACGGCGCCGCGGTGGTGACACGGTTCCCAGCTCACGCCCGAGCCGGACGCCAGCGCGGTCTCGGCCGCGTCGGGGGAGTCGGCCATGCCCTCGAGCAGCATCGCGCCGATCAGCGCGCCGCGCAGCGGACCGGACGCGCGCTCCCAGTCGACCGGCGGGCCCGCGTGCAGGAACTCGCCAGGCCCGAGCCCGAGCACCTCCGACGCGCGACGTACGTCGACGAGCGTGGCCTCGGCGGCGAGCATCCGCGAGAGCGCGGTCTCGTTCGCCTCGGCGCGGCGGCGGTCCGCCATCACGGCGGCGAGCGCGTCCGCGTCACCCTCCGGCGGATGCCACGCGACACGGCGGGTCTCGACAGCCTGCTGCGCCACAGCGTCGGCGAGCAGCTCGGCACCGGCGGTCAGGACGGTCGAGGGTGTGCCCAGTCGCATCAGGAGGCTCCCACGAGGTCGGCGGCGGCCCGCGCGGCCGCGGCGTTGGACAGGAACACGGCGGCGCCGGCGTCGGTCAGCGCCGCGGCGGTACGGCGGAGGCCCTGCGGGTCGTCACGCGTGCCGATGACGCTCGCGACGACGGGCAGCCCAGCGGAGGACGCGCGCCGGATCGGCTCCACGAGAGACGCAACCGGGTCGGGGTCGGCGCCGAGGCCGAGCACGACGTCGAGCAGCAGCACCCCGCAGGCGTCCGAGTCGATCTCCTTCTCGATCCGCTCGAGCCGCAGCGAGCCGTCGATCATCGGGTGCGGACGGCCCCGTGTGTACTCGTCGTCGCCGAAGTCGACCATCTCCAGCGACGACGGCTCGACGCCCAGCGACTCCGCCGCGACCAGGCGGGCCTCGTCGCGCATCGTGCCGCCGACGAACAGCCCGACGAGAGCGCCGTCGCCCCGTCGAGTGGTCACGGCGCCCGGCCAGTGCTCCGGCGCCGTCCAGGTGCCGCCCGCGGCCTCGACGACCGACGCGGCGGTCGCGGTGAGGTCCGGCTGCCCCGGGCCGAGCAGCCCGAACACCACCTTGGTCTCCAGCGACTCGGCGTGGGCACGCACCTTGTCGGCCACCTCGGGCGCCGGCGGCTTGGAGATCACCACGATCAGCTCGGTCGCGTCGTCGGCGTCGAGCAGCTCGAGTGCCCGCAGCGTCGACATCCCGCCGACGTCCGACGACAGGTCGCGCCCGCCCACGCCGAGGCAGTGCGACACCCCGACGTCGGCGCCGTCGAGCAGCGCGAGCAGGTGCTGCGCGCCGGTGCCGGACGCGGCGACGATCCCGACGGGGCCGGGCCGGGCGACGTTGGCGAACCCGAGCCCGACGCCGCCG
>NZ_CAMPGZ010000273.1 GCF_946885725.1 uncultured Nocardioides sp.
CTGTGGACGCTGGGCTTCCTCATCACGTTCACCTTCGGCGGTCTGACCGGCGTCATCCTGGCCTCGCCGCCGCTGGACTTCCACGTGTCCGACTCGTACTTCGTGGTGGCGCACTTCCACTACGTGGTGTTCGGCACCGTGGTGTTCGCGATGTTCGCCGGCTTCTACTTCTGGTGGCCCAAGATGACCGGACGGATGCTCGACGAGCGTCTGGGCAAGGTGCACTTCTGGCTGCTGTTCGTCGGCTTCCACACCACCTTCCTGGTGCAGCACTGGCTGGGCGTCGAGGGCATGCCGCGCCGCTACGCCGACTACCTCGCCCTCGACGGGTTCACCACGCTCAACCAGGTGTCCACGGTCGGAGCGTTCCTGCTCGGTGCGTCGACGCTGCCGTTCCTCTACAACCTCTACAAGTCGAGCCGCTCCCCGCTGGTGGAGCGCGACGACCCGTGGGGTTGGGGCCGCTCGCTGGAGTGGGCGACCTCCTCGCCGCCGCCGCGGCACAACTTCGTGTCGATCCCGCGAATCCGCTCGGAGTCGCCGGCCTTCGACCTGCACCACCCGGAGGTCGCGGCCCTCGAGATGGAGCAGAACGAGCGGCTCGGTGAGTCCGAGGCCGTCGACGCTCCCGACGTCTCCGGCCGCGCCGGCCTGCTCCAGGAGAACATGGAGGAGCAGGGCAAGACCTTGCCGCACGACGCCACCCAGGACCGCGAAGACGGAGGCAAGAACTGATGAAGGCCGAAGCCTGGATCTTCGTGGTCTGCTCGGTGTTCTTCGTGCTGGTGGCTCCGGCCTACTGGCTGATCGCCAAGGACCCGACCGGCACCGCCGCGCTCGTCATGACGGCGTTGCTGACCCTGCTGGTGACCTTCTACCTCGGTTTCCACGCCTCCCGCATGGAGCCGCGGCCCGAGGACCGCAAGGACGCCGAGATCGCCGACGGCGCCGGCGAGCTGGGGTTCTTCCCGCCGTACAGCTGGTGGCCGCTGTGGTGCGGCGCCACGCTCGCGCTGATCGTCTTCGGCACCGCCATGGCCGCTTGGTGGCTGCTCATCATCGGCGGCGCCCTCGGTGCCATCGCCCTCTGCGGATGGATCTTCGAGTACTACAAGGGCGTGCACGCACACTGACGTGGCCCGACAGGCGCCCGGCGGCGTTGTCGTCGCTCGACGTGCCGCTTCGCTCCAAGCACGCCTTCGCTCCGTCTGGCCGGGCATCCCGCCAGACCACGTCAGCCAACGACATACGAACGTGACCGGTCCCACCGCCTGCATGTCGGGCGGCGGGCCGAGTCGTTGTTACCCTTGAGGGGCAGTTGTACGTCTTCCGAGGGGTTCCCATGTCCGTCCACGGCACTCGCCTGCGCTCGCGCGCCGGTCGTCGCCTGCCCGTGCTCGCCGCTGGGTTCGCCCTCGCGATCGTCATCACCGGCTGTTCGTCCGGCCCTCAGGACGACGACGCCGCCGCCCCGTTCGCGGATGACCCCGGGGAGCAGACCAGCGAGTCCGCCACGCCCGAGTCCGCCGCGACGATCTCCACCAACCTGCCCAAGCGCGGCACGGTGCCCGTCGACCACGAGGTCGAGCTGACCGCCGAGAACGGCACGTTCGAGCAGGTCAAGGTCACGTTCGGCAAGCGCGACCGCAAGCTGCGCGGCACGCTGAGCGGCGACAAGACCACCTGGACCTCGAAGCAGCGGCTCGAGCCGGGCGTGCGCTACCGGGTCCGCAGCGTCGCCGTCGACGCCGCCGGGCTCGAGACCCGCTCCACCGAGACCTTCCGCGCCGACCCGCTCACGCTCGACCAGCAGACGTTCCCGTCCATCGCACCGCTCAACGGCGAGGTCGTGGGCGTCGGCATGCCGGTCATCGTGAGCTTCGACGTACCCGTCACCGACAAGGCGTCGATCGAGAAGCACCTGACCGTCACCTCCTCACCCCAGCAGGCCGGCTCCTGGCACTGGATCAGCGACAACGAGGTGCACTGGCGGCCGCGGCACTACTGGAAGCCCGGCACCCAGGTCACCGTCGACGCCGACATCAACTCGGTGCCCGCCGGCAACGGGGTCTTCGGCCAGCTCAGCCGCTCGGCGAGCTTCACTGTCGGCGACGCCATCGTCAGCCGCGTCGACATCCAGCGGCACACGATGAAGGTGTTCAAGAACGGCAAGCTGCTGCGCACCCTGCCGATCACCACCGGCAAGGCCGGCTTCACCACCCGCTCCGGCACCAAGGTCATCATCGAGAAGTTCCGCGAGCGCCGGATGAACTCCGAGACCGTCGGCATCTCTCGCAACAACCCGGAGTACTACGACATCGACGACGTCGAGTACGCCATGCGGCTGACCTACTCCGGCGAGTTCATCCACGCCGCCCCGTGGTCGGTCGGCTCGCAGGGCTATGCCAACGTCAGCCACGGTTGCACCGGCATGAGCACCGCCAACGCCGCCTGGCTCTACAACATCTCCAAGCGTGGCGACGTCGTCGAGTACACCGGCAGCAACCGGTGGATGACGATGACCAACGGGTACGGCGACTGGAACGAGCCGTTCCGCGAGTACCGCGCCGGCTCCGCCCTCAGCTGACGCCCCGCCGGGATCAGCCCGGGTGGTCGAGCCTGTCGAGACCACCACGGTCCGTCCGGTCGAGCCCGGGCGGGCGACCTTGTCGAGGCGACTCAGGTCACTCTGCGCGCTCGCTTGCGCCGCCGTCGAGACAGAGAGCGCCTCGCTGATAAGGACAAGGTCGCGTCCCGCCTGCCCCGCTGATGCTCTGCAGCGCGCCGGCATCTCGTGGCAGGATCCCGCCGTGATCGTCGCCGCTCTCGTTGTCTCCGTTGTCCTCGTGCCCACCGTCGCGCTGATGACCACGTGGGGACTGGCAGGTGGGGACGGTGAGCCCGAGAGTGCATTCATCGCCATTCTGGCTCTGCTCGTGGGTCTCGGGGCGCTGTACAACGTCGCGGCCGGCCTGCGCGCCTTCGACGGTCTCGCCGACTGGGAGTGGCTGCTCACGTGGGTGGCGCCGGCGGCCGGTCTTCTCGGGATGGCGCTGTCGACCAACGTGAGCGAGTCCGCCGGCCGCGGCGACTGGGTCATCGGCGTGGCGTTGCAGCTGAGCCTGGCGCTGCCCGCTGTCCTGCTCTGGCTCGCAGGCAGCACCGGCTGAATCCCAGCGGCAGAACGACGAGGGGCCCCGACCGTTGCCGGTCGGGGCCCCTCGTGTGAGTTCCAGGCGGCTCAGTGCTGGCGCAGCTCCTCGCCGGCCACGTCGTGGCGACCGTCGAACTGGTGGCCGTCGGCGGGCTTGCCGTCGAGCTCGTACTCGCCGGTGTAGTCGCCCACCACGTGCTGGTGGCCGTCCTCGTGGATGGCGAGCTCGTGCTCGGCGTGGTGCCGGGCCTCCTCGAGCTGCTCCTTGGTCGGCTTCTGCACGTTGTGCCCGAACCAGGCCTGCGAGAGCCGGGCGCGGAGCCGGTTGAGGCGGACCTTGCGGGCACGCACACCGTGCTCGTCGGCCTCGGTAGGCGGCGGGAGCAGCGGATCGGGGTCGCGAGCGGTGAGGACGTAGGCCTCGTCGCTCGAGATCGGCAGGTGCTTCTCGGCGTACGCACCCTCGGGGGAGCGCATGATGATGCCGGTCTCGTAGCCGTGCAGCAGGCGCGCCTCGTCGGCCCGCTGGAGCGAGATGCACCAGCGGCGAGCGACGATGAAGGCGATCACCGGGCCGACGAAGACCATCACCCGCATGAAGTACGTGATGTAGTTCAGGTTCAGGTTGAAGATCACGGCCAGGATGTCGTTTCCGCCGGCCAGCCAGAGCAGACCGTACGCCGTCATGAGGGACACGAGGAACGCCGTCCGAGTGGGGGCGTTGCGTGGCCGTTGGAGCAGGTGGTGCTCCCGCTTGTCGCCGGTGATCCACGCCTCGATGAACGGGTAGGCCAGCATCGCTCCGAGGAACAGCACCGGGATGATCTGTCCGGGAAGCATCACGTTCCAGCTGATCGTGAAGCCGAAGATCTCGGTCTCCCAGCCGGGCATGATCC
>NZ_CAMPGZ010000274.1 GCF_946885725.1 uncultured Nocardioides sp.
CTCGATCTTCGACCTGTTCGAGGAGAACGTCCGCTACTTCCCGGCGCTGCTCCCGATCATCGAGGACGAGGACCCGCTCGAGCAGCTCGAGGCGGGGGAGACCCCGGCGCTCGCGGAGCTGCGGCTGCACAACGGCACCATCTACCGCTGGAACCGGCCGGTGTACGACGTGGTCGACGGCACCCCGCACCTGCGCGTCGAGAACCGCGTGCTGCCGGCGGGACCGACGGTCGCGGACACGATGGCCAACGCCGCGTTCTACTTCGGCCTGGTCCGCACGCTCGCCGAGCACGAGCGGCCGCTGTGGTCGCAGATGTCGTTCAGCGCCGCGGAGGAGAACTTCCACGTCGCGGCCCGGCAGGGGATCGAGGCACAGCTGTACTGGCCCGGCCTCGGCCAGGTCCCGGCCACCGAGCTCGTGCTCCGCCGACTGCTGCCGATGGCGCGCGTCGGCCTGGACTCCTGGGGTGTCCTGCCCGAGGAGAGCGACCGTCTGCTCGGCATCATCGAGCAGCGCTGCCTGACCGAGCAGAACGGCGCCTCGTGGTTCGTCGACCGGTTCCACGCCCGCGCCGGCCAGGGCGACACCGACCGGCTCTCGGTCCTGCGCGACACCCTCAACGAGTACCGCAGCCACATGCACACCAACGACCCCGTGCACACCTGGGACTGACCCACCCGCGGGTGGTCGAGCTCGGGTGGTCGAGCTCGGGTGGTCGAGCTCGGGTGGTGGAGCTCGGGTGGTGGAGCTCGGGTGGTGGAGCTCGGGTGGTCGAGCTCGTCGAGACCACTCATGCAGCACCAAGCCGGCGAGGAGTCAGTTATTCAGCCTCGTGGGCGGCGTGTCGCGGCACAACCGACCCCTCGCCGCGGGCGGATCAGAGCCGCAGCCGCCGCCAGGTCCGGGACTCGCCGGTCCGCACGTCGCGCCAGCCGTACCGCGTCACCGCGAAGCAGTCGCCCACGCCTCGCCCGTGCTGGGCGAACGCCGTCGTCGCCGCGGCGAGCCAGGCGAGATCCTCGTCGTAGGGCTCGGGCGTGCCGGCCCGCGTCAGCCACACCGTGTCGCCGAGACCGGGGGTGCGCTCGAGCATCGCGGAGACCACGTCGGTGCGCAGCGCCAGGTCGACGACGGGGACGTCGCCGCGTCGCGCCACCCAGCTGTCGCGGGCACCGCCGAGCGTGCCGACGTGCACGGACGTGTCGAACACGCGCCGGGTCTCGCGCTGCCGCAGCAGGCCGACCTCGGTGCGCAGCAGCCCGGTGACGTCCATGCCGCCAGCATCGCGTGAACGCGTGCGGTACGGGCCGGGCCGTCCACAGGCCCCCGCGGGTGGCGCGGGCGCGACGGAGGTGGATAGGTTCGCCCCGAGGCCGCGCGGGTACACCCCCGTGCAGCCGTGAAGCAGCCGACCCGGCTCATGCGTGCCGGGCGTCGAGGAGGAGGGTCAATGGGGACCATCGTCGTGGGCTACGTGCCCAAGCCCGAGGGGCGTGCCGCGCTCCGCCGCGCCGCCGAGGAGGCCAAGCTCCGCGACATGCGGCTGGTGGTCGTCAACTCTCACCGCGGTGGCCGCGAGTTCGACCGTGACGACGCCATCGAGTCCGAGCAGCAGCTCGACGAGGTTCGCGCCACGCTGCAGCAGGCCGGTGTCGAGCACGAGGTTCGTCAGCTGGTCCGTGGCCTCGACCCCGCCGACGACCTGGTCAACGTGGCCAACGAGGTCGGCGCCGACATCATCGTCATCGGTCTTCGCCGCCGCTCGCCCGTCGGCAAGCTGATCCTCGGCAGCAACGCGCAGCGGGTGCTGCTCGACGCGCCGTGCCCGGTGCTCGCGGTCAAGGCGGGCGAGGACGAGTCCTGAGGGTCCTGAGGGTGCAGGGGATGGCAGCGTGACCGAGATCCGCATCGCGCAGGACCCGCACGCCGACGAGGTGCTGAGCGGCAGCCCGTTCGCGCTCCTCGTCGGCATGCTCCTCGACCAGCAGTACCCGATGGAGCACGCGTTCCGCGGTCCGGCGAAGATCCTCGACCGGTTCGGTTCGATCGAGCCGGCCGCGATCGCCGCCGCCGACCCGGAGGAGTTCGCCGCACTCTGCGCGACGCCGCCGGCGATCCACCGCTACCCGGGCTCGATGGCGGCGCGGGTGCAGGCGCTCGCGCAGCACATCGTCGACGAGTACGACGCTCACGCAGAGCGGCTCTGGGAGGAGGCCGGCTCCGGCAAGGAGCTGATGCGCCGGCTCCAGGCGCTGCCGGGCTACGGCAAGCAGAAGGCGCAGATTTTCACCGCCCTCGTCGGCAAGCAGCTCGGCGTACGGCCCGAGGGGTGGGAGCAGGCGGCCGGCGACTACGCCGAGACCAGCTCCTTCCGTTCGGTCGCCGACGTCGTCGACGCCGACTCACTCGAGCGGGTGCGGGCGTTCAAGAAGGAGAAGAAGGCAGCGGCCAAGGCGTGACGCGCCGCACCTGTGCGAATCGCCACGGCGGCCTTCCGGGGTCTGGCTTGGTTGGCTTCGCCGACGTGTCACAATAGGAAAGCGGCTCTTGACGTGTACGGGCTCTGCCGCGCCCGACAACCGCTGTACGAGAGGTAGTTCGTGTCGACAGCCACGTCCCGCAAGCTTCCTGCTGACGTCCTCGGACACCCCGACATCGTCGCGTTGATCGAGCAAGGCAAGGCCACAGGGCACGTGACCGCCGACGCGCTGCGTACGGCGACCGAGGCCGCAACGCAGACGCCCGCGCACCTCAAGGCGCTGCTGCGCCACCTGAGCGAGCTGGGCATCAACGTCGTGGTCTCCGCCGACGAGCCGCCGGCGATCCGGAAGAAGGTCGCCGCCGCGTCGAGCACGCGCAGCACGGTCAAGGCCACCGCCAAGAAGTCCGCGGCGAAGAAGGCTCCGGCCAAGAAGGCCGAGCCCGAGGCGGCCAAGAAGGCTCCCGCCAAGAAGGCCGCGGCGAAGAAGACCGCCGAGACCGAGCCCGAGGTCCCGCTGCCGGTCGGCCCCGACGGCAAGAAGGTCCTGCCGGACCTCCCCGACGAGCAGTTCGAGGCCGACCTCGCCGCCGACCCGACGATCAAGGAAGACGAGAAGGAAGCCGAGGCGCAGGGCTTCGTCGTGTCCCAGGCCGACGACTCGGACGAGCCCGAGCAGCAGGTCATGGTCGCGGGCGCGACCGCCGACCCGGTCAAGGACTACCTCAAGCAGATCGGCAAGGTCCCGCTGCTCAACGCGGAGATGGAGGTCGAGCTCGCCAAGCGGATCGAGGCGGGCCTGTTCTCCGAGGAGAAGCTCGCGAAGGGCGGCAAGCTCTCGGCGAAGGCGGTCGAGGAGCTCGAGTGGATCGCCGAGGACGGCCGCCGCGCGAAGAACCACCTCCTCGAGGCCAACCTCCGCCTCGTCGTCTCGCTGGCCAAGCGCTACACCGGCCGCGGCATGCTCTTCCTCGACCTGATCCAGGAGGGCAACCTCGGTCTGATCCGTGCGGTCGAGAAGTTCGACTACACCAAGGGCTACAAGTTCTCCACTTACGCGACGTGGTGGATCCGCCAGGCGATCACCCGCGCGATGGCCGACCAGGCCCGCACCATCCGCATCCCGGTGCACATGGTCGAGGTCATCAACAAGCTCGCGCGCGTTCAGCGCCAGATGCTCCAGGACCTGGGCCGCGAGCCCACCCCGGAGGAGCTGGCCAAGGAGCTCGACATGACCCCCGAGAAGGTCATCGAGGTCCAGAAGTACGGCCGCGAGCCGATCTCCCTGCACACCCCGCTCGGCGAGGACGGCGACTCCGAGTTCGGTGACCTCATCGAGGACTCCGAGGCGATCGTCCCGGCCGATGCCGTGTCGTTCACGCTGCTGCAGGAGCAGCTGCACGCCGTTCTCGACACACTCTCCGAGCGCGAGGCCGGCGTGGTCTCGATGCGCTTCGGCCTCACCGACGGTCAGCCGAAGACGCTCGACGAGATCGGCAAGGTGTACGGCGTCACGCGTGAGCGGATCCG
>NZ_CAMPGZ010000275.1 GCF_946885725.1 uncultured Nocardioides sp.
TCACGAGTATGGGGAGGTCGGGAATCTCACGATTGCCTGACGACTCTAACAACGCAGTGCTCCAGCCGCGAGGGGGCTACCTGGAGGTGGGGGAAAGGTACGGCGGGGGTGTCCCGGCCGGGCGCGGGGCTCGACCGGGACCGCCCCCCGGGGATCAGGAGGCGTTGATCGCGTCCTGGATCGTCTTGCCGGTGTCCTTCATCGTCTTGGCCGGGTCGGCGCCACCGACGATCGCGGAGTAGGCCTTGCCGAGCGGCTCCCACACCGCGGCCATCGCCGGGAGGGCGGGCATCGGAGCGGCCTTGTTGGCGGCCTCCGCGAACAGCGCGGTGTCGGGGTCGTCGGCCGCGATGCTCTCCTGCAGCGAGGTCAGCGCCGGCGGGAGGTTGGCCTCCTCGTAGAGCGTGGTCATCGCCTCCTCGCTGTTCACGCCGGAGTTGATGAACTCCTGCGCGAACGCGGCGTTCTTGGCGTTGGAGGCGACCATGAACGCCTGCGCGCCCATGAACGGCTCGGCCGGGCCCTGGCCCTTGAAGCCCGGGATCGGCTGGATGGCGTAGTCCATGCCGGAGTCACGCACGTCACCGAGCGCCCACGGGCCGGAGATCAAGAACGCCGCCTTGCCCTCGGTGAACAGCGCGATCGAGTTGTCACCGCTGATCGAGCGGCGCAGGACCTTCTGGCCCTTCTCGCCGAGCTTGGCGATCTTCTGCGCGGCCTTGATCGAGCCGGCCTTGCCCACACCCAGGTCGTCGGCCTGGTACTCGCCGTCACCGGTGGTGCCGAACAGGTAGCCGCCCATCGAGGTGTACAGCGGCTCCATGTGGTACGCGTCGCCGAGCTCGCCGACGGGCAGGTTGAGGGCAGACTCGACGTCGCCCTTGTTGACCGCGGCCTCGCCGGCCTTGATCGCGTCGTCCATGGTCTTCGGCTCGTCCGGCACGACCTCGGTGTTGCGGTAGAGCGCGAGCGACTCGATGCCGTAGGGCACGCCGTACAGCTGGCCGTCGTACGTCGTCGCCTGGACGGCCTTCGGCGAGTAGCCGGACAGGTCGTCGGCGCTGAGCTGGAGCGGCTCGATCGAGCCGTTCTGCACGAGGTTGCCGATCCAGTCGTGCGCACCCACGACGACGTCGGGGCCGTTGTTGGCCTCGTTGGCCGTGACGAAGTTGGTCTGCAGGTCCTGGGAGACCGCCTGCACCTCGACCGAGATGCCGTTGGCCTCGCCGAACGGCGCGGCGATCTTCTTGACCGCGTCGATCTTGAGGGCGTCGGTCCAGATGACGAGGTCGGCGTCGGCGCGGTCCGGAGCCCCGGTCTCTTCAGCGGACGCGGTCTCGGAGGGCTTGTCCTCCGCCGCGGTGTTGCTGCCTTCACCGCCGCCACCGCCGCCACATCCTGCGAGGAGGAAGGTCGCTGCCACGGCAGGCACGAGTGCCCGAGAAAGCTTGCGCATGTGGATCCTTGAGAGGTGTCGGGAGCCGGGAGGGAACGACTCCCGAGCTGTGATCGGCGACACGCTAACAGCGTTTTCATTCCTTGCAAAGACTTGCAGCCCGCCGGTCTCATCGTTGCAACAACGCGGCAATCCGGGCGTAGGTTAACCGCCATGACCGTCCGCTTGTCGCAGATCGCGGAGCGCGCCGGCGTGAGCGTGGCATCGGTCTCGCGGGTGCTGAACGAGAAGCCCGGCGTGGCCGAGTCCACCCGCCGCGCGGTCCTCACCGCGATCGACGTGCTCGGCTACGAGCGGCCGAGCCGCCTCCGCACGCGCAAGGCCGGTCTCGTCGGACTGATCGTGCCCGAGCTCGAGAACCCGATCTTCCCGCGGATGGCCCAGGCGGTGGAGGTCGCGCTGGTGCGCCACGGCTACACGCCGGTGCTGTGCACGCAGAGCCTCGGCGGGGTGCACGAGGACGAGTACGTCACCACGCTCATGGACCGCGGCGTCTCCGGGATCATCTTCGTCTCCGGCATCCACGCGATCGCCGACACCGACCCCGCGCGCTACCAGGCGTACGTCGACGGCGGCCTGCCGATCGTCCTGGTCAACGGCTGCATCCCGGGGATCGGCGCGACCTGCATCTCCGCCGACGACCTCGAGTCGGCCGAGATCGCCGTTGCACACCTGGCCCAGCTGGGCCACAAGCGCATCGGGCTCGCCACCGGGCAGGCCCGCTACCAGCCCGTCGTACGCCGCACCGAGGGGTTCAAGGCCGCGATGCGCCGGCACGTCGACCCCGACCTCACCGACGCGGACCTCGACGAGCTGGTCGAGCGCACGGTGTTCACGATGGAGGGCGGCGCCACCGCGGCCCACACACTGCTCGACCGCGGGGTGACCGCGGTCGTCTGCGGCTCCGACGTGATGGCGATCGGCGCGATCACCACCGCCCGGCGCCGCGGGCTCGAGGTGCCACGAGACATCTCCGTCGTGGGCAGCGACGACAGCATGCTCATCCAGTTCACCGACCCGCCGCTCACCACCGTGCGGCAGCCGGCCGGGGCGATCGGCCGCGCGGCCGTCGCCGCCCTGGTCGACCAGATCGACGGCGACCCCCCGATCACCTCCGAGATGCTGTTCCGCCCCGAGCTCGTGGTGCGCGGCACCACCGCCGCGCTCTCGTCCTGATCGCCTCCCGGCTCGTCGAGCCCGAGTGGTCCGACCTCCCGTTACGCGTGCTGCAACGACGAGACGCAAACTCTTGCGCTTGCAGCAACGACTCGGCATGGCTCAGCATGGTGCGGTGACCTCCTCCCCTCCCCGTACGACGTCTTCCCTGCCCCGCTCCGCCGCCCCTGAGAAGGGTGCGGAGCAGAGCGACGCCCTGTGGTGGCACGACGCGGTGGTCTACCAGGTCTACCCGCGCTCGTTCGCCGACGGGAACGGTGACGGCATGGGCGACCTGCCCGGCGTGACGAGCCGGCTGCCCTACCTGCGCGACCTCGGCGTCGACGCGGTGTGGCTGTCGCCGTTCTACACCTCGCCGATGGCGGACGCCGGGTACGACGTGGCCGACTACCGCGACATCGACCCGCTGTTCGGCACCCTGGCCGACGCCGAGGCGATGATCGCCGAGGCGCACCGGCTGGGCATGAAGGTCATCGCGGACCTGGTGCCCAACCACACCTCCGACGAGCACGCCTGGTTCCAGGCCGCGCTCGCTGCCGGCCCCGGCTCGCCGGAGCGCGCACGGTTCCACTTCCGCGACGGCGGCGGCGACAACGGCGAGCTGCCGCCCAACGACTGGAAGAGCGTGTTCGGCGGGTCCGCCTGGGAGCGGGTCACCGAGGCCGACGGCTCACCGGGCCAGTGGTACCTGCACCTCTTCGACGTCAAGCAGCCGGACCTCAACTGGGACAACCCCGAGGTGCGCGCGGAGTTCGAGGACATCCTGCGGTTCTGGCTCGACCGGGGCATCGACGGCTTCCGGGTCGACGTCGCCCACGGCATGGTCAAGGCCGAGGGCCTGCCGGACTGGGACGCCGAGCAGGAGCTGCTCGAGGGATCCGGGGAAGACGACCAGGCGGACGACCGGCGCCCGCCGATGTGGGACCAGGACGGCGTGCACGAGATCTACCGCGCCTGGCGGAAGGTGCTCGACTCCTACGCGCCGGCCGGCAGCCGGATGTTGGTCGCCGAGGCCTGGGTCGAGCCGGCGGAGCGGCTGGCGCGCTACCTGCGCCCGGACGAGATGCACCAGGCGTTCAACTTCCACTACCTCACCGCGCTGTGGTCGGCCGACGAGATCCGCGAGGGCATCGAGACCTCGCTGCAGGCCAACGAGTCGGTCGGCGCTCCCACCACCTGGGTGCTGAGCAACCACGACGTCGTCCGGCACGCGAGCCGCCTCGGCCTGCCCGAGCCGGGCAAGCACGACCACAAGGGCCTCGGCCCGCGCGACGAGCAGCCCGACGAGGAGCTCGGCCTGCGCCGTGCGCGCGCCGCGACGGCGCTGATGCTGGCGCTGCCGGGTTCGGCGTACCTCTACCAGGGCGAGGAGCTCGGC
>NZ_CAMPGZ010000276.1 GCF_946885725.1 uncultured Nocardioides sp.
GGGTGGTGCTGCCTCGAGGTCGGGGCCGGAGGTGGGTCGATCGCCGAGTGGCTGGGCGTCCGCGTGGGTGACTCCGGATCGGTGATGGCGACCGACATCGACACCGGCCTGATCGACGTACGCGGCCCCAACGTCGAGGTGCTGCAGCACGACATCGTCCGGGACCCGCTGCCGGAGGCCGTCTTCGACCTCGTGCACGCGCGGCTGGTGCTGCTCCACCTGCCCGAGCGACGCCGCGCGCTCGAACGCATCTGGCACGCCCTGAAGCCCGGCGGGTGGCTGGTGCTGGACGAGTTCGACTGCACCTGGCTGCCGGTGCTCGCCACCCCGGACCCCGGAAGCGCCCGGCTCTTCACCAGGGTGGTCGGTGCGCTTCACCGGGTGCTCGCCGAGGCCGGCGCCGACCCGGGCTGGGGAGCGCACGCCTATCAGGCGATGGTCGACACCGGCTTCGTCGACCTCGAGGTCAGCGGCTACTCGGCGGCCTGGCGCGGCGGGTCCGTCGGCGCCCACCTGCACGGCGCGAACGTGCGGCAGACCGCGGACCGGCTGGTGGCGACGGGGGAGGTGTCGGCGCGGGACCTCGAGGAGTTCCTGGAGCTGATCGAGGACCCGGACCTCGCGGTCAGCTCCTACCTGATGCTCACCACCTCGGGTCGTCGCCCGGATGAGCGCAGCGCGGCTTGAGGGCTCGCCCGCTGAACCCGTGGCCGTTCGCCGGCGCTTCCTGCCAGAGTCCTCCGAGTGACCGTGGCGCTCTGGCTGAGCGAGAACCCCGACCATCCCGACGCGGACGACGTCCGAGCGCGAGCAGCCGCGCAGCGCGCGGGCTACTTCGGGGGATACCGCAACGTCGTCGGCATGGCCTACCTCGGCCTGGTCGCGGTATGACCGTGTTGTCGAAGGAGGGCTGAGCATGGCGGTCGTCGACGACGTGCGCTACCTGGGCTCGGAGCTGGAGCGGTCCTACGAGGTGTTCGTGCGCGGGCGGCTGAAGTTCCGCGTCAAGCAGATCGTGTACGTCGCCTTCTCGCTCGACGAGACGGAGATGGGCTTCGGCTTCCCCAAGGAGGAGCGGGCGGCGCTGGTCGAGACGGAGCCGCACAAGTTCCTGATGCCGCCGGAGTCGGACCTGCGGTTCAACTGGGTGCACGCCTACCTCGACGCGTTGGACCCGACCGAGGCGCGGGAGCTCGTGGTGGACGCGTGGCGGATGGTCGTGCCCAAGAAGCTGTCCCGCGCCTACGACCTCGCCCATCCCGACGGGCCGGGCTGACCGACGCGAGCTACACGGTGGAGGGCACCGTGTCCTCGCGGTCGTCGCGCGCGTCTCTCTGCCGGATCCACGACCAGCCGAGGACGACCCACGCGCCGCCGTACAGCACGGTGAGCGGCAGGCCCAGGACGTCGTCGGAGACGCCCATCGCGCCGAGGAGCGCGAGCCCGAGGAACCCGGCCGGCAGGGTCAGGAGCAGCAGCCAGGACGCCAGGGCAGGGGACCTGCGCCGGCGCAGCATGTCGAGACCGGCGAGGATCCCGCCGAGTCCCGCGACCATCGCGCCGAGGAAGCCCAGGTCCTGACCACCCATCACGACGTCCCGCGGACCGTCGCCGAGCACGACGGCCGGCACGGAGCCCGCGAAGAGGAGCACGTGGCCGACGAGGATCGTCCACCACCCGAGCGTGAAGAGACGCCCGGAGTCGCGGAGCTCGGCGCGCAGCCGGACGAGGGCGAGCGTGAGCAGCACCGCGATGAGCATGAGCACGAGGTTGTACAGCCGGAAGAACGTGACTCCCTCGTCCGGGGTTCGCCCGGCGCCGAAGACGGGCTGGCGAAGCGGCGTCAGCGCCCACAGGAGCCCTCCGACGACGCCGCCGATCCCCGCGTACCGCTGCACCCACGCCGACATGCGTATCCCCCTTCGCTGGACGGTTCTGCCCATTGGAGCGCAGTCGGGGCCGTGTTGCGGGCGAAACGCGTCAAGTCATGAAGCCGACAGGATCCGACCGAGCACCTCGACCCCGCGCCGGATCCGGTCCTCGTTGACGTTGCCGAAGCCGAGCACGAGGGCGGGCGGCACGTCTGCCTCGCCCGACCGCTCGGCGTCGACCCGGTAGCGCGACAGGCCGTACACCCGCACGCCTTTCTGCGATGCCGCACCGACGACCTCGTTCTCCGCAACGCCCCCGGGCAGCTCGAGCAGCGCGTGGCAGCCCGCCTCGAGACCGACCAAGCGAAGCGCCGGCGTGTGCGTCTGCACCGCGCTGGTGAGGGTGTCGCGGCGCCGGCGGTAGACGTCGCGCATCCGGCGCAGGTGGCGGTCGTAGCGCCCCGACTCCATCAACGTCGCCAGCGCCAGCTGGTCGAGAGCGGGCGCGCCACGGCTGGTCAGCAGCTTCTCGTGCACGATCGGTGCGACGAGGACCCGCGGCACCAGCAACCAGCCGAGCCGGATGCCGGGAGCCAGGGTCTTGCTCAGCGAGCCGAGCGCGACCACCCGGTCGGGCGCGAGCCCCTGCAACGCCCCGACCGGTTGCCGGTCGTAGCGAAACTCCGCGTCGTAGTCGTCCTCCAGCACGAACCCGTCGACCTCCGCCGCCCACGCGACGAGCGCGTGCCGCCGCTCCGGAGCGAGCACGACGCCGGTCGGGCACTGGTGCGCCGGCGTGACGACGACCGCGCGAGCACCGGACCGGCGCAGCGCGTCGACGTCGAGCCCGTCGCCGTCCACCGGTACGGCGACCGGCACCATCCCCGCGCGCCGTACCAGCTCGTCGTGCTCCCGCGGTCCCGGGTCCTCGAGGCCGACCCGCTCGACCCCGGCACGCGCGAGGGCGGCCAGCGTCAGCACCAGCCCCTGCCGGAAGCCGTTGACGACCACCGCGTGCTCAACGTCGGAGGCTCCGGCCCGGACGCGGCGGTGGTACGCCGCCACGACCTCCCGCAGCCTCGGCGAGCCGGCGTCGGTCTCGTCGGCCATCATCGCGGTCGGCGCGTTGCGTCCGGCCTCGCGCAGCGCCCAGAGCCAGTCGGGGAGGGGTGCGGACCTCAGGTCGGGGACGCCGTACTCGAAGTCGACGTCGACCGGCCGCCGCGACGCCTCGACGGGAACGGCGCTGCCGGCATGGCGCGATGCACGGGCCGGCTCGGCCACCCCGTCCGCCACCCGCGTGCCCGACCCGGCGGAGCCGACCAGGTAGCCCTCCGCGACGAGCTGCTCGTAGCAGGCGACCACCATGCCGCGGGAGACGCCCAGGTCCTCGGCCAGCCGGCGCGTCGACGGCAGCCGCTCGCTCGCACGCAGCCGGCCGTCGCGCACGGCCGCGCGCAGCTGGTCCTGGAGCTGGTGCCCGAGCGGTCGTCCGTCGCTCCGGTCCAGTGACAGCAGCAGGTCCGGTCCGTCCCCTGACCAGGTGACGCTCATCCCTTGCTCCCGAAGTGGTCCACTGCGGCAGGTCCGAAGTGGACCTTCATCATGGACCGCGCGCGGCCCAGGCTGAAGTCATGAGCATCGGAATCGTCCTCGCGCTGGTCGCAGCGATCGGCTACGGCGCCGCCGACTTCGTCGGTGGCCTGAGCGCGCGTCGGGTCTCCCCGTGGGCCGTCGCCCTCGTCGGCCAGGTCGCCGGCGCGGTCGGGATGCTGGTCGTCGGCCTGTCCCTCCCCGGAGAGCCCCGGCCCGCCGACTCCGCGTGGGCGCTGCTGGCCGGGTTCGGCAGCGCCGCCGGCACGGTCTTCCTGTACCGCGGCCTGGCGCGCGGCCGGATGGGCGTCGTCGCCCCGGTCTCCGGCGTCGGCGCCGCCCTCGTGCCGGTGCTCGTCGGGGTGGCGCTGGGCGAGCGCCTCGGCCCGCTCACCTGGGCGGGCGTCGTGGTGGCGCTGCCCGGCATCTACTTCGTCTCGCGCGAGGTCACCGAGCGCACCGGGCGCTCGTGGGGCGGCGTCGCCGACGGTGCGCTGGCCGGACTCGGGTTCGGGCTGCTGTTCGTGGCGCTGGCACAGGTG
>NZ_CAMPGZ010000277.1 GCF_946885725.1 uncultured Nocardioides sp.
TGGCCGCGCACTTCGACGAGGGCCGCATCGAGGTCGACGCGCACTGGCACAAGCGGCTCGGTCGCTGAAGAGGCAACGCTTCCGGTACGGATAGCCCGTCCGTGTCACTCGGACGGGCCGATCCGAGCCGGTGTACGGCTGGCCCGTTGAGGACGGCCGTTGTCTGTTGAGCCGACCTTGATGGTTGGTTTCGGCCATTAGCCGAGTTTCACCATTTTTGGGGTTGTTGTTCCCTTCAGTGTTCTCCCCGGGGGATTCACCATCACAACAACCACCAGAAAGAGGGGGGCGCTCGCATGCGCAACTCGAAGCGGATCAAGATCGTCGCGGGGGGCACCGCGCTTCTCATGGGTGCGGGCGTGGCCTACGCGTACTGGACCACCAGCGGCTCGGGGACGGGGAGCGGCGCGACGACCGCCGGCGTGACCGACACTCTGAGCTTCACCCAGAACTCGCTCAGCCCGATGTTCCCTGGCGACTCCGCGCAGAACCTCTCTGTTGCCGTCAAGAACACCGGCAGCGAGTCGGTCTACGTGACCACGGTCAAGGCCTTCGTCACCACGGACGCCGCCGAGGCTTGCGACGGCAGCAACTTCAAACTCAACGGTTCACCGGCTCCCAGCACTGCGGAGGACGCGGTCGCTCTGACCTGGACCGGTGTCGACCTGGGCTCCAACGTGTCGGCAAACGCGACCGGCACGATCCAGTTCAACAACACGGGCGAGAACCAGGACCCCTGCAAGGACGCCACGGTCACCATTCACTACCTGGCGCGCTGATCTGCGGGCGGGGGCGGCCTGGGGGCAGGTCGTCCCCGCCGAGCAGTCACATGCACGATCACGTGCTTCATCTCGACTCACGCGCACGACTAGGGGCTTTCGCCATGGTGACCAAGACTCGACGCAGGCTTCGCCTGCTCTTCATCGTTGCTGCGTCGTGCCTGGGCCTGGTCGCCGTGCCGGCGGCCATCTACGCGGCCACGACCGTCGCGGCACCGACGATCTCGTCGGGCCCGTCCGGCCCGACCGCGAGCACCTCGGCGTCGTTCGCGTTCACCGGCCCGAAGAAGGCGGCCTTCCGCTGCAGCCTCGACGACGCGGCGTTCGCCACCTGCTCCAGCCCGAAGAGCTACTCCGGCCTCGGCCAGGGCGCTCACACCTTCGCCGTCAAGGCGGTCGTCGACGGGACCGAGAGCGCAACCACCACGCGCGCCTGGGTCGTCGACACCGTCGCTCCCGCGGCACTGACCATCACCACCAAGCCCAGCGACCCGACGCCGTCCGCCACCAACGACTTCGCCTGGACGCAGCCCGAGCCGGGCGCGACATCCCAGTGCTCGTTGGAGAACGGGCCTTGGACGACGTGCACGACGCCGTACCGCTGGGTGATCGACACCGGCAACTACGGCCAGCACCAGTTCGCCGTTCGCGCGATCGACGCCGCGGGCAACGTGTCCGCGGCGGCGACGTACCGGTTCAAGTACGAGAAGAAGCTCCCGACCTCCGGCGTGCCCTTCGGCATCGAGGGTTCGGTGTCCGGCCTGAGCATCGGCATCTGGCGCCCGATCGCGATCACGCTGACGAACCCCAACCCGGTCCCGATCTTCGTGAGCGAGCTGGCGGTCACGGTGCCCGGCACGTCGCCGAACGGCTGCTCGATCCAGGAGAACTTCGAGGTCGATCAGAGCGACATCTCGACGGACCACACGGTGACCGTGCCCGCCGGCGGGACCCTGACCCTTCCGTCGGAAGGCGTGACAGCGCCGCGAATCCGCCTTGTGAACCGGCCGGTGAACCAGGACGCCTGCAAGGGCGTGACCTTCCCGCTGACCTACTCCGGAACGGCGACGAACTGACATGGGCATTCGACTCTCCGAAAGCTTCCGTCCGGCCGCGCTGCTCGCCGGGTCCCTCGCACTCGTCGTCACGGTGGCCGGCCCTGTCGGCGCCTACTTCGCGACCGTCGGGTCCGGCACGGGGACGGCGACCACGGGCACCCTGAACGCCGCCACCGGCGTCACCGCTGACAGCGAGGCCGGCACTGGGGCCGTCGCGTTGGACTGGACCGCGCCGACAGACGGCACTGAACCGCAGGGGTACTACGTCATCCGCACGCGTGCGTCGGACAACGAGTCGGGTCCTGCCTGCGACAGCGCTCCCGGAGACCTCCTGGACGACACCGACTGCGTCGACAGCTCGGTCCCAGATGGCACGTACGAGTACACGGTCGTCGCCGTCCGCGGCGGCTGGACTGCCCGAAGCGCGGCCAGCGACCCCGTCACGGTCACGAACGCCGTGGCCACGACCACGACACTGACCTCCAGCCAGAACCCGGTCGCGCTGCGTGAGGTCGTGACCTACACGGCCACCGTGAAGGCGGGGACGACTCTCGTCACGTCCGGCACGGTTTCCTTCCGAGACGCCGACGGGGGCGTTGAGTGTGACGGCGGTAGCAGTCGAACTCTTGATGGAGACGGCCAGGCCACGTGTTCAATCAGCTACAGCACGATGGGGGACCGAGTCGTCTCGGCAACTTTCACTGGCACGCCGAAGTTCGTCGAATCGACGTCCGCGCCCCTAACGCAGTCAGTGTCACGCGCGGTCACTCGGACCTTCCTGACCGTCCCGAAGGACGACGCCGTCATCAAGGTCGGACAGGCGGTGACGTATACCGCCACGATCGAGAGTGAGATCGAGGCGAACGGCACGCCGTCCGGCACCGTCACCTTCCTGGACGCCGGGGTGCCCATCACCTGCGCCGGCGGCCACTCGATCTTGATCGCGGGTGAGGCCACGTGCACGATCACATTCGCCAGCGTCGGCACCCGGTCCATCACTGCTGCGTACTCAGGCGACGACACCCATGACGTGTCCACGTCGGCCGCCGTGACGCAGGGCGTGGGGCAGGCAGCCACCAGCACGGTCGTGACGAGCGACCCGGCGAGCAGCCGGCGCGGCACGGTCGTGAGGTTCACGGCAACGGTGGGCGCCGCGGCTCCGGGAGGTGGAACGCCAACCGGAACCGTCACCTTCAAGGATGGGGCCACGCCACTCGCGTGCACCGGCGGCGCCCAGGAGCTCGGCGAGTCCGGTGTGGCCACCTGCGACATCGCCTTCGAGTCGGCCGGGATCCGCTTCATCACCGCGACGTACAACGGCGACGCCAACTACGCGGTCTCCACGTCGCCCGCTCACGCCCACAGCGTCGTGGAGCCGGCAGCCACCTCGACGACGCTGACAACGAACGCCAACCCTGCGAAGAGCGGCGCCACTGTCACGTTGACCGCCACGGTCGCTTCCGTGCCGGCCGAGGCCGGAACCCCGACGGGCGCGGTCACGTTCAAGGACGGTCCGAACTCGATCGCCGGTTGTGACGCGGTCGCGCTCGACGCCAGCGGGAAGGCGACTTGTTCCACCACGTTCGCCGGCATGGGGAACCGCAGCATCACCGCCGTCTACAACGGAGACCTGGCCCACGACGCGTCCACTTCGAGCTCGCTGACGCAGAAGGTCAACAACGGAGCCGTGACCGGCATCTCGTTCGTCGGACTGAGTTCAGGGGTGACCTGCACCGGAGTTGGAACGTCCGGTGCGGCCTGCTCCGCGTCAGGGGGAAACAACGCCACGGCCAGCGGGTACGTGGCCTTCGTGGATGCGTCTGGGACGCCAATGCCCTACAGCGTCGACGTTTCCAGTCTGACGAGCTCGGGCGGTGGCAAGGTCAGCAATCCGAACCCTGTGACGATCGCGGCCGGGGAGTCAAGCTCAAGCCAGTTGCTTGCAACGACGAAGAATGGCATCAACTCCGCCACCGTCACGGTCAAGTACATCGAAGGCGCGACGACCTGGACCGCGACGCTAACGATCAACTAGCCAGCCTAGGATCGAGGCGTGAACCCCGCCCCGCTGATCGGCGTCCTGGCGCTCCAGGGTGATGTGCGCGAGCACCGCGCGATGCTGGAGCGCTCCGGCGCGCGCACCC
>NZ_CAMPGZ010000278.1 GCF_946885725.1 uncultured Nocardioides sp.
AGAGCACTGGTCTTACAAACCAGCGGTCGCAGGTTCGATCCCTGCTGCGCCCACCCGGTCCCGGTCGATGAGAGCAGTCTCATCCCGGTTTCACATCCGTTTCATGGCGAAGTAAAAGGGTGAGTGGCGTCCAGAAGATCGCACCACCGATTGGGGAACGTCATGAAGAAGATCCTGCTCCCGCTCGGCACGATGTCCGTGGCCGGCGCCGTGGCACTCAGCCTGCTCGGGACCCCGGCCACTGCTGCGGACGGCCAGGACGACGTCGCGTACTACAAGCGTGAGGACAAGGCCGGCAGCCTCGTTCTCGCCGCAGCTGACGACGATGACGACGACAACGCCGGCGTCGACCGCACCAGGACCCGCACCCGGACCGGCGGCGGGACGCAGACCCGCACTCGCACTCGGACGGGCCACGGCACCGGCACCAACGGCACGGGCTCGAGCCGGTCGGGTCACGACGGCACGAACTCGCGCATCACCGACGCCAGCCGCAACCGCGACCGCAGCCACGGCGACCTGACGCGTGACTTCACCCGGGACGGCGGGACCCACACCCGGGACCTCACGCCGAACCTGACCAACGACCGCTCCCGCAACGACACCCGCGGCCGGGGCTGACGCGTCATGGCCGAGCATCTCGAGCGCGATGACTCCTGGGGCTTCGCCGAGGGCGACCCCATCACCGACGACCTGACGGCGATCCGGCTGCTGGGTGGCGGTACGTCGTACGAGGCCTATCTGGCCTTCGACGACCTCACCTACGCGCCCACGGTCGTCAAGGTCGTGCGCCCGCACCGGGTCGACGACTCGTCGACGCTGCGCGGCCTCGAGCGCGAGGTCGAGATGCTCGGTTCGGTCAACCATCCCGTCGTGGCACGCGGCCTGCGTGCCGTGCTGGACGGCGAGCGGCCGCACGTTGTGCTGGAGGCGATCGACGGCCCGCGGCTGTCGACGCTGATCCGGCGCTACGGACCGCTCACCGAGCAGCAGTACCTCCCGCTCGGCATCGAGATCGCCTCCGCGCTGCACTACTTCCGGCGCCGCGGGATCGTGCACCTCGACATCAAGCCGAGCAACATCATCATGGGCGCGCCGGCCCGGCTCATCGACCTCAGCGTCGCGCGCCCGGTCGAGGACGCGGAGGCGCTGACCTACGCGATCGGCACCGACGAGTACATGGCTCCGGAGCAGTGCGATCCGCCTCGAAGCGGGAAGCCGAGCTTCGCCGCCGACGTGTGGGGCCTCGGCGCCACGCTGTTCCACGCGATCGCGGGCTACCGGCCGTTCCCGGAGGGCGACGCCGACTCCGACGACGTACGGCGCCGCTTCCCGCAGCTCGTCGACCTCGCCTACTCGCTCCCCGACAAGGTCCCCGACGACGTAGCCAAGGTCGTGCTCTCCACCCTCGAGCCCGACCCGGCCGACCGGCCGCTCCCGCACGAGATCGCCGAGGGCCTGCAGCCCGCCCTGGAGCGCGCCCCGAAGGGCCGCCTCGCCGGCTGGAAGGTGCGCTGAGCACCAGCCTCGACTCCACCCATGACCGCCCGCTGCCGTCCCGTCGGCAGCGGGCGGTCAGCCGCAGCGGTAGCCGACGCCGCGGACGGTCGTGACGATCCCGGGGCCGAGCTTCTTGCGCAGGTAGCCGACGTAGACGTCGACGACGTTGGAGCCGGGGTCGAAGTCGTAGCCCCACACCAGGTCGAGCAGCTGCTCGCGGGAGAGCACCTGGCCCTGGTTGCGGAAGAAGATCTCGGCCAGCCGGAACTCGCGGGCGGACAGCTCGACCTCGCGGCCGTTCTGCGTGGCCGTGCGGGTGCGTACGTCGAGCCGCACGTCGCCGGCGGTGAGCACGTCGCGGTCCGCGCCGCCGGCGTCGACCGGGTGGCGCAGCCGGGCCCGCACCCGGGCGAGCAGCTCGGCGAACCGGAACGGCTTGCTCATGTAGTCGTCGGCGCCGAGGTCGAGCGCGGACACGGTGTCGGTCACCGAGTCGCGGGCGGTCAGCACGATGACCGGCATCCGGCTGCCCTGCGCCCGCAGCTGGTCGAGCACGTCGAACCCCGACATCCGCGGCAGCCCGATGTCGAGCACCATCAGGTCGTAGTCGCCGGACAGCGCGTAGTCGAGGCCGTCCTGCCCGTCGGCGACCTCGGTCGTCGCGTGGCCCTCGGCCTTCAGTCCCTTGGCGATGAACGACGAGATCCGCTGCTCGTCCTCGACGATCAGGATGCGGGCCACGGCTCGTCCTTCCGTCGGTGGGGGAGCACCAGGATGAACAGCGCTCCGCCGCCCGGGGCGTCCTCGACCAGGACCATGCCGCCGTGGGCGCGGGCGATGCCGGACACGATCGAGAGGCCCAGCCCGAAGCCCTCGTCGTCGACGCGGGCGGACGCCCGGTGGAACCGGTCGAAGATGCGTGTCTTGTGCTCGTCGTCGACGCCCGGGCCGGTGTCGCGCACCCAGAGCCGGACGCCGCGCTGGTCGACGAGGGCCCCGAGGCCGATCTCGTCGTCCTCGTCGGTGTGCTTCACGGCGTTCTGCGCGAGCTCGAGCATCGCCTGGGTGATCCGCTGCTCGTCGATCTGCGCGACCTGGTCGCTGACCTCGTCGACGACCCAGGTGCGCGGCCCAAGCGCGCGGCACTTCTCCAGCAGCGTGTCGAAGTACGGCGCCAGCTCGACGTCCGCGAAGCGGTAGTAGTCCGGGCGGTCGGTCTTGGCCAGCGTGATCAGCTCGTTGACCAGGCGCGACATCCGGTCGATCTCGTCCAGCAGCAGCGTCCGGGTGGCCTCGACCTCGTCGGGGTCGTGGCGGTCGAGGAGCTCGAGGTGGCCCTGCAGGACGGTCAGCGGGGTCTTCAGCTCGTGGCCGGCGTCGTCGAGGAACTGCCGCTGCCCGTGGAACGCCGCCTCCAGCCGGTCCAGCATCTGGTTGAACGTGCGGGTCAGCGCGGTGATGTCGTCGTTGCCGGTCTCCGGGATCCGCCGGGACAGGTCGGACTCCGAGATGTCGTCGGCGGTCTCGCGCAGGGTGCGCAGCGGGGAGAGCAGCCGGCCCGCCTGCCACGCGGCGCCGCCGGTGACCAGCACGAGCAGCAGCCCGGCCACGATCGCGTAGGTCCGCATCACCCGGTCGAGCTCCGCGTGCTCCTCGGCGAGGAACCTCGCGATGACGAGGGCGCCCTCGCTGGTGGTGCCGCGGACCGGGACCACGTTGACGAGGACGTCGCCGTACGGCTTCTCCAGCCGTTCGCCGCCGCCGTTGCCCATCCGTCGCGCGACCAGTGCCAGGAAGTCGCGGTCGTCGACCAGGCCCGGGTGCGGCGGGCTCGCCGACGTGAACCGGACCTGGCCGTCGACGTACCCGACCAGCATCTCGTCGTCGCGAGGGACGTTGCGCTCCAGGAACAGCCGGATCAGGCCGCTCACGTCGAACCGCTCGCCGGTGCTCGGGTCGACCCCGTTCGCCTGCAGGGCGCGGAACTCCGCGATCTCCTGCTCGACCTGAGAGATCACCGCGCCCTCGACGCGGGCGGACTCGAGGGCGTAGACGAGCACGCCGGCCGTGATCGACCCGAGGGCGCTGAGTACGGCGACGACCGCGACGATGCGGGTCCGAACCGAGACGCGACCGCGTGGGGCATCGGCCTCGGGCCGGTCATCAGCCATCCGACCCCGAGCCGCCGTGCCCGGTGCGGGTGCGGGTGCCGCCGTGGTCGTCGTCGTCGCCGCCGCCGGGGCCGGAGTTGTCGTCGCCGCCGCCGTGGCCGGGTCCGGAGTGGTCTTCATCGTCGTCATCATCGTCGACGTCGGTCGGTCGTGGGCGGATCACCTGCGGGCCGTCGTCATCGTCGTCGTCGCCGCCGCGACCCGGGCCCGAGTGGTCGTCATCGCCGCGGTCGTCGTCGTCACGGTCGCCACCGTGGTCGTCCGTGGCGTCGTCGCTGGGGGACCCGGTGGGGGAC
>NZ_CAMPGZ010000279.1 GCF_946885725.1 uncultured Nocardioides sp.
GGCTTGGTGGTGAAGAACGGCTCGAAGATGCGGGCGCGCACCGGCGCGGGGATCCCCGGGCCGTTGTCGATCACCTCGAGGATCACCTGCTCCTCCTCGGAGCGGGTGACGAGCCGCACGCGCGGCGCGGCGACGCCGGCGACGGCCTGGATGGCGTTGGTGAGGAGGTTGAGGCAGACCTGCTGGAGCTGGCGCGCGTCGCCCATCACCGCCGGGGGATCCGGCTCGAGCTCCGCCTCCACCTCGATGCCGTCCACGTTCACCTCGTACTGACGCAGGCGCAGCGAGCGGCTGACGATGGTGTTGAGGTCCACCGCCGACGAGCCGCGGCCGATGGTGCCGTTGACGTTGACGAGCGAGGCGGCGTGGCGGCGCTTGGAGTTCACCAGCACGAGGGTCTGGTCGGGTCCCAGGCCGCGCCGGCCAGGTTGGTGCCCACCGTGGCGACAGCAGTCGCGACCGCCTCGATGTCGGTCAGGGTCACCGTCACGGTCTCGCCCTCGTTCGCGCCCGTCTGGAACACGAGGGGGGTCGTCGAAGCCGCGTTGGTCAGCAGGTCAGTGCCGTTGAAGCTAGTACGCGTGGCGATGTCCGTCAGCGCCTCGCTCAGCTGGGTGACCTCGTCCGCGATGTAGCCACGGGCGGTGTCGTCGACCGAACCAGTGTTGGACGCCTGGACCGTGAGGTCCCGGACCCGCTGCAGGATCGCGTGCACCTCGGTGAGCGCACCCTCAGCGGTCTGGACGACGGAGACACCGTCCTGGGCGTTGCGGACGGCGACCTTGAGGCCACCCACCTGCGAGCGCAGGCCCTCGGAGATGGCGAGGCCGGCGGCGTCGTCGGCGGCCCGGTTGATGCGGAACCCGCTGGACAGCTTCTCCAGCGACTTGGCCATCTGACCGTCGGTGACGGAGAGGTTGCGGTACGAGTTCATCGCCGCGATGTTCTGGTTGATGCGAAGACCCATTTGATTTTCCTCCTTGAAGCGGGTCGGCGGCTCCTCCATGAGCCGCGCTGATGATGACTTCGGCCGGGGAGTCCCGGACCTGAAGGGATCTGGATGGTTTTTTTGTCCGTTTCGCCCGGAGCGCTCCAAGTGCAGCGCTCACGCGCCAGACGGCCGGCGCCGACCGCCTGACCTCCCTCCCAAGGAGGTCAGGCGGTGGCGACGACGTCGTTCGAGGGCTGGGTGAGGCGCGAGGCGAAGGAGCGGTGCGCGGCGACGGAGGCGTAGTACGACTCCTTGCGGCGGTTCGCGCAGCCCTTCGGGTTGGCCGGCGACTGGTGCAGCTCGGTGTCGAGGTTCGCGGTCAGCGCGCCGCGCAGCAGCTGGACGGCCTCGGCACGCAGCTGCGAGATGCGCGAGTCGGTGACGCCGAGCTCGGCGGCGATCTCGGCCATGGGGCGCTCGGCGAAGAAGTAGCCACGCACGACGATCCGCAGCCGCTCGGGCAGCTGGTCGACGGCGTCGTGCAGGTACGCCAGGCGCTCGCGGTCCTCGAGCACGTCGAGGGGCGTGGGGCCGGCGGCGGGCAGCAGGTCGTCGGCGGCGCCATCCTCGAAGCCGTCCAGGGACATGACGGACGCGCGGGACAGGTCCTCCTGGTGCGCGGCCAGCTCCGAGACGCCGATGCCCAGGGCACCGGCGACCTCGGCGTCGGTGGCGACGCGGCCGAGGGTCACGGCCAGGGTGTTGCGGGCCTCGTCGACCTGGCGGGCGCGGCGGCGGACCGAGCGGGAGGCCCAGTCGAGGCTGCGCAGCTCGTCGACGATCGCACCGCGGATGCGGGTGGCGGCGTAGCTGGAGAACTTCACGCCCCGCTCCGGGTCGTACGCCGCGGCGGCCTGCGCCAGCGCCATCATGCCGGCGGACATCAGGTCCTCGCGGGCCACGTGGCCGGGGACGCGGGTGGCCATGTCACGGACGATGTGACCGACCAGGGGAAGGGTCTGGCGGACCAGCTCGTCGGTGTCGACCTGACCGGAGTCGGCGACCTGGGAGTCGCGGTCGAGCACCGCAGCCGGAGCGGCAGTGTCAGGGGAGTTCATCGGGAGCACGACGAGGTTCTCGGGTCCCGGGAGGTGTCCCTTTACTGCGCTTTGACTATTTGGTCCGTGTCGTTGGCTTGATGGTTCCTTGGCACCCCCACGCGAGTAGTCCTTCTAGGCCATACGAGCCTCAACCGTTCAGGAAACTGGACGGAATCCCGTACTAGAAACCGCTCAGAGGCCGGTACGGCGGGCCGATCTGTGCTGCGTCGCCCTCTGGCCGGACCGTTCCTACGGCGCCGTACCTGGCGGAGACACGCAGACCGTTCACCAGGATCACAGCCCGAAGGGCAGCACCATGTCGATGGAAGACCTCTCGTCGGTTCTCTGGCGCGAGCGTGAGCTCCTCGAGACGCTCCTCTACAAGCTCGAGGTCGAGCAGCTGGTGCTGGCCGGGGGCCGCACCCACTGGCTGGCCACCGCCGCCCGCGAGGTCGAGCTCGTGCTCGACCGGATCCGCGAGATCGAGGTGCTGCGCGCGCTCGAGCTCGACGCGGTCGCCGAGCAGCTCGGCCTGGAGCCGAACCCGAGCCTGCACGAGATCGCCGAGGCGAGCGACGAGCCGTGGCGCAGCATCTGGCTCGACCACCGCGAGGCCTTCACGACCGTCGCCACCGAGATCTCCGCCATGTCCGAGACCAACCGCGAGCTGCTGACCGCCGGCTACCACGCCGCGCAGGCCACGCTGCTCTCCCTCTCCGACGGCGCCGGCACGTACGGCGCCGACGGGGCCATGGCCACGCCGACCGCCGCCGCGCGTCGCGCCTCGCTGCTGGACCGGAGCATCTGACGCGATGTCCGGCACCTTCTCCTCCTTCAACACGGCACTGTCCGCACTGCGCTACAACCGCGTCGCGATGGACGTGGCGAGCGGCAACGTCGCCAACGCCGGCACGGAGGGGTACGCCCGCCGCCAGGTGATCGGCCAGGCGACCGGCGCCCCGGCCGTCCCCGCCCTGTGGTCCCGCTGGGACGTCAACGCGGGCGACGGGGTCCAGCCGGGCGGCATCAAGCGCATGGTCGACCCGTTGCTCGACTCCCGGGCGCGGCTGGAGCACGCCGCCGCCGGGTTCCGCGACACGCGGGTCGCCTCGCTGAACCGCTTCGAGACCTCGCTCGCCGAGCCGGGCGAGAACGGCGTCGCCGCGGCGCTGGCGGCGTACCAGGCCGGCTGGCACGACGTCGCCAACAACCCCGGCGATACGGCCGCCCGCGCGCAGCTGCTCGCCCGCGCCGAGACGCTTACTGACGCCATTCGGGGCCAGGACCGCGCCGTGCGCACCGAGTGGGCTGACCAGAGTGCCCGGCTCACTGCTGCGGTGGCGGAGGTCAACCAGGTCGCTCAGGAGCTCGCCAAGGTCAACGAGGGCCTGCGCAACGCGCACGTCGCCGGCACCGACGCCGGCGTGCTGCTCGACCAGCGCGACCTGCTCGTGATGCGGCTCTCCGAGCTCACCGGCAGCAAGATCACGGTCAACGAGGACACCACGGTCGACGTGGCCATCCAGGGCCAGCCGCTCGTCGCCGGAAACCAGGTGGTCAACCCGCTCACCGTCAACGGTGCCGACGAGCTGGCCGGGGCGGGCGCCGATCCGGTGGCCCTCAGCCTCGGCGGCGCAACGCTGACGCTGACGGCCGGCGAGATCGGCGGCATCCAGAGCGTGATGACCACCGACCTGCCGAACTACCTGGCCAAGCTCGACGCGTTCGTCGGCCAGCTGATCAGCGAGACGAACACCCAGCACGCGCTGGGCAACGACGCCGACGGCAACACGGGCGGCGCCTTCTTCGGCGGTACGTCGGCCGCGACGCTGACGGTCCTGATCACGGACCCGTCGGACGGCGCGGCGGGCGACCCGGCGAAGGGCCGCCTCGACGGCAGCAACGC
>NZ_CAMPGZ010000280.1 GCF_946885725.1 uncultured Nocardioides sp.
CAGCGTCGCCAGGGCGAGCAGCGTCGGCAGCGGCGTGACGTCCCAGTCCGGCGCCACCGGGAGCACCGCCACGGCGGCGACCGAGGACAGCGCCGGCACGCCGAGCGCCCGCGCGCCGGCCAGCCGGTCGGGCCGCTGGGCCCCGTGCCCCAGCGCCCCCACGCTCAGCATGGCCAGCGACAGCACGACCAACGCGTCGGACCAGGCGGGAGCCGGCGCGCCCGAGGCGAACCGCTCGACCTGGACGAGGTGCGCGGCGGCGAGCACGATCAGCGCGGCGGCCCAGAGGCCGAACTGACGGCCGTGCGCCACGCCGACGAGCGCCAGCGCGCCCAGCACCGTCGCGACCAGCAGGGCGTCGAGGAACGGGAACGCCAGCAGCGGCACCTGGGTCCAGGAGCCGTCGCCGATCGCGGGCAGCAGCGGCGCGATCGCCAGCGTCGTCACGGCGGCACCCGCCAGGGCACCGGTGAGGCCGTCGAGACAGACGGTCAGCCGCAGGCCGCGCACGTGCACGGCGAGCGCGGCGAGCAGGCCGAGCAGCAGGAACGGGTAGCCGACGAGCACCAGCACGTCGCCCACGAAGCCGGCGTACCCCCGTCCGCCGAGCCCGGTCAGGTCACCGAGAGCGTCGACCAGGTGGCCCAGCGGGAACATCGCCATGCCGGTCGTGAGCGGCACCAGCCAGGGCCGGACTTCCGGCGACTCGTCGCGCACGCGCGTGAGCGCCCAGACGGGCAGGGCCAGGAGCAGGGGGACCAGGACGGTCTCACGCAGCCACTCGGGCCCGAACGAGGGCGCGAGCAGCAGCCACCCGTAGCCAGGCAAGCCGAGGGCCAGGGCGAGAAGAAGTGACCGCCTGTGTTGCACTGCTCTCCCTCGATGGCCGTTCCTCTGCAGGAGAGTGATCGGACAGGTAGGTGTCCGACTTGAGGGGAACACCACCTGAAAGGACTAGGGAGCCTCGGCCGATCGGTCTGCGCGTCGCAATTCGGTCACGGCGGGCGAAACGGTAGACGGACAATCGCCGGGACGGGAGGATCGCGCTGTGCAGAGCAGGGGGACGAGGCCGGAGGCCGCTTCGACGGTCGCGGTGGGCCGCCAGGCGGTCATCGACCGCGACCGGCGCGTCGTCGGCTACGAGCTCCTCTACCGATCGATCGACCCCGACCGCCCCCCGTTGAGCGGCGACCAGATGACCGCCGACGTCGTGCTGAGTGCGCTGACGATCGGCGTCGGCCAGCTCGTCGGCGACAAGATGGTCTTCTGCAACGCCGAGCGGGGCGTGCTCACCGGGCAGACCCCCGTCACGCTGCCCTCGCACCGCACGGTCATCGAGGTGCTCGAGACCGTCGCCGTCGACGACGAGATCGTCGCGGGGTGCGCCGCCCTCGTGGCGGAGGGCTACACGCTCGCGCTCGACGACTTCGTCTGGGTCGAGGGCGCCGAGCGCCTGCTCGACCTCGCCAGCATCGTGAAGCTCGACTTCCGGACCAGCACCCGCGAGGAGATCGAGGCCCTGGCCCGTCGCTGCTCGGAGTACGACGTACGCCTGCTCGCCGAGAAGCTCGAGACGCCCGACGAGCTGGAGTGGGCGATGGCCGCCGGCTTCGAGCTGTTCCAGGGCTACACGATCGAGCGGCCGCAGGTGGTGCACGCGTCGGCGCTGCCGCCGTCGGTGGCCTCGCACGTGCAGCTGGCCGCGGCCATGCTCACCGAGGACGTGGACTTCGACGAGCTCGAGCGGGTCCTGCGCCGCGAGCCCGGCCTGGTGCTGCAGGTGCTCCAGCTCGCGTCGGCGGGCGCCGCCCGCGGGCTGCGGCGCGAGGTCCAGACCGTCCGCGAGGCGCTGGTGCTGCTCGGCACCGTGCGGATCCGCCAGTGGGTCGCGCTGACGCTGCTGTCGGGCCGGCCCGGCGCCGGCACCGACGGCCTCGCCACGGCGCTGGTCCGGGCCCGCACCTGCGAGCTGCTGGCGGAGTCGCGGCAGCTCGGCGACCCGGAGTTCGCGTTCACCGCCGGGCTGATGTCGGCGCTCGACCTGCTGCTCGGCGTCCCGCTGGACGAGGTCGCCGAGACCTTCGACCTGCCGGCGCCGGTGGTCGCCGCGGCGTTCCGGCACGAGGGCCCGGTGGGCGCGCTGGTGGCCGAGGTGACGGCGTACCAGCAGGCGGTGGCGCGCGCGGTGACCGACCTGCCGCCCTCGGACCTGGACATGGCCTCGGCAGCCGCCTTCGGATGGGCGATGCCGTTCGTGAGCACGTTCGCCGACTTCCCCGCTGCCTGACCTCCGGCTTTCTTGCTGCGTGAGACAGCCGGGCTAGGCCGCAGGTACTAACTTTCGCCGAGGATTTTTTTCCGTCGTTATCGGTTGGTTATTGCTCTATGCATGTTTCTGAACAAGTACTCCCTTCCTGTACTCGCCGTCGCGGCCGCCGCCGTCACGGCGACCGCGGTGGGCCCCCAAGTGCTCACGTCACCCGTGGCCGCGTCCACCAGGGCCTTCCCCGGCGCCGAGGGCTTCGGCACCGAGACGCCGGGTGGGCGCGACGGCGCGGTCTGCGCGGTGACCTCCCTGGCTGACTCCGGCCCCGGCACCCTGCGGTCGTGCGTCGAGCGGACCGGCCCGCGGTACGTCGTCTTCAAGACCGGCGGCACGATCTCACTGAAGAGCCGGATCAACGTCACCAACCCCTTCATCACCATCGCCGGGCAGACCGCGCCGGGCGGCGGCATCACGCTGCGGATGGACCCGACCTCGGGCACCGACCAGGGCACGATGCAGATCGCGACCCACGACGTGGTCGTGCGCTACGTGCGCTTCCGGCCGGGCAACGGCGGCAAGGCGGACGACAGCCACGACGCGATCACGATCTACAAGGCCGGTGTCAAGAACGTCGTGATCGATCACGCCTCGTTCAGCTGGGCGGTGGACGAGAACGTGAACACCTACGACGAGTCGAACAACATCACGATCAGCAACTCGATCATCGCCGAGGGCCTGAGCAACGCCGGGCACCCGGACGGTGAGCACTCCAAGGGCCTCCTGGCCGGCGGCGTCAACGCGCACAACGTGTCCATCCACCACAACCTGTTCGTCTCCAACGTCGACCGGAACCCGCAGGTCAGCGGCGTCTCCGTCGCCGACATCCGCAACAACGTCGTCTACAACTACGGCAAGGGCTCCGGCAGCGGCGTCACGCTGATCTCTTCCTCCAAGGGCAAGCCCCAGGTGAACTGGGTGGGCAACTACTACAAGCCCGGCCCGAACAGCGACCCGTCGCGCGCTGAGTTCGCGACGTACAACGGCGACACCGGCGCCACCCACCAGTGGTACGGCGACGGCAACATGCGCTGGACCGCGGGCGGTGACCAGCCGGCTCGCATCGGGCAGTCGGTCGGGCGCGTGAGCACGCCGTTCGCCGCAGCCCCGGTGACGACCACCAGCGCGGCGCAGGCCTACACCGACGTACTCGCGAACGCGGGTGCCTCGCTCGTCCGCGACGACGTCGACCAGCGACTCGTCCAGGAGGTGCGCAGCGGCGCCGGCTCGATGAAGAACACGGCCGGCGGCTACCCGGTCCTGGCGGCGGGCTCCGCGCCGGCCGACTCGGACAACGACGGCATGCCCAACGCGTGGGAGTCGTCGCACGGCACCAACCCGAACGTGGCGGACGCGACCGGCGACGCGAACGGCAACGGCTACGACAACATCGAGGACTGGTTCAACTCGCTGGTCAGCGGAGGCGCCACCCCGGCGGACCCGGCTCCGACGACCCCCGCGCCGACGACCCCGGCCCCGACCGAGCCGGCCCCGACGGACCCCCCCACCCCGGCGGACCCGACCCCGACGGAGCCGACGGAGCCGACGGAGCCCCCGTCCTCCGA
>NZ_CAMPGZ010000281.1 GCF_946885725.1 uncultured Nocardioides sp.
CTGCGGATGGGCGGCAGCGCCTCGCTGAAGTTGCCCGGGGGCGGGGGCGAGGACGTGGCCCACTCGAGCGTGTGGCCGTCCCAGGGGTTGCCGCCCGCGTCGGGCAGCATCGCCTTCCGTCGCAACGTGCGCCACACGTTCCAGAGAAACGGCAGGACGGCCGCCCCCAGCAGGAAAGCGCCGACGGACGACACCCGGTTGAGAACCGTCCACCCGTCGGACTCGAGGTAGTGGGCCACCCGACGGGGCATCCCGTCGAGGCCGAGGATGTGCTGCACGAAGAACGTCAGGTGGAAGCCGACGAAGGTCATGACGAAGTGCACGGTGCCGAGGCGCTCACCCAGCCGGCGGCCCGTGATCTTGGGGAACCAGTAGTAGATGGAGGCGAAGAGGGCGAAGACCGAGCCGCCGAAAAGGACGTAGTGCATGTGAGCGACGACGAAGTAGGAGTCGGTGACGTGGAAGTCGAGCGGCGGGCTGGCCAGGATGACGCCGGTCAGGCCACCGAAGAGGAACGTCGTCAGGAAGCCGATCGACCACAGCATCGGCGTGTCGAACGAGATGGACCCGCCCCACATCGTGCCGATCCAGTTGAAGAACTTCACGCCCGTCGGTACGGCGATCAAGAACGTCATGCCGGAGAAGAACGGCAGGTCGACGGCGCCGGTCACGAACATGTGGTGCGCCCACACCGCCACCGACAGCACCGCGATCGAGATGGTCGCGGCGACCAGGCCGACGTAGCCGAACACCGGCTTGCGGCTGAACACCGGGAGGATCTCGGTGATGATGCCGAAGAACGGCAGCGCGATGATGTAGACCTCGGGGTGCCCGAAGAACCAGAACAGGTGCTGCCACAGGATCGGGCCGCCGTTGGCGGCGTCGAAGACGTGGGCGCCGAGGAGCCGGTCGGCCTCGAGCGAGAGCAGCGCGCCGGCGAGGATCGGGAACGCGATCAGCACGAGCAGGCTGGTGACCAGCGTGTTCCAGACGAAGATCGGCATCCGGAACATCGTCATGCCGGGGGCGCGCATGCAGATGATCGTGGTGATGAAGTTGACCGCGCCGAGGATCGTGCCGAGACCGGCCATCCAGAGACCCATGATCCACAGGTCACCGCCCACGCCCGGCGAGCGGACCTCGTTGGACAGCGGGGTGTAGGCGAACCAGCCGAAGTCAGCCGCGCCCTCTGGGGTGAGGAAGCCGGAGGCGGCGATCAGACCGCCGAACAGGAACAGCCAGTAGCTGAACATGTTGAGCCGCGGGAACGCGACGTCGGGCGAGCCGATCTGCAGCGGCATGATCACGTTGGCGAAGCCGAAGAACAGCGGCGTCGCGAACAGCAGCAGCATGATCGTGCCGTGCATGGTGAACAGCTGGTTGTAGACCTCGTCGCTGACCACCTGGTTGCCCGGGAAGGCCAGCTCGGAGCGGATGAACAGCGCCATCACGCCGCCGATGAGGAACCACACGAACGACGTACCGAGGTAGAGCTTGCCGATCAGCTTGTGGTCGGTCGTGGTCAGGACCCTCGCGACCTGCTGTCCCAGCGTCCTCGGCACGGCGCGCGTGCGCCCCGCCTGGAATGCCGCTGTGTTGGTCACTCTGCATCTCCCTGGTTCGTCACGTCGTCGTCCTGGACCTCGTCCTCGAGCCCGGCCTGGGTGTCGGCGTTCTCGCCACCGGTGGCCTCGCCGACGTTGCCCTGGGCCTCGAGGTCCTGGAGGTATGCGTCGTACTCCTCGGCGCTGACGACGTCCACGTTGAACAGCATCCGCGAGTGGTAGGCGCCGCACAGCTCGGCGCAGCGGCCGACGAACGAGCCCTCCTTCGTCGGCGTCAGCGAGAAGCTGTTGGTCCGCCCGGGGACGACGTCCATCTTCATCAGGAAGCCCGGCACCCAGAAGGAGTGGATGACGTCGGGCGAGACGAGGTCGAAGTCGACGCTCTCGTTGACCGGCAGCACCAGCGTCGGGCGCTCCGCGGTCGTGCCGGCGGTGAACACCGTCTGGCCGCCGACGGCGTCCTCCTCGACGTAGTTGAACGTCCAGGACCACTGCTGGCCGACGACCGTGATGTTGTGGTCGGCCTCGCCGTCCTCACCGCTGGCGGACGCGAGTACGTCGTTCTGCACGGTGACCGTGTAGTAGAAGAACACGAGCACCACGACGATCGGCGCCACGGTGTAGAGGATCTCGATCGGCAGGTTGTAGCGCGTCTGCACCGGGATCTCGTCGTCGGCGCGGCGGCGGTACTTGAACGCCGCCCAGCCGATGAGTCCCCAGACCAGGACACCGACGCAGATGGCCGCGATCCAGGCGCCCTGCCAGAGGTCGTAGATGAACGGCGCACGGTCGGTGATCGGCTCGGGCATCGCCAGGCGCCGGATCTGGTCCTGGTCTTCGGCCGAACAAGCGCCCAGCAGCAGGAGGCCCGCGGACCCAGCGGTCAGCAGTCCGACCCTGCGTGCACGCGGGGGGAGTTCCAGACCCACGAACGAGCCTCTCTCTCACGGTGACGGTCAGCCCGAACACTACTACTGAGGCTGGGGTGAACGCGGCGCAGGGCCCGGTAGTTTCACGGGTGTGACCCATCCGACCGGTCCGGCTCACGGCTACCTCGACAGCGCCTCAGCCGAACCACTGCACCCGGCGGCCCGGGAGACCCTTCTGGCAGCTCTCGACCAGGGGTACGCCGACCCGCTGCGGCTGCACGGACCCGGGCGCAACGCGCGGCTGCTGCTCGACAACGCGCGCGAGGTCGTGGCCACACTGCTCGGCGCGCGACCTGACGAGGTCAGCTTCACCTCCTCCGGCACCACGGCGACCCACCTCGGCGTGCTCGGACTGCTGCAGGGGCGGCGCCGGGTGAGCACCCGGCTCGTGCACTCGGCGGTCGAGCACTCCGCGGTGTTCAAGGCGGCCGAGTGGTGGGCCACCACTGCCGGCGGTACGTCGGACATGGTCGGCGTGGACTCCCTCGGGCGGGTGCTGCTCCCCGAGCTCGAGGCCGTCCTGGCCGAGGGGGCCGGTGTGCTCGCGCTCCAGTCGGCCAACGGCGAGGTCGGCACGGTGCAGCCGGTCGAGGCGGTGGCGGAGCTCGCGGCGGCGCGGGACGTGCCGATGTTCGTCGACGCGGCCGCGTCCGCCGGACGCCTCCCCCTCCCCTTGGGTTGGGCGGCCGCGGCCGCCGGTGCGCCGCAGTGGGGTGGCCCGGCCGGCGTCGGGGTGCTGCTCGTGCGCTCCGGCGCGCGCTGGCGGGCGCCGTTCCCGACCGACGACCGGGTCGACCACCGGGTTGCGGGCTTCGAGAACGTCCCTGGCGTGCTGGCTGCCGCCGCGGCCCTGCAGGCAGTCGTCGCCGAGCGCGACGAGGTGAACGCCCGGCAGCGGGCGCTCGTCGACCGGATCCGCACCCGCGTGGCCGCGGAGGTGCGCGACGTCGACGTCGTGGGCGACCCCGGCGACCGGCTCCCCCACGTCGTCACGTTCTCGTTTCTCTACGTGGAGGGCGAGGCGCTGGTGCGCGAGCTGGACAAGCACGGCTTCGCGGTGTCGAGCGGTTCGGCGTGCAGCGCCTCGACGCTGACGCCCTCCCACGTGCTGGCCGCCATGGGCGCGCTGACCCACGGCAACATCCGGGTGTCGCTCAGCCGCGACACATCCGAGGCCGACGTCGACGCGTTCCTCGACGTGCTGCCGCGGGTCGTCGAGGGGCTCCGCCCGTGAGCGCGCCGGCCGACCTCGAGCTCGACTGCCGCGGACTGAGGTGCCCGCTGCCGGTCATCAAGCTGGGCAACAGCATCGGCGACGTGCCCGTCGGCGGCACCGTCGCGGTGGTCGCCGACGACCCCGCGGCCGGACCCGACACGCGGGCGTGGTGCCGGA
>NZ_CAMPGZ010000282.1 GCF_946885725.1 uncultured Nocardioides sp.
GCCACCACCGAACGACCCGGAGCCGTCGAACCCGCCGCCGCCGAACGACCCGCCGAACGACCCCGGGCCGTCGAACCCGCCACCACCGAACGAACCCGAGCCCTCGGACCCGCCGAACGACCCCGGGCCGTCCAACCCGCCACCACCGAACGACCCCGAGCCCTCGGACCCGCCGTCCAGCCCGGCACCCACCAGCAGCCCCAACCCGCCACCACCCAACGACCCGGAGCCGTCCAACCCGGGGCCGACGTCCAGCCCTGACCCGACGTCCGACCCGGGACCCACATCGAGCCCGGGATCCCCGTCGCCGTCAGGGTCGACCTCACCGTCCGCCTCGGAGACCGCGCGGGTCGAGTAGCGCCCCTGGAGTGAGGGCCCCTGGAGTGAGGGGTGCGTCAGGGCAGTCCGGCGGTCACCGGTGGCCCTGCCACAGGCTCCTCTCCCAGGCTCGTGGGTCGTCGACGACCTCGGACTCGAGGTCGAAACGCATCGTCGCCCTGCGGGCGAGGTCGTACCGCGGCCAGCCAGGGTCGCCGCTTCGCGCGAACGACACCCAGGCGGAATGCATCGTGTCGGCGAGCTCCTGCGGCGGCTCGGTCCCCATGAACAGCATCTGGAACAGCGGAGCGTTGTTGCGGAGCTGGTCGAACACGAAGGGCACCTCGAGCGCGTGCACGGCCCCGAGGCCCGGGACCGCCCAGGCGAACTCGTACATGTACGTCGCCCCGCCGGCTGCGGCATGGGCGTCGGCGAGCCGAAGCGCCGGGATGCGGACCCACCAGTCAGTCTTCACCGCGGTCAGCAGCTCTCCCGGGGGCACGCGCGGGTACCGATCACGGTAGGCCGCGAGCGCCTCGGGCGGCAGCCCGTAGGCGGCGATCGCGAAGTGGTTGTGCTCCTCGACGGAGCCGGCCAACGCCTCGTCGGTGGCGCGCTCGATGTCGCCGACCATCGCCATGAACACACGCCAGTCGTCGGTGTTGGTGCCGACGAGCACGTCCACACCGGCCGAGGCTCCGGCCGCGATCCGCTCGATCGGCACTCCGGGGATCGCGTCACCGTCGCTCACCGGCTCCCACGGCATGGTGTTGACGATCTCGGGCCCGAGCTGCTCCGGGATCGACAGCGCGAAGATCTCGGCGTCGATCTCCGCCTGCACCTCGAGCAGCCGCTCCACCGGCAGCGCCGCGATCGCGTCCCGGTCCGGGGGCACGCCCAGCTTCTCGGCCACGTAGCGCCCCACACGCAGCGCGATCTCGGGAGGCGACACGTGGTGGGCGGCGCCGCTCTGCAGGACCGCCCGCCGGAACAGTCCTTCGGCGAGGGGCATGGCGAGCAGCAGGCCGATGCTCATCGCCCCCGCCGACTCCCCGAACACCGTCACGTTGTCCGGGGCGCCGCCGAAGCCGCCGATGTTGTCCCGCACCCACTCCAGCGCCGCGGCCTGGTCGAGCAGGCCGAGGTCGGCGATCCCGTCGCCGAGGTACAGGAACCCCTCCGCGCCGACGCGCCAGTTGATCACCACGCAGACGACCCCGCTCTTGGCGAAGCTGCTTCCGTCGTACGACGCCGTGGTGCTGAACTCGAACTGGCCGCCCTGGATCCACACCATCACCGGCAACCCGGATGCGGCTGGATCGGGTGTCCAGACGTTCAGGTTCAGGTAGTCGTCGCCGGACGTCCCGGTGTCCCAGTCGGTCCCTGCCGCGGCAGTGGGCGGCGCCACCTGGGGCGGTGTCGCCCCGTAGCGGGTCCCGTCCCGCACCCCGCTCCACGGTTCGACCGGCTGTGGAGGACGTAACCGGTTCGGCCCGACCGGCGGCGCGGCGAACGGGATCCCGAGGAACGCGTACACGCCGTCCACGACGGTGCCGCGCACCTCTCCGGCGATGGTCTTGACGACTGGTTCCATGCCCTCACGCTCCGACCGCCCGTCACCCGGCAGCAGAGTCCAAGGTCCCCAGTCGCCGGAAAGCTGATCAGTTGGGGCTATGCCGGTTCGCCGGATCGGGGCGCACGGTGGAGGAAGTCGGGTCCGCCTGGGCAGGGGGTGTGCGATGTCGTCGCAATCGAGTCGGGCGGGCTCGGAGGGTTCGCGTCAGCAGGTCCGACTCGGCGGTGTCGCCGCACTGACGGCGGCGGGGCTGTGCGTGCTGTCGTCCGCCCTCAGCCAGGTCGCGCCCGTCGGGACCGAGTACGTGACAGCGACCGACTACGTGCACCAGCTCGTGCTGGCGGCGGCGTACGCCGCTGTCCTCGTGGCCCTCCGAGGACTGCACGTGCGGCAACGTCCTCATCCTCGGTACGGACGACTCGGAACGATCGGGACCGCTCTCACAGCGATCGGTTACGGCGCGGTCCTCGTGATCGTCGTGATCGGTGCGGTAGCAGGTTCCCGCGTCCTGAACGAGGCGCGCATCGTGGCCGCCGCCGTCCTGCTCGTCGGCTCGGCCGCCCTGGGTGTCGCGACCCTGCGTGCCCGAGCCGTCCCGTGGTGGTGCGGCGCGCTGCTCCTCGTCGCGTTCCCCGTGGGTGACATCGCCAACGAGGTCCTGGACGGCGCCGAAGGGCTCCTCCAGGCGCTGCTGTGGGGCTCGGTGGGCGTGGCGCTGCTCAAGCCGCCGACGCCGACTTCCGAGGCGAGCCGTGGCCCCAGCGCACCGGCACGGCGCTGACCTACCAGGTGCGCACCCAGAGGCAGTGCTCCGAGCTGGTCAGCTGCTGGATCGCCTGGTCGGACAGCGGCTCGGCCGCGTCGGACACGACGTACCCCAGCTGGTCCTTGGTGGACAGGTGCTGGTCGATGACGTTGTCGTCCGCCGCGGCGAAGATCGCGTTGAGCTCGGCGAGGACGCCGGGAACGTTGTGGTGGAGGAAGCCGAGCCGGTAGCGGCCGTCGAGCGACGGAGGCGTGACCGAGGGCAGGTTGACCGAGAGCGACGTGCTGCCCTCCTGGGCGAAGCCGACGAGCTTCGACGCCACGAACCGGCCGATCTCCTCCTGGGCCTCCTGGGTGGAGCCCCCGATGTGCGGGGTGAGGATGACGTTGTCGAGGCCGCGCAGCACGGACTCGAAGCTGTCGCCCTGGGCCTTGGGCTCGACCGGGAACACGTCGACCGCAGCGCCGGCGATGTGCCCGGAGAGGATGTGCTCGCGCAGGGCGTCGTAGTCCACCACCATGCCGCGTGAGGCGTTGAGGAACAGCGCGCCCGGCTTCATCGCGGCGAACTCCTCGGCGCCGAAGAGCCCGGCGTTCCCCGGCCGGCCGTCCACGTGGAGGCTGACCACGTCGGAGATGCGGAGCAGGTCCTCGAGCGTGTCCATCCGGCGCGCGTTGCCGTGCGCGGGCCGGTCCGCCTTGTCGTAGAAGGCGACCCGCATGCTCAGCGCCTCGGCGACCGTCGACAGCTGGGTGCCGATGTTGCCGTAGCCCACGATGCCGAGCGTCCGGCCGCGCACCTCGTGGCTGCCCCGGGCCGACTTGTCCCAGATCCCGTCGTGCATCCGCTGGGTCTTCTCCGGCAGCCGGCGCGTCAGGGCGATGATCTCGCCGATCACGAGCTCCACCACGCTGCGCGTGTTGGAGAACGGCGCGTTGAAGACACCCACGCCCTTCTCGGTCGCGGCAGCGAGGTCGACCTGGTTGGTGCCGATGCAGAAGCAACCGACCGCCTCCAGCACCGGCGCCGACTCGAGCGCGCGCCGCGTGATCGTGGTGTTGGACCGGATCCCCAGCAGGTTGACGTCGCCGAGGGCCTCCACCAGCTCGGACTCCGACATGGCGGCCGGGTGCGTGACCACGTCGTAGCCGTGGCTCTTCAGCACCTCGACGGCGGCCGGGTGGATGTTCTCGAGGACGAGCGCCTTCATGCCGACCACCGTA
>NZ_CAMPGZ010000283.1 GCF_946885725.1 uncultured Nocardioides sp.
GCAAGACCGGGAGGTTTGCCGGCGCACCGTCCATGCCCACCGACACCAGCTCGGCGGGGCTGCCGGTGATCAGGTCGCGGACGTAGAGCTGGCTCGGAGTCCAACTGGGCGAGGTGGCGGATAATGCAAGGATCCGGCCGTTCGCCGACAAGCGCCCCTCGGTGGCTTGCATCTCGCCGAGCGCCGGGTCGAGCAAGGACCCGAGGGCGACCTGCCCGAACACCACTCGCTCGGCCTCGACGGGCTGCTCCCTAGGTGACGACGGGGACGTAGCAGGGTGCGCCGCGACCGGTGTCGCGACGACGGGGAAGGCGAGAAGGGCGGCGAGGACCCGTGCCTGCCGTCCTTGCTTGCGGACCGACACGGCGCCCTCCCGGATCAGTGACGGTGGCCAGCAGCGAACGACGCGGATCGGCTAGTGGGCGTCAACCGCGAGGAAGTCGTGGTCGGTGAGGTCGGCCCGCACCACCCGCGCCACCGGCCTGCTCAGGGAGCGCGTGCCGTAGACGTGCTGCAGCCCGGGGATTCCGCCGCCGGCCCAGTCGGTGCGGGTCCAGAAGCCGGCCGGCGCGCACGAGCCGAGCCGGTTCATGTCGCCGCCGAACGTGACCGGCCGCCCGCGTCCGGCGTACCGCGTCAACACCCGCGCCAGCTCGGCGCACTGTCCGCGGTTGGCCACGTGATCCGGGTCGTCCACCCGTGTCTCGAGATGAGCCCCGCACACCGTCCCGCGCCGAGTGGTGACGCACATCCAACGGCGTTCTTCCAGGCCGGCCTGGCTCGTGAACGGCCGGCCCGCGCTCGTGATCACCCGGTCGCGGGTGAGGATGGCGTTGCCGAAGAGCCCACGGCCGCGGGGATCGATGCACGGCAGCCGCTCGCCCGCGTAGATCACGGCCGCGAAGCGCAGGTGGTAGCCCGTCCGCCGCGCGATCCGACGCACGTCCGCACGGCAGATCTCGTTGAGCGTCACCACGTCGGCTCCCGTCCGGCGTACGGCGCCGACGGCCGCGGCGATCGCCTCGTCGTACCGGTCGCTCGGGTAGCAGCCGGCCATCCCGGACAGGCAGAGGTTCATCTGGAGGTGGGTGTACGCCGCACGGTCCGGCACGCCCACGACGCCGCCCGACGGGTCCGCCGGGCGCAGGCCGTCGGCCGGCCGCGTCACCGCCGCCACCACCGCGAGCACGAGCACCGCCCCGACCGCGAGCAGCGCGACGCCTCCCCCTGTCGCGTTGCGGCCGCCGGTGAGCCGCCCCTCGGACCCCATCTCCCTAGCCTGACCGCCCCTTGGTCACAGCGGAACCCCGATTCGTCCGCAACGGCTCTGCCGGAACCGGACGCAGATTTGCGGACGAACCGGGAACGTAGGGTGGCCACGGCCGGCCCGGACCCTTCTCGGGAGGGGCCATCCGCGACGCCGCACCAGGGGGAGCCATGCACCAGCACCACTCGCACGCCGACGAGCACGAGCAAGGGAGGGCGAGAACCACGTCGGCGACCTTCCGCCGGGTCGTGCTCGGCGTCGTCCTGCTCCTGGTGGCCGGTTTCGCCGGCTACGTCGTGTGGCTCAACCGGCTGGTCCGCGACGGTGACGTGGCATGGCGCTACGAGGGCGAGGGGGCCGTCCGCGTGCTCGGCGTCGGCGAACGGTTCCTGGTCGTCGACAACGGATCCGTCGTCGTGGTGCTGGACCGGGCCGACGGCACGCAGGCGATGGAGCTGGAGCTCCGCGAGGCTGGCTTCGCCGTCGGCGATGCCGTGCTGGCCACCAGTGAGGACTCCTACCGGCTGCTGTCGGCCACCGGGGAGGAGCTCTGGTCGTCGCCGACCCCGGACGGGGCGGTCGTCGCTCCCGTCGCCGCGGACGTGGATACCGGCCGCATGGTGCTGCTCGAGGAGCACGACGAAGGCGATGACGTGCTGCGCGGCGTCGACCTGGACAGTGGCACCGAGTCCTGGCGCCGTGTGATCGACGCGTACGGCGACGACCCGCTCGCTCTCGAAGACCTGCAGCAGCCGGAGCGGGTGCGGCTGCTGCCGGTCCGGCTGCGAGGACCCGAGTCGACGAGACAGACGCTGACCGTACTGTCCCTCGACGGGGACTCGGTCACCAGCGTCGAAGTCGATTCGAGCCCGTTCGCGGAGAACAACGGCCGCGCCTTTGTCGTCGACGACCAGGGCTGCGAGGTGACGGTGGTGACGGCGTCGGGGCAGCGGCAGGTGGACTGGGGTGCGCGGGCACCTGAGGAGTGCCACGTCGTCTCCGTCGGCGAGAAGTACGCGCTCGTGCTCACCGGCCCGTGGCAGTCAGAAGGGCAGGCGCGGGTCCTGGCCGTCGACCTCGAGACCGGGAAGCCGACCGGGCTCGACGTGTCCGGCCGGTGGCCCGTGTTGTACGAGGCGGCGAACCCGGACGGCGACATCTCCCGCGGACCCGGCGACGCTGTCGTGGTCCGCGACGGGGACGAGTACGCGCTCTACGACGTACGCACCGGCGACAAGACCTGGTCCGACACGCGTTCCGGGCGCTGGTCCTACGACGCCGGGCCCGCCGGCGCGGTCCTGGTCACGCCGCCGTCAGGCTGGGTGCGGGCACTCACCGGCACCGACGACGACAGCGTCCGTCACGAGCTGATGGACGCCACGGGGGCGGTGTCCGGGGTCGTCTACGAGATCGACACCGACATCCTGACCGGCAGGAGCCTGGTGCTCGACGACGGTCAGGCCGCGATCACGTTCGGCCGCGACCTGGTGATGCTCGAGCGCGACTGACGACACCCCGATTCGTCTGCGACTCGCGCGCGTGACTCACCCCGTAATCCGCAGACGAATCGTTGTCAGTCCTTGGCGGTGCTCGCGGGGGCGCCGTAGACGAGGTCGCGGTAGTCCGGGTGGTGCTGGATCCAGCCCTTGATGAACGGGCAGAGCGGGAGCACCCGGCGGGTGCCCTCGTCACGCACGTCGTCGAGGGCGAAGCGGGCGATGGACGAGCCGACGCCCATGCCCTCGCAGCGGTCCTCGACCTCGGTGTGCGTGAACACCACGAGCTGGTCGGTGAGCTGGTACTCCGCGAAGCCCACGCGCTCGCCGTCCAGTGTCGCGACGTAGCGGTGGGCGTCCGGATCTTTCAGGATCTCGATGTCGGCCACGACCCCCAGCATGCCGGGCGTGGCAACCCCGTCACCGTGTCGGCTGCAGCTCGCGGTCGGGCGCCACCGGCGGCGAGGACGGTGCGACGGCGAGGGTGTCGAGGTCGCGGCCCCGGGTCTCGGGCAGCAGGCGCATGCAGACGAGGCTGGTCGCCGCGACGAGGGCGTTGTACGCCGCCACGAGCCAGAGCGTGCCGTCGCCGCGCGTGACGAGCCATGCCGCGATGAGCGGGGTCAGGCCGGAGGCGACGATGCCGCTCATCTGGTACAGCGTCGACAGCGCGGTGTAGCGGTAGCGCGTGTCGAACAGCTCCGACCAGAACGCCGCGAGCGGGCCGTAGACCGTTCCGTAGAGGATGCCCAGGCCGAACACGAACGTCGTGGTGATCGCCGCTGTGCCACCGCTCTGCACCAGCGCCGCGGCCGGGAACGCGAACAGCAGCGCCAGCCAAGCGCCGACGTTGTAGACCGGCTTGCGGCCGAGACGGTCGGACAGCGCGCCGGTGATCGGCACCAGCACGACGCCGAGCGTCGCGCCGACCAGCACGCCTTGCAGCGCGGTGCTCTTCGTGAGACCGACGTTGGTTACGACGTACGCCAGCAGGTAGACCGAGAAGAAGTTGAACGTGAAGCCCTCGACGAAGCGTGTGC
>NZ_CAMPGZ010000284.1 GCF_946885725.1 uncultured Nocardioides sp.
GAACTGATTGGTCCCGCGAACCGGACGCGCAACGCTCCATGCCGCTCCACCGCGGTCGCCCCTTCGGGCCGAGCCTGGATCCGGGCCCTTGGCTCGGCGCGTCCACAACCCGCCCAACAAGGCCGGAAACAGCGAGGACCCCGGCCTGGACACCGGACGCTCCTTCAGGGATGACCCCTCGCCGGGCAGCCCGACAGGACGGAGTCAGCGGGCTGCGGGTCAGTCGTGGGGGTCGGCGGGGTGGATGGCGAGGGCGGAGCGGGACTCGATGTGGCGCTCGCAGTGCTCGACCAGCTCGTCGTAGGCCGCCTGGCCCATCAGCTCGACGAGCTCGCGCTGGTTGCTGAGGTAGACGGGCTCGGCGCCGACGTGGGCCTCGGTGTTGCCCGAGCAGTACCAGTCGAGGTCGTGGCCGCCGGGGCCCCAGCCGCGGCGGTCGTACTCGCCGATGGAGACCTCGGTGTACTCCGTGCCGTCGGGGAGCTCGACCTCGCGGAAGGTTCGGCGGATCGGGAGCTGCCAGCACACGTCGGGCTTGGTCTCGACGAAGTGGGTGTCGTGGCGCAGCGCGAGACCGTGCAGGGCGCAGCCGTAGCCGCCCGGGAAGCCCGGTCGGTTCAGGAAGATGCAGGCGCCCTCGTGGACACGGGTCTTGCGGTCGCCGTCCTCGTCGGTCTCGACGATGCCGTTGCGCCGCCCCTCGTCGTGGAACTGCCAGTGCTCGGGATCGAGCTTCTTCGCCCATTTCTTGACGCGCTTCTCGTCGTCCTTGTCGGAGAAGTGCGCGCCGAGGGTGCAGCAGCCGTCGTCAGGCCGGTCGGCGTAGATGCCCTGGCAGCCCGTCCCGAAGATGCACGTCCACATGGACGTCAGCCAGGTGAGATCGCACTTGAACACCTGGGTCTCGTCGTCGGGGTCCTGGAACTCGACCCAGGCGCGGGGGAAGACGAGGTCGACTTCTGGCACGCGGGCAAGGGTACGTCGGGAGGTCTAATCTCGCCCCATGAGGCTGGGCGTGCTGGACATCGGCTCGAACACCGGGCACCTGCTGGTCGTCGACGCGCACGGCGGAGCCCCGCCGCTGCCGGCGTTCTCGCACAAGGAGCCGCTCCGTCTGGCCGAGCACCTCGACGCCAGTGGTGCGGTCGAGCAGCGCGGCATCGACGCGCTCACGGAGTTCGTCGCGGGAGCGCTCGTCGTCGCCGGCGACAAGGGCTGCGAGGAGATGCTCGGCTTCGCCACGTCGGCGGTGCGCGACGCCACCAACAGCGACGAGGTGCTCGAGCACGTCCGGCAGCAGACCGGCGTCGACATCGAGGTGCTGCCCGGTGAGGACGAGGCGCGGCTGACCTTCCTCGCCGTACGGCGGTGGTTCGGCTGGTCGTCCGGGCGGCTCGCCGTCTTCGACATCGGCGGCGGCTCCCTGGAGATCGCGGTGGGCAGCGACGAGGGGCCCGACGTCGCGCAGTCGCTGCCGCTCGGCGCAGCGAGACTGACCCGCGAGTGGCTGACCGGAGCCGACGAGGACGCGATCAAGAAGCTGCGGCTGAAGATCCGCGCCGACCTCGCCCGCGACGCCGGCTCCGTGCTGCGCGCCGGCCGGCCCGACCACGCCGTCGCGACGTCCAAGACGTTCCGCTCGCTCGCCCGCATCTGCGGCGCCGCGCCGTCGGGCGAGGGGCCGCTGGTCAAGCGCACCCTCCCGCACGCCGAGCTGGTCGAACGGATCCCGTCGCTGTTCTCGATGTCCGTCGAGGAGCTGGCCCAGCTGCCCGGCGTCTCGGCCAGCCGCGCGCACCAGGTCGTCGCCGGCGCGCTGGTCGCCGACGCGGTGATGGACATCTACGACCTGCCGGAGCTCGAGATCTGCCCGTGGGCGCTGCGCGAGGGCATCATCCTCGAGCGTCTCGACCAGATCAGCGTGCGGCCCGGACACTGACCGCGCGCCGGCCGCGGCTGGCTACCCTGGGCGGGTGATCGCCCTCTCCACCGCCTCGGTCTATCCCGAGACGACGGCGCAGGGTTTCGAGCTCGCCGCCCGCCTCGGCTACGACGCCGTCGAGGTGATGGTCGGCATCGACCCGATCAGCCAGGAGACCGACGCGGTCCGCCACCTGTCGGAGTACCACCAGATCCCCGTCGCGGCCGTGCACGCGCCCTGCCTGCTCATCACGCAGCGGGTCTGGGGCACCGAGCCGTGGGGCAAGCTCGAGAAGAGCGCCGACATGGCGCGCGCGGTCGGCGCCGACGTGGTGGTCGTGCACCCGCCGTTCCGGTGGCAGCGCGACTACGCGCGCAACTTCGTGGAGGGGATCCGCGCGCTGGAGGAGCGCACGGGCATCGCGTTCGCGGTCGAGAACATGTACCCCTGGCGGGCCTCCCGCCGCCAGATGGAGGTCTACCTCCCGGGCTGGGACCCCAGCGAGCAGGACTACGCCAACACCACCATCGACCTCTCGCACTCCGCGACGGCGCGCACCGATCCGGTCGCGATGGCCAAGCGGCTCGGCGACCGGCTGCGGCACATCCACCTCACCGACGGCACCGGCTCGGCCAAGGACGAGCACCTCGTGCCCGGGCGCGGCAGCCAGCCCGTCGGCGAGCTGCTCGAGCACCTCGCCGCCACCGGCTTCGAGGGGCACATCGTGGTCGAGATCAACACCCGCAAGGCGCGCGACCGCAACGCCCGCGAGCTGGACCTCGTCGAGTCGCTCGCGTTCACCAAGCTGAACTTCGCCGCGGTGCCCGAATGACCGAGCGCGCCACCGCCCGCGGCCGCCGCCCGGGCGGGCCCGACACCCGCGGCGCGATCCTCGCGGCGGCGAGAGAGTCCTTCGCGCACAAGGGATTCGCCGGTACGACGATCCGCGCCGTCGCCGCGTCGGCCGGCGTCGACGCCGCGCTCGTCCACCACTACTTCGGCAGCAAGGACGACCTGTTCATCGCCGCTCTCGAGATCCCCGTCGACCCGCGCCAGGTGGTGCCGATGGTGTTCGCCGAGGGCGTCGAGGGTGCGGGCGAGCGGCTGATGCGGATGTTCCTGTCGGTGTGGGAGGACCCCGAGGCGCGGTTGCCGCTGATCGCGCTGGTCCGCGCGTCGCTCGGCGAGGCCGGGCCGGTGAACCTGTTGCGCGAGGGCGTGCTCCGGATGATCTTCACCCCGCTCCGCGAGATCCTGCCCGGCGACGACGCCGAGGAGCGGGTGCAGCTCGTGCTGTCGCAGCTCGTCGGGCTCGTCGTCGCCCGCTACGTCCTCGCCGTCGAGCCGCTCGCGTCGATGCCGCCCGAGGACGTGGTCGCCTGGGTCGCGCCGACCGTGCAGAGGTACCTCGACGGCGACCGATGAGTCCCGGCCCCGTCGCCGGTCTCCACCTGCATGGACACCCAGCAGACTCTCCTGCCCTTCGGACCCGCGGCCACGGCGACGGCGCGCGTCGTAGCCGGGGTGCGCGACGACCAGCTCGCCGAACCCACGCCCTGTCCCGACTGGACCGTCGCGGACCTCGTCGACCACATCGACGGCCTCACCGTGGCGTTCACGGCCGCCGCCCGCAAGGCCGAGCTGCCCGCTGGGGGCGCCCCGCACGCCGACGGTGCGAACCTCGCTCAGGGCTGGCGCGAGCGGATCCCCTCCGACCTGGCCGTGCTCGCCGAAGCCTGGGCGGACCCGAATGCCTACACGGGCATGACGATGGCCGGGCCCGTGGAGATGCCGGGGGACGCCGCAGGTCTCGTCGCGCTGGACGAGGTCGTCGTCCACGGCTGGGACCTCGCCCGCGCGACCGGC
>NZ_CAMPGZ010000285.1 GCF_946885725.1 uncultured Nocardioides sp.
GACGAGTTCAAGGAGAACGAGGACCTGCCCAACACCACCAACCCCGACGACTGGGCGCGGATCTCCGGCAAGAAGGGCGAGCGGATCGTCTTCATCCGCACGCTCATCACCGGGAAGCAGGGCACCGAGCCGGGCCGCTCGATCGACACCGTCTCCAACACAGGCCAGTACCTGTAGGTTCTCTCCCCGTGAACCAAGGGGACGAGAAGCTGGAACGCCAGGACGTGGAGGCGTTCCTCGAGACGCGCCGCGAGCTCGGGCCGAGCTACGAGCGCGAGGTCGTCGACGCGTTCGCGGAGCGGATCGAGCGTGCCGTGGACGCCCGGGTGCACTACCAGGCGGCGGAGCTCAAGCAGCAGCGCGACGACGAGCGGGGCGACCGGCAGCGTCAGCTCGCCCTGGGCATCGTGTCGATCGGCGCGAGCATCCCGATCACGATCCCGCTGGCGGTGACCGACCACAACCTGGCTCTGGGGATCGCCTGGGCCGGCATCACGGCGGTCAACTTCGCGCACGCGAGGGTGGTCAACGCGCGTCACCGCCGGAACGACCGACGGGCTCGGTGACGTCGGCGACGGTCGCGTCCAGGAGCCGCACCACGTCGTCCGCCTGGACGGTCAGCGCCACCCCGTGCGCGCCGCCGCCGAGCGAGATCTCGCCGGTCATCGCGGCGTCGGCGATCACCGGCCACGGGTGGGTGCTGCCCAGCGGCGTGATCGTGCCGCGCTCGTAGCCGGTCACCTCCCGGGCGACCTCCGCGCTGGGCATCGACAGCCGGTTGACGCCGAGCAGCGCGCGCAGCTTGGGCCAGGAGATCTCCCGGTCGCCGGGCACGAGCACGAACCGGTAGTCGTCGTCCGCCAGCCGCACGACGATGGTCTTCACGACGGCGGACGGTGGCACTCCGCGTCGCTCGGCCGCCTCCTCCAGAGAACGGACGGGACCGTGCCGAATCGTCGTGTGGGCCAGGCCCAGCGCGTCGGCGGCGTCCTCGGCTCGGGTGCGGTCGGTGCCGTCGTCGTCGGTCATGGGCGGGACGCTACCGACTTTGCTCGGACTGATCGCCGGGCGTGCGGGGTACGCCGTACCGACCGCAACTCTTGGAGGTAGCCCCCGTGAAGACCATCATCATCCTGGCCGTCGTCGTGCTCGTCGTTTTGTTCCTGCTCGGCAAGTTCCGCCCCGGCAGCAAGCGCCTCTGACCGACCTTCCAACGGGCCGCGGCCGGCTCGACCGGACTGAGCGAGTCCGCCCGGTCTCGCTCGGTCCCGCCATCCGGTTATCCGGTGGGAACTGTCGGTGGGGTCTCCTACGGTGGTCGTTGACCGAGTCAACTCATTCTCAGGGGGAGTCATGACCGGCTTCTTGCTCATCGTCGTCGCGATCGTGGCGGTCGCGGCCGTGCTCGGCCTGGTGCTGGCCATCCGCAGCAGCGCCAAGCCGAGGTACGAGTCGCTCGGCGCGCCACCCGAGCCGCACGACGGCCCGTTGATCCGCACCGAGAGCCGGCACCACGACACGCCGGCCGGGGCGGACCTCGACCTGCCGGGCGGGCGTGACCACGGCCGAGCGCCGTGACCTCGGCCTGACCTGCCTGGGTGGTTCGAACCGGCCCGGGGCGTGAGACGGCTTTCCGGGTCGCGCGCCCGCCGCCCGCGTACGCTCGACCCATGAGCGTCCGTCGCGTGATGGGGACCGAGACCGAGTACGGCATCTCGGTGCAGGGCCAGCCCACGGCCAACCCCATGGTCGCGTCGTCGCAGGTGGTCAACGCCTATGCCGGGTCGACCCTGAAGGCGCGCCGCGCCCGGTGGGACTTCGAGGAGGAGTCGCCGCTGCGCGACGCCCGGGGCTTCGACATGAGCCGTGAGGTCGCCGACCCGTCGCAGCTGACCGACGAGGACCTCGGCCTGGCCAACGTGATCCTCACCAACGGCGCCCGGCTCTACGTCGACCACGCCCACCCGGAGTACTCCACGCCCGAGTGCACCAACCCGCGCGACGTCGTGCTCTGGGACAAGGCGGGCGAACAGGTGATGCTCGACGCCACCCGGTTCGCGGCCAACCTGCCGGGCTCGCCCGGGCTGCTGCTCTACAAGAACAACACCGACAACAAGGGCGCGTCGTACGGCGCCCACGAGAACTACCTGATGCGGCGCAGCACGCCGTTCAGCGACATCGTCCGGCACCTGACGCCGTTCTTCGTCAGCCGCCAGGTGGTGGTCGGCGCCGGCCGGGTCGGCATCGGCCAGGACGGCCGCGAGCACGGCTTCCAGATCAGCCAGCGCGCCGACTACTTCGAGGTCGAGGTCGGCCTCGAGACGACGCTCAAGCGGCCGATCATCAACACCCGCGACGAACCGCACGCCGACCCCGAGAAGTACCGCCGCCTCCACGTGATCATCGGCGACGCCAACCTCGCCGAGGTGTCGACGTACCTCAAGGTCGGCACGACGGCCCTGGTGCTCGCGATGATCGAGGCCAAGTTCATCGACCGCGACCTCGGCGTCGACCAGCCGGTGCGCACGCTCCGCGCGGTCTCGCACGACCCCACGCTCAAGGAGCTGGTGACGCTCAACGACGGGCGGAAGCTGACCGCCGTCCAGCTCCAGATGGAGTACCTCGACCTGGCCAAGAAGTTCGTCGAGGACCGGCTCGGCTCCGACGTGGACGAGCAGACCGCGGACGTGCTCGCGCGCTGGGAGTCGGTGCTCACCCGTCTCGAGACCGACCCGATGTCCTGCGCCCGCGAGCTCGACTGGGTGGCGAAGCTGCAGCTGCTGCAGCAGTACCGCGACCGCGACGGCCTGGAGTGGGACGACGCGAAGCTGCACCTGATCGACCTGCAGTACGCCGACGTGCGCCCCGACAAGGGCCTGTACCACCGGCTGGTGCGGCTCGGCCGGATCGAGCGGCTGCTGACCGACGAGCAGGTCGCGCACGCGATGCACCGACCGCCCGAGGACACCCGGGCCTACTTCCGGGGCCGCTGCCTGGAGCAGTACGCCGACCGGATCGCCGCCGCGTCCTGGGACTCGGTGATCTTCGACCTGCCGGGCCGTGAGTCGCTCCAGCGGGTGCCGACGGTCGACCCGCTGCGGGGCAGCAAGGCGCACGTCGGTGAACTGCTGGACCGTTGTGACACCGCAGAGGCCTTGTTCGAGGCTCTGACTCGGTAGGGTCGTGGGTGGCGGCCGGTGACGCACCAGCAACCCGGTCGCCCGACACGAGGAGGCGCGGCTCATGGCACAAGAGCACAAGCAGACCAAGAAGACCTCGGAGACCGAGGAGACGCCCGAGGTCGAGGCGAACAGCGATGTCGCCGAGCGCAAGGAGCAGCTCGACGAGGACATCGACGCGATCCTCGGCGAGATCGACGACGTGCTCGAGACCAACGCCGAGGACTTCGTGAAGTCGTTCATCCAGAAGGGCGGCGAGTGACCTCCCGATGACAGGTTCCTCGCACGGCCCGCGTCTCGACCCTGCCTTCCTGACGCCCGGTACGTCGTCCTTCGCCGAGTTCCTCTCCGGCCACGCCCCGGACCTGCTGCCGCACCGGCGGTCGCTGCCGGAGGGGAGCGCGGCCGACCTCGCGCCGCACGGCACGACGATCGTCGCGGCGACGTTCCCGGGCGGCGTGGTGATGGCCGGTGACCGGCGCGCCACCATGGGCAACGTCATCGCCCAGCGCGACATCGAGAAGGTCTTCCCGGCCGACGAGTACTCCTGCGTCGGCATCGCCGGCACCGC
>NZ_CAMPGZ010000286.1 GCF_946885725.1 uncultured Nocardioides sp.
GGACACAAGTGACCCCTCGGCAGGGGCGCAGTCCGGCCTCGGGTTTGGCCCCCCGGACCTACGGTTGAGCGCGCTCGGACAGGCACTTCCCGGCCTCGCTGCGCCTCGTCCGTGTGACCTCGCGAGTGCCTGTTCGACGGCGACGGTCAGCACGCGCCGCGCGTAGTCCTGACGGACTCAACGGCGAGGGGTCAATTCTTCAGCTGCGTCAGCGGCGTGTCGCGACACAAGTGACCCCTCGGCCACCGGAACAGCCGATGCAGGCAACACAGCCGGTTGCCCCACCAAGTCCCGTCACGTCGGGATGGCGCCAGCTTCGAGTCGAACGCAGTGGCTGCACATACGTCCACCACCTCCTCGACCTGATAGCGCACCAGCAGCACCCAGCCCGGTCCGCAGTTGCGACGCGTCGCAGCGATGCGCCGATCGGGACCTTCCAACCGCCTGGGACTCGCCTGTCGTCGAGGGGCCGGGACAACGATTCGTCTGCGATCCCCCCGCGTGGGTCACCCCGTAAACCGCAGACGAATCGTTGTCAGGTCCGGTACTTGGCCGCGAGGTTCTCGGGCATCGGCTCGTAGCGCACGAACTTGCGGGTGAACGACGCGGCGCCGTGGGAGAACGCCCGGAGGTCGATGGAGTAGCGGATGATCTCGGTCTGCGGGACCTCGGCGCGGACCAGGGTGCGGTCGTCACCGACGGGCTCGGAGCCGAGGACGCGTCCGCGACGTCCCGACAGGTCGCTCATCACCGTGCCGACGAGGTCGTCGGGCACGAGCACGGCGATCTCGTCGACGGGCTCGAGCATGGCGATCTTCGCGTTGGCGGCGGCCTCGCGGAGGGCGAGCGCGCCGGCGGTCTGGAAGGCCATGTCGGAGGAGTCGACGCTGTGCGCCTTGCCGTCGACGAGCGTCACGCGGATGTCGACGACGGGGTAGCCGGCGGCGACGCCCTTCTCCATCTGCGAGCGGATGCCTTTCTCGACCGACGGGATGAACTGCCGGGGTACGGCGCCGCCCACGACCTTGTCGACGAACTCGAAGCCCGAGCCCTCCGGGAGCGGCTCGACCTCGATGTCGCAGACGGCGTACTGGCCGTGCCCGCCGGACTGCTTCACGTGCCGGCCCTTCGCCGCCGCCTTGGTCGCGAAGGTCTCGCGCAACGGCACCCGCAGCTCGACCTGGTCGACCGCGGCGCCGTAGCGGTTCTCGAGCTTGTCGAGGACGACGTCGGCGTGCGCCTCGCCCATGACCCACAGCACGATCTGATGGGTCTCGGCGTTGTGCTCGATGCGAAGGGTGGGGTCCTCGGCGGCGAGGCGCTGCAGGCCCTGGCCGAGCCGGTCCTCGTCGGCCTTGGCCCGGGCCTCGATCGCGATCGGCAGCAGGGGTTCGGGCATGGACCACGGCTTGAGCACCAGCGGGTTGTCCTTGTCGGACAGGGTGTCGCCGGTCTCGGCGCGGGAGAGCCGGCCGATCGCGCAGATGTCGCCGGCGACAGCGATGTCGCAGGGCCGCTGGGTCTTGCCGAGAGGCACCGATAGCGAACCGATGCGCTCGTCCTCATCGTGGTCCTCGTGCCCACCGACGGAGGCGGCGTCGCCGGGAGTGCCGAAGAACGACGAGAAGTGCCCCGACACGTGGACGGTCGCGTCGGGGCGGATGGTGCCGGAGAAGACCCGGACCAGGCTGACCCTGCCGACGTACGGGTCGGAGGTGGTCTTGACGACCTCGGCGACCAGCGGGCCCTCCGGGTCGCAGGAGATGGCGGGGCCGGGCTTGCCCTCGGGCGTGAACACCTCGGGCGCCGGGTGCTCGAGCGGGGACGGGAAGCCGGAGACGATCAGGTCGAGCAGCTCGGTGGCGCCGACGCCGGTGGAGGAGTCGACCGGGAGCACCGGGTGGAACGAGCCGCGGGCGACGGCACGCTCGAGGTCCTCCAGGAGCAGCGTCTTGTCGACCTCCTCGCCGCCGAGGAACCGCTCCATCAGCGTCTCGTCCTCGGACTCCTCGATGATCGCCTCGATCAGGGCGGCGCGCTGCTCGTCGTGGGCGTGGTCGTCGGTGATCAGGCCGACCAGCTGGTCGCCCTCGCGCAGGTAGACCGGCACGACCTTGTCGCCGAACGCCGCCTGCGCCTGCGCCACCACGCCGTCGTAGTCGGCGCGAGCGTGGTCGAGCTTGGTGACCACGACGACGCGGGGCATGCCGACCTCGGCGCACTCGCGCCACAGCTCCTTGGTCGGCTCGTCGACGCCCTCGTTGGCCGCGATCACGAACAACGCGCAGTCGGCGGCGCGCAGGCCGGCGCGCAGCTCACCGACGAAGTCGGCGTAGCCGGGGGTGTCGAGCAGGTTGATCTTCACGCCGTCGTGCATCAGCGGCGCGAGCGCGAGTCCGGTCGAGCGCTGCTGGCGCTGCTCGGACTCGTCGTAGTCGCAGACGGTGGTGCCCTCCACGACCGAACCTGCCCTGGAAAGCACACCGGCCGAGACCAAGAGGGTCTCGACCAGAGTCGTCTTCCCGGATCCCGCCGGGCCCACCAGGGCCACGTTGCGGATCGCGTCAGCCCGGTCAGCGACCGGGACATCTCCTTTGCCTGTCGGGACTGACCCCTGCTTGCCTGCCACGACGCCTCCTGGCTCTCCGGACCGTCTGTGCCCTTCACCTTTCACCCGTTCCCGCTCGCCCGCAAGAGGTCGGAGGACCCCCGCTGGTCGACCCCGGCGCGGACCCCAGTGAAAGGGCCGCATCCGCGTGCGGTGACAATGACGGACATGCGTCTGGACCATCTCTCGTACGCCGCCGGGCCCGACGGGCTGCTGGGAACCGCCCGTCGCATCGGTGAGCTTCTCGGCGAGGAGTTCCGCGACGGGGGGATCCACCCGCGCTTCGGCACCCGCAACATGGTGCTGCCGTTGAGCCAGGGCACCTACCTCGAGGTCGTGGAGGTTCTCGACCACCCGGCCTCCGACAAGGCCCCGTTCGGTCAGGCCGTGCGCGCCCGCTCCGCGCTCGGCGGCGGCTGGCTGGGCTGGGTCGTCTGCGTGGACGACATCGCGAAGGTCGAGGCGCGCCTCGGCCGTCAGGCCGTCGACGGCAACCGGCACCGTCCCGACGGCGTGGAGCTGCGCTGGAAGCAGATCGGTGTCATGGGCCTCCAGGCCGACCCGCAGCTGCCGTTCTTCGTGCAGTGGCAGGTTCCTGAGGAGCAGCACCCGTCGGCCGGCTCGTCCGGGAAGCTGCACCTCGACGCCCTTGAGATCGCCGGCGACTCCGGCCGCGTGCGCGAGTGGCTGGGCGACCCCGACGTCGACCCGCTCGAGGACGTCGACGTCGAGTGGGTGGCGCCGCACGGTACGCCGGGCGTGGTCGCCGCGCAGTTCAGCACGCCGGCCGGCCTGGTCCGCATCTGACCATGCGCGGGGCCGTGCCGAGCCCCAACATCTGGCACCACCCGCAGACCTACGAGATCGAGAACCGCGCCGTCGACCCCGAGCGCAACATCGAGGCGGCGATGCGCTCGGTCGCCGACTGGCGCGGCCGGGACTTCCTCGACCTCGGCTGCGGCACCGGGTTCCACCTGCCGCGCTGGGCCGAGGACGCCCGTCGCGTCGTGGGCGTGGAGCCGCACCCCGACCTGGCGCGGATCGCCGCCCGCCGTACCGCCCGGCTCGAGAACGTCGACGTCCTCGTCGGCACCGCACAGTCGGTCCCGCTGCCGGACGCCTCGGTCGACGTCGTGCAGGCG
>NZ_CAMPGZ010000287.1 GCF_946885725.1 uncultured Nocardioides sp.
AGGGGCCCTCGCCGCTCACGATCACCGGGACGTCGGCGTGGTCGTAGCTCGAGTGCCGGGTGAAGTGCATCCACAGGTGCTCGCGCGCGGAGCGCTGGAGGTCGCCGTAGGTCTCGTCGTCCATGCGGCCCATCGTGCCCGCGCCGGTTGGCAAAGGCAAGTGGAACGCAAGTGATTCCGTGGGCATCGTGCCGCTAGATTGCCCATGTCGTGAGGATCGGGCGGTCGACGGAACTGATTCCGTCGCCGAGCAGAGGCGGAGGTTTGATGAGCGGAACGGTCCTGGTGCTGCGGGGTGGTGCGGCGTTCGACGGGCACACGTACCGGCCGGGCCACGGCGTCGTCGTGGCCGGCGGCCGGGTCCGCGCGGTCGCTCCGGACGCCGACCTGGCGTCGTACGTCGCCACCGGTGAGCGGGTCGAGGAGGTGGACCTCGCCGGCGGGCTGGTGCTGCCCGGCTTCCAGGACGCCCACGTCCACCCGGTGCAGGGCGGCCTGCTCCGGCTTCGCTGCGACCTGGCCGAGCTGGAGACGCGCGAGGACTACCTCGAGGCCGTCGCGTCGTACGCCGCCGCCCACCCCGAGCTCGAGTGGGTCATCGGCGGGGGCTGGACCATGTCCGTCTTCGGTACGGCGGGGCCGCGGGCCGACGACCTGTCGGCCATGGTGCCGGACCGGCCGGTGGTGCTGGTCAACCGCGACCACCACGGCACCTGGGTCAACCGGCGCGCGCTCGAGCTGGCCGGCATCGACCGGCACACCCCGGACCCGCCCGACGGCCGCATCGAGCGCGACGCCGACGGCGAGCCGACAGGGATGCTGCACGAGGGCGCGATGCATCTCGTCGACCACCTCGTGCCACCGATCTCTCAGGACGACCTCTACGCCGGGCTGCTCGAGGCGCAGTCCTACCTGCACGGTTTCGGCGTCACCGCCTGGCAGGACGCGATCCTCGGCGAGTACGCCGGCGGTGCCGACGCCTCGCCCGCCTACCTCCGCGCCGTCGAGGCGGGCACGCTGACCGCCCGCGTGCGCGGCGCGCTGTGGTGGCGGCGCGACCTGGGGGAGGAGCAGGTCGACGACCTGATCGAACGGCGCGAGCGCTACACGCGCGGCCGGCTCGTCGCCGGGTCGGTGAAGATCATGCAGGACGGCATCGCTGAGAACTTCACGGCCGGGATGACCACGCCGTACCTCGACGCCTGCGGCCACGCCACCGACAACCTCGGGCTCTCGTTCGTCGACGCCGCGGCCCTTCAAAGGCACGTCACCCGGCTCGACGCCGAGGGGTTCCAGGTCCACGTGCACGCGATCGGCGACCGCGCCGCCCGCGAGGCGCTCGATGCGTTCGCGGCGGCCTGCGCCGCCAACGGCCCTGCCGCCAGCGAGAGAAACCGCCACCACATCGCGCACCTGCAGGTCGTCCACCCCGGCGACGTGCCGCGCTTCGCCGCGCTCGGCGTCACCGCGAACATCCAGGCGCTGTGGGCCCACTACGACGACCAGATGGTCGAGATGACGATTCCGTACCTCGGCGAGGAGCGCAGCACCTGGCAGTACCCCTTCGGCGACCTCGCCCGCGCCGGCGCGCACCTCGCCGCCGGCAGCGACTGGCCGGTCACCACCCCCGACCCGCTCGCCGCGATCCACGTCGCGGTGAACCGCTGGGCGTACGGCGAGGAGGGCCGCGCCGGCTCGGAGCCGTTCCTGCCCGAGCAGGCGCTGACGCTCGAGCAGGCGTTCGCCGCCTCCACGAGCGGCTCGGCGCGGACCAACCACCTCGACGAGACGGGGACCCTCGCTCCCGACGCGCTCGCGGACCTCGCGGTGCTCGACCGGGACCCGTTCGCGGGCGACCCGGCGGAGATCGGCGCGACCCGGGTGCGGGCGACGTACGTCGACGGCGAACGCGTACACGGCGGCTGACCCCGCCGGTCGGGCGCGGCATTTCGTGAAGAATCAGTCGCGGCGGCCGGGCAGCCCTACCGATTCCGTAGGCGTCTGGTTAGTGTGCGTCCCAACGAGAAACCCCCGGTTACGACACGGCACGAGATGGGATGGGCATGGCTGACAAGGCGTTCCGCAACGTGATCAACGGTGAGCTGGTCGACGCGGTCTCCGGCGAGACCTACGACGTGGTGGACCCGACGACCGGTGAGGTCTACGCAACCGCTCCGATGTCCGGCGCCGAGGACATCGACCGTGCGTACAAGGCCGCGCAGGCGGCGTTCGAGGGCTGGGGCAGCGCCACCCCACAGGACCGCTCCAACGCGCTGCTCAAGCTGGCCAACGCGATCGAGTCGCGGGTCGAGGAGATCAACGCGGTCGAGTGCAAGGACACCGGCAAGCCGCTCGGCCTGACCATGTCGGAGGAGATGCCCTACGCCTCCGACCACTTCAAGTTCTTCGCCGGCGCCGCCCGCGTGCTCGAGGGCAAGTCGGCCGGCGAGTACATGGCCGACCACACCTCCTACGTACGTCGTGAGCCGATCGGCGTCGTCGGCCAGGTGACGCCGTGGAACTACCCGCTGCTGATGATGATCTGGAAGATCGCGCCGGCCCTGGCCGCGGGCAACACCGTCGTACTGAAGCCGTCCGACACCACCCCGGCGTCGTCGACACTGCTCGCCGAGATCGCCCAGGAGTTCCTGCCGCCGGGCGTGCTCAACGTGGTGTGCGGCGACCGCGACACCGGCCGCAAGCTCGTCGAGCACCCGATCCCGCAGATGGTCGCGATCACCGGCTCGGTGCGTGCCGGCATGGAGGTCGCGTCTTCGGCGGCGAAGGACCTCAAGCGGGTGCACCTCGAGCTCGGCGGCAAGGCGCCGGTGATCGTGTTCGACGACGCCGACATCGAGTCGGCCGCGCAGTCGATCGCCGAGGCCGGCTACTTCAACGCCGGCCAGGACTGCACAGCGGCGACGCGCGTGCTCGCCGGCCCGGGCATCCACAGCGACTTCGTCGCCGCGCTCACCGAGGCCGCCAAGAACACCAAGACGGGCATGCCGGATGACGACGATGTCCTCTACGGCCCGCTGAACAACGAGAACCAGCTCGAGCGGGTCAGCGGCATGGTCGAGCGGCTGCCCGACCACGCCAACGTCGAGGTCGGTGGCCACCGTGTGGGCGACAAGGGCTACTTCTACGAGCCGACCGTGCTCTCCGGCCTGAAGCAGGACGACGAGCAGATCCAGACCGAGATCTTCGGCCCGGTCATCACCGTGCAGAAGTTCTCCGACGAGGCCGAGGCGCTGCGCTGGGCCAACGGCGTGCAGTACGGCCTCGCCTCCAGCGTCTGGACCAAGGACCACGCCCGCGCGATGCGGATGTCCAACAAGCTCGACTTCGGCTGCGTCTGGGTGAACACCCACATCCCGTTCATCTCGGAGATGCCGCACGGCGGCTTCAAGCACAGCGGGTACGGCAAGGACCTGTCGATGTACGGGTTCGAGGACTACACGCGGATCAAGCACGTCATGGCCAACATCGAGAGCTGACGCAAGGCACGGGGCAGCAGACACACACCAGAGCAACTCGGGGTCGACCGGAGGACTTGAACTGATGACACCCATCCCGCGCCGCGCCCGGCGCCCTCTGGCGCCGCCGGCGGCCGCAGTGACGCAGGCGATGAGCGGCGGCCTGAGCCGCCGGGCGCTCCTCGGCACCGG
>NZ_CAMPGZ010000288.1 GCF_946885725.1 uncultured Nocardioides sp.
GCTCACGGTGTTGACCGCGGGACTGGCCAGCAGGCTGCCGACCGCCACCAGGCCGAGCACGAGCGGCACCAGCCGGGCGTCGGCCTCTCCCCGGGTGCCGGTCCGCGACCGCACCGACTGGGCGTCGAGCAGCAGTGCGAGGGCGGACACCCCCGCGATTCCGCCCAGCGCGCCGAGGAACGTGCCTACGAGCACGTCGTTGTTCTTGGCGTGGGCGAGCTCGTGCGCCACGACGACCAGCGCCTCGCGGCGAGGCAGTCCTTCGACCAGGTTGTCGTAGACGACGACCCGGCGGGTGCCGCCGAAGCCGGAGACGTAGGCGTTGTACGTCGTGGTCCGCCGGGACGCGTCGGCGACCAGCACGTCGTCGACGCCGACCCCCTCCTGATCGGCGAGCCGGAGCACGGCCGCCTTGAACGGACCGTCCGGCATCGGGGTGAACCGGTTGAACAGCGGCTCGATGACCACCGGGTACAGCAGCGAGCCGAGGAATGTCAGGACAACGATCGCGCCCGCGCCGGCGACGTACCAGTCGCGGGGCCGGCGGCGCATCAGGCCGATGAGGATGAGGAGCAGCAGAGAACTGATGACCGTGTCGACCAGGAGGCCCCGGCCCCAGTCGCCGAACCAGCCGGCGAGCGACTGCCGGGTGAGACCGTAGTCGAGGTTACGCTGCCGGAGCGCGAGGCCGAACGGCAGCGTTGCGAGCCGGCCGAGCAGCAGGACGGCGAACGTCACGAGCGGGACCGCCAGCCACCAGCGTCGCCGGCCCGAGAACCGAGCCGCGAGACGGGCGCCGAGCGGCGTGAACCCGAGGGCCGCGGCCACGGCGACAGAAACCGCCAGCGACGACCAGCTCAACAGTCGGGCGACGCCGGCGTACTCCTCTCCCCTGCGGATCTGCGCGGCGGTGAACAGCTCGTCCGCCGGCATCGGCACCAGACGGCCGCCCGGGACCCAGTGCCAGGGCACAAGCAGGCCGGCAGCCACGGCCAGGGCGGCGAGGCTGAGGAGCAGCAACACGACCGCGCCGCGACGGTTCAGACGCGGCGTCGAAGTCACGACGCACAGCCTGCCACGTCGACCTGAGCGGTTCCTGTACGCGTGCTCAGAGACCGGCGAGCGTCTCCAGGTAGCGGCGCCACTGCCGGGTGAACTCGGCCTCGTCGCTGCCGAGCACGTCGCGGAACGCCGCCTTCGTGCTGCCGTCCGCGTCCGCGCGTTCATAGAACGAGAGCAGCTTCTCCTCGCCGTACCGCTCGGCGATCAGGCGGCAGGCCAGCCAGGCCGACTCGTACGACGCACCCAGAGTGGTGTTCTCGGTCTCGAACTCTCTCGCGCCTGGCAGTGTCCGTGGCGCGCCCCGCTCCTGCACCTGGGCCAGGATCTGACTGGCGGTGACCTCGACGGGGAGATCGACGTGCGCGAGCGCCACGTAGTCCGCGAACCCCTCGAGGAGCCACGTGGGCATCGACGACGACGCGGCCGTGGTCGCGACGTGCGCGGCCTCGTGGCTCATCACGATCTGGGCGCCCTGCCGGCCGAGCGGTCCGAACACGGCGGGGTTCACGAAGATGTGGATCGGGCTGTCCGATCCGCTGGAGCCGTCCACCGGCGTGGTCACGGCCGCGATGGAGCTGTACGCCGTGGCCTCGGAGCCGAGGGAGCGGGCGAGCTCACGCTGGTCGCTGGGCACCTCGACGACGAGCCGGCCGCGCCAGCGGGGGAACACCGCGCGCACGTCCCTGACCGCACGGTCGGCGAGGGCGTGGTACGTCTCGACGGTACGGTCTCCAGGTCCGCGGCCGGTCGCGTCGGTGGCGACCATCACCAGGGCCTGGCGGCTGCGCTCGACCGCGAGCCGCTCCAGCATCCACAGCGGAGCGGGCCGTCCGTAGTCTCCGCGGGCGCTGACGAACACCGCGCCCTCATCGGTCAAGGCGAAGGTCATGGTGACCTCCATGCGGCTGGCGCGGTCGTCGAAGCCGTCGATCCGCCACGAGAGCGCCACGTCGCCGACCCAGGCGCGCTCCCGCAGGGGCGGTGCCACGCCGGTGACGTCGCGACCGGCGTTCTCGTCGACGTACCGCATCTGCAAGTCCTGCACGCCGATGCGGCGGACGTTGCCGCGCAGCGTTGCGAGCTCGCGGGCGGCTGCCCGGTCGCCCGGCGCGGCAAGGTCCGCGAGGTCGGCCCGGCTCCCGCTCTCGAGCGTCGTGGCGAGCTCGGCGAGCAGGCCGGTCGCGGCGTCCTCACGGGTCAGGGGTGTCGCCGCGTCGCCAGGACGCGGCAGGACGGCGGTCTCCGGCCGGCTCAGCCACCAGTACGCGAGTCCTGCGGCCAGCAGGCACAGCAGAAGGCCGGCCGCCCAGTGACGGGAGCGACCGGCCCTGCGACGACCGCGGCTGGCCCGGGTGCCTTCTGGCTCAGCCGGGTCGGACGGCACCGGAGTACGGCATGGAGAACACCGGGCTGACCTGGACACCGGTGCTCGGGTTCGCGGCGTGCACGATCTGGCCGTTGCCGATGTAGATGCCGACGTGGCTGACCGGCGAGTAGTAGAAGACCAGGTCGCCGGGCTGGAGCTGCGACTGGGAGACCGGGCTGCCGGAGCCCATCTGCGCGCTGGAGGAGTGCGGCAGGCTGACGCCGGCCTGCGCCCAGGCCATCATCGTCAGGCCGGAGCAGTCGAACGCGCTGGGGCCCGTGGCGCCGTAGACGTAGGCGTCACCGACCTGGCCGAGCGCGTAGGACACCGCTGCGCCGGCGCGACCCGACACGGGAACGTTGGGCAGCCGCTCCGAGCTGCGGCTCACAGGAGCGGCGCGCGCCTCGAGCCGGTCGAGGAGCTCCTCGGCCTCCTCGGCCTTCTCGTCGATCTCGGCCTTCTCCTGGCCCAGCGTCTTCTTGGTCTTGGCGATGCGGTCCAGCTCACGCTTGGCAGCCGCCTCGCGCATCTCGAGCTGCTGGGCCTGGACGGCGAAGTCGGCCATCATCTCGGACTGCTGGTCGTTGAAGCCGCTGACGGTCGCGACCTGGTCGAGGAACGCGTCGGGGTCGTCGGCGAGCAGGACGCGCGTGGTGGTGGAGAGCGCCTGGCCCTGGTACTGCGAAACCACGGAGGCGGCCATCTCGCGACGGACGGCCTCGAACTTCTCGCGCTGACGGTCGAGGTCCGCACGGAGGGCGCCGAGGCGCTTCTGCGCGCGCTCGAGCTCGAGCTTCGCGTCGTTGTAGCGCTCGGAGGCCTGCTCGGCCTTCTTGTACAGGGTGTCGACACGGGCCTGGACGTCGTCGACGTCCGGCTCCGCGAAAGTGGGGCTGGCGACGAGCACCGAACCAGTGACTGCGGTGATGCACAGGGTCGCCAGGACGCTGGCGGTGCGCTTCCGGCCGTTCAGCACGAGCGGTCGGTCTCCTCTTTGTCGTGACGCCTACCGGGTTAGCTGACGGGTTCGGGCGGCAAAGAGCCCTACGCGTCCGCGCCGGCGGGTGGCCGACTCGGGTGCGCGATTCACCCCAGGGAAGTTGGTTCCCCGGCTCCGGACTTCGACGACCCCCGGTCTGGTCCGGACTCGACGCGGCGCCCGAGCCGACCCGTTTGGCCGACTTGTGCAGGCGCCTGAGGCACCGAGGTTAAGGCGCCGAC
>NZ_CAMPGZ010000289.1 GCF_946885725.1 uncultured Nocardioides sp.
CATCCACGGCGTGCAGGTCGTCGGGCCCGTCACGCCCGTCAGATGACCCGTCAGATGACCCGTCAGATGACTCTGAGCAGCCACGGCACCGCGACGAACACCGTCGGCAGCACCAGCACGGCCGCCGCGGCGGCGTACAGCACGACCGCCAGCACGCGGTGCGGCCGCTCGTCGCGCAGCAGCCCGATCCGGGCGGCCACCTCTCCCCCTGTGTCACCCGGGTCGCCAGAGCCGGCGGCGCCCAGCGCGGCCGGCGGCACCGGCGAGCCCACCAGCGCGGCCAGCGCCCGGACCAGCGGCGCCGGCCCGAGGCGGCGCCGCGCGGCGCGGTCGGCCAGCACTTCGACGAGCAGCCGGACCTCGGCCAGCGCCGAGCGGCTGGTCACGAAGCGTGGGAACGCATCGTGCAGCACCGTGAACGCCTCGACCACCAGGTCGTGCCGGGCCCGGATGTGCGCACGCTCGTGGGCCAGCACCGCGGCCAGCGCGTCGTCGTCGAGCCGCTCGCGCGCGCCGGCGGTCACCACCACGCGGGAGCCGGTCACGGCCGGCACGCAGTAGACCATCGGCGCCGCGTGCTCGAGCACCCGCACGCCCGCGTCCTCGGAGCCGAGCAGGTCGACCATCTCCCGGTGGCGTCGCCGGAGCGCGCGCACCCGGGTGCCGACCAGGTGGCCGCTCAGCAGCAGCCGGCCGAGCACGGTGAGCGTGACCACCAGCGCGAGCGCGACCACCACCGGCGGCAGGTCCGGCACGGTCGCCAGCGACAGCCCGGCGCCCAGCGCGGCCAGCACCGCGGCCAGCGCCACGGCCTGCCAGAGCACCATCGCCGCCCGCGGCGCCCGTCGTACGGCGGGAGTCCGGGCGAGCACGGCCGGCGCCGGCCCCGCCAGCACGGCCGCGAGCAGCACCAGCGCGGTCGTGGTCACGCGCGGCCCGAGCGCTCCGTCGCGTTCCCGGACGACTGGCCGGCCTCGAGCGCTGCCAACGCCTCGCGCAACGCCTCACGGTCGGCGGCGCTCGCCTCGCCGACGAACGCGACAAGCGCGGTGCGCCGGTCGTCGCGGGCGAACTCGTCGAGCGCGTCGCGCATGAGCCCCGCGGTCATCTCCTCGCGCGACCCGGCGGCGCGGTAGCGGTAGGCCCGCCCGTCGCGCTGCTGCTCGACGAGCCCCTTGCCCGCCATCCGCTGCAGCACGGTCATCACGGTCGTGTAGGCGCTGTCCCGGCGGCCCGGCCGGGCGGCGAGCGCCGCGTGCACGTCACGCACGGTCCACCAGCCCTCCTCGGGCTCGGCGGACCACAGCACCTCCAGAACGGCGCGTTCGAGCTCTCCCATCCGGGACTTCGGGGCCATGCGAACGAGTCTAAAGACCCTGCCACCGGTTCTACTACATTCCGTAGTATCTACTACAGTGTGTAGTAGTTCCGCCTCTTCTCCCCAGGAGCCCGCGTGGACCCGCTCGACATCGCCCGGTGGCAGTTCGGCATCGTCACCGTCTACCACTTCCTCTTCGTCCCGATCACGATCGGCCTCTCCGCCCTGGTGGCCGGTCTGGAGACCGCGTGGGTGCGCACCCGCAAGGAGAAGTACCTCCGGCTCGCGAAGTTCTTCGGCAAGCTCTTCCTGATCAACTTCGCGATCGGCGTCGTCACCGGCATCGTGCAGGAGTTCCAGTTCGGGATGAACTGGAGCGACTACTCCCGCTTCGTCGGCGACGTCTTCGGCGCCCCGCTCGCGATCGAGGGCCTGCTGGCGTTCTTCCTCGAGTCGACGTTCCTGGGCCTGTGGATCTTCGGCTGGGACCGGCTCCCCCGCGGCCTGCACGCCGCGTGCATGTGGATCGTGCACGTCGGAACGCTGCTGTCGGCGTACTTCATCCTCGCCGCCAACTCCTGGATGCAGCACCCGGTCGGCTTCCGCTACAACGCCGAGACCGGCCGCGCCGAGCTCACCGACTTCTGGGCGGTGCTCACCAACAAGGTGCAGCTGGTGACGTTCCCGCACACGGTGATGGCCTGCTACCTGACCGGCGGCGCGTTCATGCTCGGCGTCGCGCTCTACCTGATGCGGCGCAAGAAGACGCCCGACGAGGACCGGTCGATGTACCGCACCGCCGTGCGCCTCGGCGCCGTCGCCACCCTCATCGGCGGCCTCGGCGTGGCGATCAGCGGCGACGTCCAGGGCAAGATCATGACCGACGTCCAGCCGATGAAGATGGCGGCGGCCGAGGCGCTCTACGACACCGAGCAGCCAGCGGCGTTCTCGGTCTTCACCATCGGGTCGCTCGACGGCTCCGAGGAGAAGTTCGCGATCAAGATCCCGCGCCTGCTGTCCTTCCTCGCCACCGGCACCTGGGACGGCGAGGTGCAGGGCATCAACGAGCTGCGCGAGAAGTACGAGCAGACGTACGGGGAGGACCCGGGCCGCGAGTACTACTCGGCCGGCGACTACACGCCGATCATCCCGGTCACCTACTGGACCTTCCGATTCATGATCGGCGCCGGCATCGCGGCGGTCGCCGGCGCGCTCCTCGCGCTCTGGGGCACGCGCCGCGACCGCGCCCCGACCAGCCGGTGGTGGTTGTGGCTGGCCGTGGCCCTGCCGCTGCTGCCGCTGGCCGCCAACTCGTTCGGCTGGATCTTCACCGAGATGGGCCGCCAGCCGTGGGCGGTGTTCGGCCTGATGACCACGGCCAACGCGGTCTCCCCCGGCGTCAGCGCCGGCGAGATGCTCACCGCGCTGACCAGCTTCACGCTGCTGTACGGCGTGCTCGCGGTCGTCGAGGTGAAGCTCCTGCTGCACCACATCGACAAGGGCGCGGCGCCGTTCGAGGAGCCGCCGAACCCGACCCTGCGCGGCGAGCCCGCCGACGGCGCCGACGCCGACCGGCCGCTCGCCCACGCCTACTGACCCGCTGACCCCGACCCGCTGACCCCGACCAACTGACCCCGACCAACTGACCCGACCAACTGACCCGACACTGACAGGGACTCGACATGGAGCTCACGACCGTCTGGTTCGGCCTCATCGCCGTGCTGTGGATCGGCTACTTCTGCCTGGAGGGGTTCGACTTCGGCGTCGGCATGCTGCTGCCCGTGCTCGCCCGCGACGACCGGGAGCGGCGGGTGCTGATCAACACCATCGGCCCGGTCTGGGACGGCAACGAGGTGTGGGTGCTGGTCGCGGGCGGCGCCACGTTCGCGGCGTTCCCCGAGTGGTACGCGACGCTGTTCAGCGGCTTCTACCTGCCGCTGCTGCTGATCCTGCTCGCGCTGATCGTGCGCGGGCTCGCGTTCGAGTACCGCGCCAAGCGCGACGACGACACCTGGCGCGCCCGCTGGGACCTCGCGATCATCCTCGGCTCGTTCGTGCCGGCGCTGCTGTGGGGCGTCGCCTTCGCCAACATCGTGCGGGGCGTGCCGATCGACGAGAACGCCGAGTACGTGGGCGGTTTCTTCGACCTGCTCTCGCCGTACGCCCTGCTCGGCGGCGTCACCACGCTGCTGCTGTTCCTCACCCACGGCGCGCTGTTCGTCGCCCTCAAGACCGACGGCGACATCCGGCACCGGGCCCGGGCCC
>NZ_CAMPGZ010000290.1 GCF_946885725.1 uncultured Nocardioides sp.
GTCTTGTAGTGGTACGTCGGGGCTTCGAACACGTGACGAGCCAGCGGCAGGGTCGGCCTCATCTCGTCGTCGTAGGTGGCGAGGTCGTCCTCGTCGAGCGCGGCCAGCGCGGCCGAGGCGGCGGGCGCCACCGCGGCGAACGCGCCGAGCAGCGCGTCGGAGTGGTGCGCGCCGTCGCCGCGGATCAGCTCGGGGTAGTGGAAGTCGTCGCCGGTGTAGAGCCGGACACCTTCCGGGAGCGCGGCCCGCAGCGCGACCTCGTGCTCGGCGGAGAGCAGCGACACCTTCACCCCGTCGACCTTCGGCGCGTGCTCGCGGACCAGGTCGAGGAAGGTGGCGGTCGCCGCGTCGACGTCGGGGGAGCCCCAGTAGCCGGCCAGCTGCGGGTCGAACACCTCTCCGAGCCAGTGCAGGATCACCGGCTCGCGCACCTGCCGCAGCAGGTCGCCGTAGACCGCGAGGTAGTCGTCGGGCCCCTCCGCGACCGCGGCCAGGTGCCGCGAGGCCATCAGGATCACCTGCGAGCCCGTCGACTCGACGAACGCGACCTGCTCGGCGTAGGCCTCGCGCACCGCGTCGACCGTGGTGAGCGTGCCCGGTGGGGCATGGTCGGTGCCGGCGCCGGAGGAGATGCGGGCGTCGTACTCGCGGGCCTGCTCGGCGCTGCGGCGGACCAGCTCCTGCACTGCCGGCCAGTCCAGACCCATGTTGCGCTGCGCGGTGTCCATCGCCTCGGCGACGCCGAAGCCGTAGCGGAACAGCTCGCGGCGGAACGCCAGCGTCGACTCCCAGTCGACGACGGCCGGTGCCCCGGGGACGTTCTCGCCGCGCGGGTCGGCGACCACGTGCGCGGCGGCGAACGCCACCCGCGACGCGAACGGCTGCGGGTGGTCCTTCCACCGCCGCGGTTCGCGCAGGTCGACCCGTTCCCACCCGCCGTCGGCGAGCGGGATCTCGACGGATCCGGCAGACAGGGTCATCGAAGCGCCACCCGGCGGCCCTCGGTCGAGGACTGCAGGCCGGCGTCGACGAGCTGCAGCCCGCGCACGCCGGCGGCGAAGTCGTAGGGGTGCGGCCGGCCGTGGTGCACGTCGAGGAGGTACTGCTCCCACTGCGCGCGGAAGCCGTTGCCGAACTCCTGGTTGTCGGGCACCTCGTCCCACTGGGCGCGGAAGTCCTCGGTGGTGGGCAGGTCGGGGTTCCACACCGGCTTGGGCGTGCGCACGCGCGGCTGCACCCGGCAGCCGAACAGCCCCGCGACCGCCGAGCCGTGCGTGCCGTCCACCTGGAACTCCACGAGCTCCTTGCGGTCCACGCGCACCGCCCACGACGAGTTCACCTGGGCGATGACGCCGCTCTCGAGCTCGAAGATCGCATACGCCGCGTCGTCGGCGGTGGCGTCGTACTGCCGGCCGTTCTCGTCCCACCTGACCGGGATGTGCGTGACGGCCTTCGCGGTGACCGCTTCGATCGTGCCGAAGAGGTTCTCCAGCACGTAGTTCCAGTGGCAGAACATGTCGAGGACCATCCCGCCGCCGTCCTCGGCGCGGTAGTTCCAGCTCGGCCGCTGCGAGGGGAGGTAGTCGCCCTCGAAGACCCAGTAGCCGAACTCGCCGCGGACCGAGAGGATCCGGCCGAAGAAGCCGCCGTCGACGAGCCGCTTGAGCTTCATCAGGCCGGGCAGGAAGAGCTTGTCGTGCACGACCCCGTTGATGATCCCGGCGCGCTCGGCGGCGTCGACGAGCTCCTGGCCCTCGGCCACCGACTCGGCGATCGGCTTCTCGGTGTAGACGTGCTTGCCGGCCGCGACCGCCTTGAGGATCGCCTTCTTGCGCTCGGTGGTGACCTGGGCGTCGAAGTAGATGGTCGCCGGGTCCTCGGCGAGGGCGGTGTCGAGGTCGGTCGTCCAGTCCGCGACCCCGTGCTCCTCGGCGAGACGGCCGAGCTTCTCGGCGTTGCGCCCGACGAGCACCGGCTCGACCTGGATGCGGCCGCCGTCGGGCAGCGGGATGCCGCCGTCGTCGCGGATCGCGAGGATGGAGCGCAGCAGGTGCTGGCGGTAGCCCATCCGGCCGGTCACGCCGTTCATCAGGATGCGGTAGGTGGTCTCAGGCATGGGTGCGGTCCTTCGACGTCGGTACGGCGGCCGGGCGGCCGCCCAGGTAGAGCTCGGCGAGCTGCGGGTCGGCGAGCAGGTCGGCGGCGGGGCCGGAGATGTGCACGCGACCGAGGTCGAGCACGCAACCGAGATCGGCGGTCTCCAGCGCGCGGCGGGCGTTCTGTTCCACGAGCAGCACGGCGGTGCCGGCGTCGCGCATGCGCACGACCTGCTCGAAGACGGTGGCGGTGGCCTTGGGGTCCAGACCCATCGACGGCTCGTCGAGCAGCACGACGCGCGGGCTGACCATCAGCGAGCGGGCGAACTCGACCTGCTTCTGCTGGCCGCCGGACAGCGCGCCGGCGAGCGCGGACCAGCGGTCGGCGACGACGGGGAAGAGCGTCTTGACGAAGTCGACCCGCTCGGCGACCTGCTGCTTGTCCTTGACGGAGTAGGCACCGAGCATGACGTTCTCGGCGACCGTCATCTCCTTGAACACGCTGTGTCCCTGGAGCACGTGCGAGAGCCCGGCGGCCAGCATCTGCTGCGGGTTGTTGCGGGTGACGTCCTGCCCGGCCACCCGGATGCTGCCCGACCGCGGCGGCAGCATGCCGCTGGCGACCTTGAGCACGGTGGACTTGCCGGCGCCGTTGGGGCCGACCAGGCAGACCACCGTGGCCGCCGGCACGCGGACGGTGAGGCCGCGCAGGACGAGCGCGGCGCGGCCGTAGCCGGCTTCGATGTCGTCGAGCTCGAGGAGGTACTCGGTGCTCGAACCGGTGTCAGATGCCAAGGTAGGCCTCCAGGACTCGTGGGTCGTTCTGCACGACCGACGGCGGCCCCTCGCAGATCTGCCGGCCACGGTCGAAGACGACGACGTGGTCGGACAGGCTCATGACGAGGTCCATGTTGTGCTCGACGACGATGAACGTCTTGCCCTCGGCGTTGAGGGAGCGGACCAGGTTGGCGATCCGGTCGATGAGCGCCGGGTTCACGCCGCCCGCGGGCTCGTCGAGCATGATCGTCTCGGGATCGGCCATCAGCACGCCCGCGAGCTCGAGCAGCTTCTGCTGGCCGTAGGACAGGTCGCGCGCCTCGCTGTGCTCGAGGTGGTCGATGCCGACCCGGGCGAGCAGTCCGCGCGCCCGGTCGAGCTCCTCGGGGTTGCGTGCGGAGGCGAGCTGGCGCCGCACGCTGGTGGAGCGGACCGCGACCAGCATGTTCTCCATGACGGTCATCCGCGGGAAGATCCGGCACAGCTGGAAGCTGCGGCCGATGCCGGCGCGGGCGACCCGGTGGGACGCCTTGCCGGTGATGTCCCGGCCGCGGTAGGTCGCGGCGCCGGCGTCGGGCCGGATCATCCCGGTGACG
>NZ_CAMPGZ010000291.1 GCF_946885725.1 uncultured Nocardioides sp.
GTGGCGACGGAGACGTAGCGGACGCGGGCGCGCAGGTCGGCGGGCAGGGCGCCGACGACGCGGGTGGCCTCGGCCAGGGCGTTGGTGTCGGTGCGCGTCGTGGTGCGGACCAGCGGGAGGCTCGGCGGGCGGGACGGGTAGCGGCGGAACACCACACCCTCGGGGTCGACGCCGTGCACCACACCGTCCCGGATCACCACGGCGACGGCCTCGCGCTCGGTGATGTCGATGCGGACCCTGTCCGGCCAGGCGCGCGAGACGTCGACGTCCTCGACCGGTGTCAGCCGCTCGACGCGCTCGCGGATGGCCTCGAGGTCGACGGTGGCGAGCGGCGATCCGGTGGGTACGGCGGCGACGGCGCGGACCTCGCGGGGGTCGAGGACCTCGGCTCCCTCGACGCGCACGCCGTGCACGGACAGCACCGACGAGAACATCACCAGCCAGATGCCGCCGGCGACGCCCCCCACGACGACGAGCGCGCCGAGGAGCACCCGCCAGGCGAGCCAGCGGCGCGCCCACTGGCGGCGGGCGAACCGGCGCCGGGCGACGAGGACCGGGTCGCGCTGCTCAGCTCGACTCGGCATCGGGCTCCCGCTCCCGCTCGCGCAGCAGCTCCAGCACCTCCGGGCCGACCAGCGTGACGTCGCCGGCGCCCAGCGTGAGCACCAGGTCGCCGGGACGCGCGCGCTCGACGACCGCGGCCGGGGTGGCCGACCAGGAGCGCACGAACTCGACCTTCTCGGGCGGCAGCGGCACGTGCGACGCGACCAGCGCCCCGTCGACGCCGGGCTCGGGGTCCTCGCGGGCGACGTAAACGTCCATCACCACGACCTCGTCGGCGGCGCCGAGCTCGCGCCCCATGGCCTCGCCGAAGATGCGCGTGCGCGAGACCAGGTGCGGCTGGAACACGACGACGACACGGCCGTCGCCCGCCAAGGAGCGTGCGGCCTGCAGGTCGCCGCGGATCTCGTTGGGGTGGTGGGCGTAGCTGTCGTAGACGCGCACGCCGGCGGCCTCGCCCTTGTGCTCCATGCGGCGGCGCGTGCCGGTGAACGACTCCAGGCCGCGGCGCAGGTCGGCGAACGAGAACCCGAGCTTCAGCCCGGCGCCCAGCGCCGCGAGCGCGTCGAGGACGTAGTGCCGGCCGGGGATCTGCAGCGAGATCTCGCCGAGCCGGCGGCCGCGGTCGACCACGGTGAACGTCGACGTCGACCCGTGGAAGGTCGCGCCCTCGGCGCGCAGGTCGGCCTCGGGCGACTCCCCGACCGCGACGGTGTCGATGCCCTTCGCCCGTGCCCGCTCGACCAGCGCAGCAGCGCCGTCGTCGTCGACGCAGGCGACCAGGAAGCCGCCCTCGACGATCCGGTCGAGGAACTCGTCGAACGCCGCGTGGTAGGCCTCCTCGGTCCCCCAGTTGTCGAGGTGGTCGGCCTCGACGTTGGTGACCAGGGCGCCGTACGGCGAGTACACGAGGAACGCGCCGTCGCTCTCGTCGGCCTCGGCGACGAACACCTCGCCGGTGCCGTCGTGGGCGTTGGCGCCCAGCTCGTTGAGCTCGCCGCCGATCGCGAACGACGGGTCGGCGCCGCAGTGCTGCAGCGCCACCGTGAGCAGCGACGTGGTGGTGGTCTTGCCGTGCGTGCCGGCGACGGCGACGACCTTGCGGCCCTGCATCACCGACTCGAGCGCGGCCGAGCGCGGGAGGATCCGCAGCCCGCGCTCCTTCGCCTCGACGACCTCCGGATTGTCCTCGCGTACGGCGGTGGACACGACGAGCGTGTCGGCGTCCTGGACCTGCTCGGCGGCGTGCCCGACGTGGCAGCGCGCACCGAGCGCGCGGAGCGCCTCGAGCACGCGGGAGTCCTTGGCGTCGCTGCCGCTGACCGGGATGCCGCGGGCGAGCATGATCCGCGCGATGCCGGACAGGCCGGCGCCGCCGATGCCGACGAAGTGCACCTTGCCGAGCTGGTCGGCCGGCAGCAGCACCTCGGGGACGGGGACCTTCACGCGCGGACCTCCCGGGCCGCGTCGAGCACGATCCTCGCCAGCCGCTCGTCCGCGTCGCGCGGGATCAGGTCGGCGGCGGCGATCGACATGGAGGCGAGCCGGTCCGCGTCGGTCGCGAGCGCCGGCACGGTCGCGGCGACCCACTCGGGGGTGAGCGCGGCGTCCTGCACCAGCAGGCCGCCGCCGGCGTCGACGACCGGGCGCGCGTTGAGGTCCTGCTCGCCGTTGCCGATCGGCAGCGGCACGAACACCGCCGGCAGTCCGATGGCCGCGACCTCGGTGACGGTGTTGGCGCCGGCCCGGCAGACGACCAGGTCGGCGGCGGCGTAGGCGAGGTCCATCCTGTCGACGTACGGCACCACGACGTAAGGCGGTGCGTCGGCAGGCAAGCCGGCCGGGGCGACGTCGGCGTTCTTGGGACCGGGCACGTGCAGTACCTGCACGCCGGCCTCGGCCAGCGCGGTCGCGGCGCCGGTGACCGCCTCGTTGATCCGGCGCGCGCCCTGCGAGCCGCCGGTGACGAGCAGGGTCGGCCGGTCGGGGTCGAGGCCGAAGTGCGTGCGGGCCTCCTCGCGCAGGGCGGCGCGGTCGAGCGTGGAGATCATCCGGCGGATCGGCATCCCGACGTACTCCGCGTGCGGCAGAGGCGTGCCCGGGAAGCTCGTCGCGACGTGCCGGGTGAAGCGGGCACCGAGCTTGTTGGCCATGCCGGGCAGCGCGTTGCCCTCGTGCACGACCAGCGGCAGGTGCCGGCGGCGGGCGGCGACGTAGGCCGGCACCGAGACGTAGCCGCCGAAGCCGACGACCACGTCGGGGCCGATCCGGTCGACGACCTCGAGCGCGCCCTTGACCGCGGCGCGGAGGCGGACCGGCAGCCGCGCGAGGTCGGCGTTGGGACGCCGCGGCATCGGCACCGGCGGGATCAGCTCGAGCGGGTAGCCGGCCTCCGGCACGACGCGCGTCTCGAGGCCGCGGGGAGTGCCCAGCGCGGTCACCTCCGCGGACGGGTCGAGCCGACGCAGCGCGTCGGCGGTGGCGAGCAGCGGGGAGGTGTGCCCCGCGGTGCCGCCGCCGGCGAGAAGTACCTTCATCAGTGGTTCCTGGTCCTGCGTTCGGGGACGGTCCGTCGGTCAGTGCTGGTGCCGCGCACCCATCATCGTCCGGCTCCTCCGGCGTTGACTCCGGCGGGGGTACGGCGGCGGCGCCGGGCGCGCAGCGCGGCCTTCGCGCCGGGTTCTGAGCGCGCGAACGAGACCAGCATGCCCAGCGCGACCAACGACGGCAGCAGGGCCGAGCCGCCGTAGGAGACCAGCGGCAGCGGGATGCCGATGACCGGCAGCAGCGCGAGCACCATGCCCACGTTGATCATCATCTG
>NZ_CAMPGZ010000292.1 GCF_946885725.1 uncultured Nocardioides sp.
GAGGATCTGCTCGGAGTGGTTCACGAACTGCCAGCGCGGGTAGTCGTAGCGCCGCCGCTCGCCGGCGACGATCCGAGTCGCCCAGTTGGCCACGCGCGCTCCGTCGGAGTGCAGCAGCCCGCGCAGGAAGTCGGCCGGGTGCCGCTCGACGATCTCCCACTGCCACGTCTCCATCGGCAGCACGCGCTCGTGCTTGCGGCCGGCTCCGTGCTGGGGGAAGAGGCAGGGCCAGTGCATCCAGCCGTTGTGCACGACGGCGGTTCCTTCGGGATGGCTGACGAAGGTCCGGCCACCACGATGTACTGTCTCGATGCAGCGCCGTACGTCATCGATGATCCCTGGGTAGACCTCGTCGCACGAGACGCGCAGGACGGGCACGCCGCGCACGTGCGCAAGGTAGCCGTCGCCCAGGTAGAAGCCGAGCAGTGCGGCGTACTCCGCATTCGCCATCACCTCGTCGCTGCACCGCGGACACGTGATCGGGCTCGGCCGCGGTGGCTGGTCGCGCCAGGACCGCAGGGTCGAACGAGCGATGCCCAGCTCCCGGCTCACCGTGCTGAGGGTGGCGCCGTCGCGCAGGCGCCGGAGCGCCGCGGTGCGGGTGTGGGGGCCGTGCATGGCCACGATTGTCGGCGTGTGCACCGACAAGAACGCGCTGGTGCCCCGGGTGGGATTCGAACCCACACTGGACGGTGTTTGAGACCGCTTCCTCTGCCATTGGGATACCGGGGCCGGAGCAGCCCAACCGTAGCCGAGACCCCCCTTGCCGAATCTCTACTTGATCACTAGAGTTTCGTCATACGACGGAGGGAGTCACCGTGCGACAGCTCGTGCAGCTGCTGGACCGGATCGGTCGGCACAGCCAGGATCACGCCCGCGCCAACGCGCGTGCCGCGGCGACCGAGCTGTCGCGTGCGCGTGTCGAGCGCGAGGAGGTCGAGCTCTACCTCGCGGCACGGTCGACGCGCCGTGTGAGCCGCACCGCATAGCTGTCCGCCGCATCGCGGCTCGGTCACGTGCCCGGCTAGCCTGAGCCGCGTGACTGCCACTCCGGGGACTCCCACGCGCCGCGTCGTGATCGCCGAGGACGAGGCGCTGATCCGACTCGACCTCGCCGAGATGCTGGCCGAGGAGGGGTACGACGTCGTCGGTCAGGCCGGCGACGGGGAGCAGGCCGTCGCGCTCGCCGAGGAGCACCGCCCCGACCTCGTCGTGCTCGACGTCAAGATGCCGCGCCTCGACGGCATCGCGGCCGCCCAGAAGATCGCCGAGCAGCGGATCGCCCCGGTCGTCATCCTGACCGCGTTCAGCCAGCGCGATCTCGTGGAGCAGGCCCGCGACGCCGGCGCCATGGCCTACCTGGTCAAGCCGTTCACCAAGAACGACCTGGTGCCGGCCATCGAGATGGCGGTCAGCCGCTTCGCCGAGCTGCAGATGCTCGAGGCCGAGGTCGCCGACCTCAGCGAGCGGCTCGCGACGCGCAAGTCCGTCGACCGCGCGAAGGCGATCCTGCAGCAACAGCTGGGGCTCTCCGAGCCCGACGCATTCCGGTGGATCCAGAAGACCGCGATGGACCTCCGGCTCTCCATGCGACAGGTCGCCGAGGGGGTCGTCGAGCACGGTCCCGGCCTCGCGGGGACCGGCGGCAGCAGTGTCGCCACCGAAGACTCCTGACAGCGGCAATCCGCTCATTTCGGGCGCGGGCTAGCCCCCGTACAGGGGGAGGTCACGAAATGGCAACGACCCTCCACCAATTTCGCGAGAGGTCGCCTGAAACAAGGGGTTTTGGCGCTAGGTTCGCTCTCGCAAGAGCGACTCTGGAGCCCTGAATCCGGAAGTCGCTGTCTCTCCTGACGACGGAGGCTTCATTGATTCGCCCCAATCGCGCCTGGCGCACAGCAGCGGTCCTCGCGGCCGCCTCGCTGGTTCTCACCGCCTGTGGCGGTGACTCCGAAGAGCCGGACAGCGCCGACGAGCCCACCCAGAGCGCCGAGTCCGAGACCTCGGCGGCCGAGCCCCAGGGCGACGGCACCCTGCGCATCGGCTCCCTCCTGCCCCAGACCGGTGACCTCGCGTTCCTCGGCCCGCCGGAGTTCGCGGGCGTGGACCTCGCGGTCAAGGACATCAACGCCGCCGGTGGCGTGCTCGGCAACGACGTCGAGGAGTTCGACGCCGACTCCGGTGACGGCACGCCCGACATCGCGGGTTCCGAGGTCGACAAGCTGTTCAACCAGAAGGTCGACGCCATCGTCGGTGCCGCGGCCTCCGGCGTGTCCGTCTCCGTGATCGACAAGATCACCGGCGCCGGTGTCGTCCACTTCTCGCCGGCCAACACCGCCGCGGGCTTCGACACCTACGACGACAACGGTCTGTACTTCCGCACCGCGCCGTCCGACCGTCTCCAGGGCCAGGTTCTCGCGAACCTCGCCGTCGAGGACGGTTTCTCCAACGTCGCGATCATGGCCCGCCAGGACTTCTACGGTGAGGGCCTGGCCGAGCAGGTCAAGGCGACTCTCGAGGAGAAGGGTGCGACGGTCAGCGAGTACGTCCTGTACTCCGCCGACGCGCAGAACTTCACCGCCGAGGTGAACAAGGTCGCGGCCTCCAAGCCGGACGCCATCGTGCTGATCGCGTTCGAGGAGACCACGAAGATCGTTCCGCAGCTGATCGCCAAGGGCGTCGGCCCGCAGGACGTCCAGCTGTACTTCGTGGACGGCAACACCGCCGACTACTCCGGCGAGAAGTTCGACCTGACGGGCGTCAAGGGCACCATCCCGGTCCCGGCCGAGGTGGACGAGTCCTTCAACGACCGCCTGCTCGAGATCAACCCCAAGCTGAAGGACTTCTCCTACAGCGCCCAGTCGTACGACGCCGTCGTCATCATCGCCCTCGCCGCCATCGCGGCCGGCGACGACTCCGGTGAGGCCATCGGCGCCAACATCATCGACGTCACCAAGGAAGGCACCCAGTGCTCGTCCTTCGAGGAGTGCGCCAAGCTCCTCGAGGAGGGTGAGGACATCGACTACGAGGGTGTCTCCGGCCCGACCGACATGAACGACACCGGCAGCCCGGCGTCCGGCACCATCGGCATCCAGCTGTACGAGAAGGGCAACAAGTACAAGCAGGTCGACACCGTCTCCGGCGTCGTCAACTGATCCACCCGAGCATCAGCTCAGCGAAGGGCCCGGCCGCCAGGCCGGGCCCTTCGCCTTGTGCATCGGGTGGTCGAGCTGGTCGAGACCACGCACGTGTGGTGGCTGCCTCGGGCCGTTGCAGGTGCGCGGCCTGGGAAGCCGGCCACGAATGTCGCGGTGAGGGGTCCGTTCTGTACGACGAGCCGCTAGGCGAGGAGTGCCGAACTGATGCGATGA
>NZ_CAMPGZ010000293.1 GCF_946885725.1 uncultured Nocardioides sp.
TCCCGGACGCGGGCGACGTCGCCTGCGGTGTCGGCCACGTCGCCGCCGACGTCGCGGTGGGACTCCCGACGACGAGGCCCTCGAGGCCGAGGTCGGTCTGCTCGTCGGTGCCGACCGCGCGCGCGCCGAGCGGCTCGACACCGCCCTGCGCGGCCTGTCGGCACTCGCCCGGACCGAGCAGGTGTCGCTGCCGCCGGTGTTCGCGGTCGTCGTCGACGACGAGCACGTCGACCTCCGTCTGGCTCCGGCACGTCCCGACGCGCCGGTCCCGTGGACCCCGCTCGACGACGGCCGCACCTGGCGCCTCGCGCGCGACGCCGAACCGCCCGCCGAGCTCGGCCACGCGCCGTACCCCGGCCTCGTCTGCGTCGGCCGCACCCTCGAAGGTGCCGACGTGCTGGTCGACCTCGAGGCAGTCGGCGGCGCCGTCGCCGTGACCGGTCACGAGGCCACCGCGCGACAGGTCGTCTCGGCACTGGCGGTGCAGCTCGCCACCGCGCCGTGGGCCGACGAGCAGCGTGTCTACGGCCATGAGCTCTCCGAGGTGCTGGCCGACCTCGCGGGGGACAGGCTGGTGCTGGTCGACGACTACGCGCCGCTGCTCGAGCGGCTCGAGACCAGCGCGCCGCAACGCGCCGCGCAGGACGTGCTCACCGGCCGGCTGGCGAGGCGCCCGGGCGTCGTACCGCAGTACGCCGTGCTCGGCGCCAGCCCGTCGGAGCAGCTCGCCGAGCGGTTCGCCGCGTTGACCGGCCAGGGTGCCCGTGGGTTCGGCGTCGTGGTCGCGGGTGAGTCCGCCGGCACCAGCTGGCGGCTGGTCGTCGACGAGACCGGCACGCTGACCGTGCCGCTGCTCGACGTGCAGGTCGAGGCGGTCCGCCTCACCGAGCGGTCGACCGAGCTGGTCGCCGAGCTGTTCGAGAAGGCCCGCGAGGCCGCGCCCGCGGTCGTCGACGGCCGCGTGCGCGTGCCGGCGCCGGTCCGTCCCGGCGACGACGGCCACTGGAGCACGGCCGCTGTGCGCGTCGGTGTGCTCGGCCAGATAGAGACCCGCACGCCCGGCGATCTCGACCCGACGCGCGTTGAGCTCGCCACCGAGGTCGCGACGTACCTCGCGCTGCAGTCGGCCCCGGTCCACCCCACCGTGCTCGCATCGTCGATCTGGCCGCGTGGTGTCACGCCCGAGGTGCGCGACGCGACCGTCGAGCGCGTGCGGGAGTGGCTCGGCGCCGACGCCGAGGGCGCGCACCTGCTGCGGCAGGACGACGACGGTCGGCTGTCGCTGAGCCCCGACGTCGCACTCGACTGGGCCGCGTTCTGCGAGCTGGCGCAGCGTTCTCGTAACGCGCAGCCGCGCGAGGAGCGCGAGCTGCTGCGCCGCGCGCTGCAGCTGGTCCGCGGCGAGCTGATGGAGGGCCGCCCCACGGCGCGCTACTCCTGGCTGCCGCGCACCCGTCTCGAGACGCAGGTCGCCGACGTCGTGGTCGACGCCGCCCACCGGCTCGTCGAGCTCGCGCAGGACGACAACGACCCGAGCGGTGCCGCCGGAGCCGCCACGGCCGGCCTCCGCGCCCACCCCGGATCCCAGCTGCTCTGGCGCGACCTGATCCGCGCCGAGCTCGCCGCCGGAGGTCGCGACGCCGCCGCCCAGGCCGCCGACCGGATGGCCGACGTACTCACCCGCCGCCAGGCCCACATCGAGCCCGAGACCGACGCCCTCGTCGAGGAGCTCCTCCCCGCCGGCGAGGCGACCGGCTGAGAACAACGATTCGTCTGCGATTTACGGGGTGATTCACAGGGGCCGATCGCAGACGAATCGTTGTCCGGGGTTTCAGTCGATCAGGAGTACGACGGTCTCGGCGACGCAGGCGGGCTTGATCTCACCCTCGATCTCGATGACGTACTTCAGCGTCATCTGCTTGCCGGCCGGCACGTCCTCGACGCCGGTGAGCGTGACGTGGCCGCGCACGCGCGAGCCGACCTTGACCGGGTTGGGGAAGCGGACCTTGTTGACGCCGTAGTTGAGCTTGGCGCCGGGGGTGTCGAGCTTGAACACCTCGTTGGCGATCCACGGGATCAGCGCGAGCGTGAAGTAGCCGTGCGCGATCGTGCCGCCGAACGGCCCCTTCGCGGCGCGCTCCCGGTCGACGTGGATCCACTGGTGGTCGAGCGTGGCGTCGGCGAAGGCGTCGATCCGGTCCTGGTCGATCTCCAGCCATGGGCTGGTGCCGAGCTCCTGGCCGACGGCCTCGGTGAGCTCGTCGAGGGACGTGAACGTGCGCATCGGGCGGTGCCTCCTGGGGTGGTACGGCGTGGCGGTGCGAGGATGTGCCGCATGTCCGAACCTATCGGGGAGCGCATCCGCCGGGCGCCCAAGGTCCTGCTGCACGACCACCTCGACGGCGGGCTGCGCCCGCAGACCGTCATCGACCTCGCGCCTGAAGGGCACAAGCTCCCGGAGACCGAGGCCGGCGCGTTGAAGCAGTGGTTCGAGGACTCGGCCAACAGCGGGTCGCTGGAGCGCTACCTCGAGACGTTCGCGCACACCGTCGCTGTCATGCAGACCGCGGACAACATCCGCCGCGTCGCGCGTGAGTGCGTGGAGGACCTCGCGGCGGACGGCGTGGTGTACGCCGAGGTGCGCTACGCGCCCGAGCAGCACCTCGAGGGCGGGCTGAGCCTCACCCAGGTCGTCGAGGCGGTGCGAGACGGGTTCGCCGAGGGCGAGGAGGCCGCGAAGGCCGACGGCTCGCCCATCGTCGTACGGCAGCTGCTCACCGCGATGCGCCACCAGGCAAGGTCGATGGAGATCGCCGAGCTGGTCGTGCGCTACCGCGACGAGGGCGTCGTCGGCTTCGACATCGCCGGGGCCGAGGCCGGCTTCCCGCCCACCCGTCACCTCGACGCGTTCGAGTACCTCCAGCGCGAGAACGCGCACTTCACCATCCACGCCGGGGAGGCGTTCGGGCTGCCGTCGATCTGGCAGGCGATCCAGTGGTGCGGCGCCGACCGGCTCGGCCACGGTGTGCGGATCATCGACGACATCACCCGCAAGCCCGACGGGACGGTCGAGCTCGGCCGGCTGGCGTCGTACGTCAGGGACAAGCGGATCCCGCTCGAGATGTGCCCGTCCTCGAACGTGCAGACCGGCGCCGCCCCGTCGATCGCCGAGCACCCGATCGGCCTGCTCAAGGACCTCCGCTTCCGGGTCACCGTCAACACCGACAACCGGCTGATGAGCGGCACCTCGTTGTCGCGCGAGCTGGAGCTCCTGGTCGACGCGTTCGGGTACGACGTCGCCGACCTGCGCTGGTTCGCGATCAACGCGATGAAGTCGGCGTTCCTGCCGTTCGACGAGCGCCTCGCG
>NZ_CAMPGZ010000294.1 GCF_946885725.1 uncultured Nocardioides sp.
CAGCAGCGCGAAAGACTTCAGCGAGTCGCGATGACTTTGCGCGACCCTCCAGGTCGTAACCGGCATCCGTCCTGTCCTGCGCGAACCTGGAGGCACGTTGAAGCTCTTGCTCACGTCCGGTGGCGTCACGAACGCCAGCATCGAGTCGTCGCTCGTGCAGCTGCTCGGCAAGCCGATCGCCGAGTGCCACGCGCTGGTCGTCCCGACGGCCCAGTGGGGACATCCGATGTGCGGACCGAAGTCGGTGCGAGGTCTGGTGGCCGCAGACCCCAGTTGGAAGCACTTCTCCGGCCTGGGCTGGGCCTCGCTCGGTGTCCTGGAGCTGACCGCTCTGCCCACGATCGGCGCCGAGCGGTGGGTGCCCTGGGTCCGCGAGGCGGACGTCCTGCTGGTCGACGGCGGTGACGCGACGTACCTGTGCCACTGGATCCGCGAGTCCGGGCTCGCCGACCTGCTGCCGTCGCTGACGGACAAGGTCTGGGTGGGCGTCAGCGCCGGGAGCATGGTGATGAGCCCTCGGATCGGTGACTACTTCGTCGAGTGGCCGTCCGCGCCGGACGACCGCAGCCTCGGCGTCGTGGACTTCTCGATCTTCCCGCACCTGGACCTGTTCCCGACGAACACCATGGCCCACGCCGAGAAGTGGGCGGCCGACATCGGCGTGCCGGCCTACGCGATCGACGAGCAGACCGCCATCAAGGTCGTCGACGGCACGGTCGAGGTGATCTCCGAGGGGCGATGGAAGAGGTTCGAGGCCTCGCTCGTGACGGACTGAGCAAGTCGCTCGAGCGGACCTGCGGGAAGCACTGGCCGGGAGCCCGCGTCGGGGCTAACCTGCAAGTTGAACGCTTAACTACACGACTTCGCCGGGTCGGGCCCACGTGGGCCGCTCGGCGCAGCCTGCGCCGGGCTCGGGGCGGCACTCACAACTTCTCAGCCCGACGGAGGTGTGGGGCATGGGCGCGTGGAACGCGATGACCCCGGAGGCCAAGAGCACGATCCTGCGAGTCGTGCGCCAGGAAGCACAGCAGTTCTACGACCTCGTCGACTCGGACGAGCGGTGGGAGGCGCCGACCGGTGCCGGCCACTGGCAGGTCCGGGACCTGGTCGGCCACCTCGTGGACACGACGGAGGCGTACTTCAAGTCGTTCGACGCCGCCCGCAACCACACCGAGGTCGACCCGCCGTACGGCCTGCCAGGTATGGCGAAGCGCTGCGACGAGATGGCGCAGGCGTTCCGTTCGGTCCCTCGTGACGAGCTGGTCGAGCGCGCTCGCACCGACTTCGACAAGATGATGGGGACGTTCGACGGGCTGACGGACGAGGACTGGACCGACCTGATGGTCCCGCACTTCTACATGGGGCCGTTGCCGGCGTTCTTCTACCCGGCGTTCCAGCTCATGGACTACGGCGTGCACTCCTGGGACGCCCGGGAGGGTGCCGGCATGGCGCACGGCTTGTCGGGCGAGGCCGCGGACCTGCTGGTGCCGTTCATGTTCGTGCTGTGGCAGTACACCACCAAGCCGGTCAGTGCCGAGGACGAGTGCGAGATCGGGATCCGCATCACCAGCGGCCACAACGCAGGCGACACAAGGATCTCGTTGACGCAGGAGGGCTTCTCGTACACGCCGAGCAGCCTGGGCGACGCCGACGACCTGACCGTGCTGGAGTTCGACCCCGGCAGCTTCGTGCTCACCGCCTTCGGCCGCAGCAACTCCGGGACGATCCGTGGGGACCGTCGGGTGGCCGAGCGCTTCCTCAACATCTTCTTCAGGATCTGAGAGCGATGACCGACATCGATCTGGCCGGCATCGATGCCGAGCGGACGCGCCTGCGCGTGGTGTATCTGAAGGACACCGACTCCCGTCCGCCCTCGACGGCCCGCGGACTGCACCACACAGCCTTGGTCGCCCGGGACGTGGAGGAGACGATCCGGTTCTACCAGGAGCTGCTCGGGTTCCCGCTGACGGAGATCTTCGAGAACCGCGACTACAAGGGCTCGAACCACTTCTTCTTCGACATCGGGAACGGCAACCTGCTGGCGTTCTTCGACTTCCCCGGTCTCGATGTCGGTGAGTACGCCGAGGTGCTCGGCGGGCTGCACCACATCGCGATCTCCATGGACCCGCAGCACTGGGAGGAGATCCGGGCTCGGCTCGACGAGGCCGGGGTGGACTACCTGCACGAGAGTGGCACATCGTTGTACTTCCGCGACCCGAATGGTGCGCGGTTGGAGCTGATCGCCGACCCGCTCGGGGAGATGTACGGCGACAAAGTGCTCTGACCGGTTGCCGCCGTCCGGCGGTCAGGTCAGGGGTGCTCGGCCGCGGGTACGACGTCGGTGGCGCCGTATCCGCGGTCGAGCATGTGCCTGCGGTCGATGATCGCGATGACCGCCGCGACCACGACGAACAGCCACATGTCCCACGGCTGGGCGTCCGGCCAGAGCGGGTTGTTCATCTGTGCGTGGAAGAGCACGGCCACCAGCAGGCTTCCGCGGGCGGCGTTGAACATCGCGGTGAGGATGACCGAGATGGCGACGACGCCGAAGAAGAACGGCCAGAACGCCCACGCGGACTGCTTCGTGCCACTGAGGAAGAACGCCGGGGTGTGCCAGGTGGCGACGACGACGCCGAGCACAAGGCTCGCCCACAGAGGTGCGAGCTTGCGCTGCAGCAGCGGAAGCGCGACGCCGCGCCAGCCCAGCTCCTCGATGGGCCCGATGAACAACATGGCCAGCAGCGCCGGGATCGCGGCGTACCAGGGGGAGAACCCGGGCGAGTCGCCGACGGTGCCCGCGATGAGAGCCCCGGCGTAGAACACCGCGGGCATGCCGACCAGCAGCGTGGCCCACCAGCCGGCCGGCATGCGCCACAGCAGGAGCCGGGTCGCGAACCCGCGCAGCCCGGCCAGGCCGTGGTGGCGCAGCACCATGGCCACGCCGACGATGCCGGGCGCGTAGACGAGGAAGATGAAGACCGGGTTCGTGTAACCCATCGGCCCGAAGACGCGGTCGACCTGCTCCTGGAACGCGACGTACAGCGCGCCCGCGCCCCACGAGAGCACGAACGTCGCGACGAAGAAGGTGACCAGCGACCGCGGTGTGAGCCCCGGCCGTCCGCCTGCCCCTCCGGGATCGACACTGCTGCCGGGTGACGAGCTGGAGGCCTGGTCGGTCATCGGCCCTTCCTGGTCTTGCGCGAGGCGGACGGGCTTCGAGAGTAGGTCAGCCGGACATGGCGGGTGGCCAGGACCGGCCGCCCCTCGCGCGACGTGTTGCGCCGGAAAAGTTCCACACCATCCTGCGACAGTCGGTCGTC
>NZ_CAMPGZ010000295.1 GCF_946885725.1 uncultured Nocardioides sp.
CACCCCGACGCCGCTGCGCAGGGCTAGGAACACGGCCCCGCGCCGGTGGGGCCCCCCGGCGCCGGTCCGGCCGAGGCCCCCCCCGACCCGGCGTGCCAGGCGGACACAGGCCGCCGCGTCGACGGGGGCGTCGGTCACCACGACCCCGATGCAGGAGCCGGCGGGTGCCTGCGGCCCGGGTGCCGGCGGCAGCCGACGACCCAACGCGACGCCGTCGACGGTGAGCCGCTCCCGCTCGCCGAAGTTGGTCATCAGCAGCACCGCGACGGTGTGGCCGTCGGGGGTCACCCGCGACGACGTACCGATGCCGCCCTTGAAGCCCAGGCAGGACATCCCGGTGCCGGAGCCGACCGTGCCCTCGTCCGGCGGCTTCGTGGAGCCGCGGGAGGCGAGGGCGGCGGCGTGGGCCGCGCGTACGTCGTCGTGCGTCACCTGCATGCGTCGGCAGTCGTTGAGGTAGGAGTCGTCGCACTCCGCCACGACCGGGATCACGACGTCGTCGGCGACCTCGGGGTGCTGCGCGAGCGCGATCTCGCAGGCGGCGTCGTACACGCGGCCGACCTGCATGGTCGAGGTCAGGTAGACCGGCGTCTCGACCGCGCCCCACTCGCCGGCGGAGAGGAAGCCCGTGCACTCGCCGGCGCCGTTGAGCACGGCGCCGCCGGCGGGCACCGGCCGGAGGTAGGCGTCCTCCGCGACCACGAGGACGCTGACGCCGGTGCGGGCGACGCCGCGGCCTTCCGGCGGAGGCGGCTCGTCACGGTGCACGGTGGCGTGGCCGAGGCCGACCCCGGGGACGTCGAGGACCGAGTTGGTCGGGCCGGTCGGCAGCAGGCCGATCTCGATGCCGAGGTCGCGGGCGCGAGGCATGCCTGATCATGGCGCACGAGCGGTCCGCTGCGTCAGGATGCGACGCATGTCCGTCCCGGTCGTCTGGTCGCCGCTCACGCGCCTGCACGAGCCCCTCGAGGAGGTCTGGGTCGGCCGGGCCATCCCCGGCACCGAGGTGCCCGAGCGGGTCGACCGGATCCTCGACGCGCTGCGCGACGCCGGGCACTCGGTGAGGGAGGCCGGCGCCCACGACGACGCGCTGCTGCGGCGCGTGCACGACCCGGACCTGCTGGAGTTCCAGCGGACCGCCGCGGAGCGCTGGGCCGCCGCGGACTACGAGGAGCTGGTCGGACAGACCCGCGTGACGCCGTACCTCTTCCCGACGCCGGCGATGACCGGCTCGATGCCGATCCGCGCGGCCTCCGCGGTGCACGCAGAGGCCGGCCGCTACTGCTACGACACCTGCACGCTGCTCGGGCCGGGCACCTGGGAGGCCGCTCGCGCCGCCGTCGACTGCGCGCTGACCGCCGCGGAGCTCGTCGCGGCGGGGGAGCGTACGGCGTACGCACTCTGCAGACCGCCGGGGCACCACGCGACGCGGGGCGGGTACGGCGGCTCCTGCTACCTCAACAACGCGGCGGTCGCCGCGGAGGCGCTGCGCGACGCCGGCCACGCAACGGTCGGTGTCGTCGACCTCGACGCGCACCAGGGCAACGGCACCGCCGGGATCTTCTGGGAGCGCGGCGACGTGAGCTACGCCTCGGTGCACGTCGACCCGGGGGCGGGGTGGTTCCCGCACGTCGTGGGCTACGCCGACGAGACCGGCGCGGGCGAGGGGGAGGGCGCGACGCTCAACTCGCCGCTGCCGGAGGGCGCCGGTGACGAGCCGTGGCTCGAGGCGGTACGCCGACTGGCCGGCTGGACCGCCGATCGCGGCGCGACGGCGCTGGTGGTGTCGCTCGGCGTCGACGCCGCCGCCCAGGACCCGGAGAGCCCGCTGCAGGTCACCGCCGACGGCTACCGCGAGGCCGGACGCCTGCTGGGTGACCTGCGTCTCCCCGCGGTGGTGGTGCAGGAGGGTGGGTACCACCTGGACAGCCTCGGCGGTCTGGTCGCCGCCTACCTCGAGGGACACGCGGCGCCCTGACGCCCCGTAGAGTGGAACGCCGTACAGACGCATCGTCGACCCCCGGGAGGCCTCGGATGGGACTGCTCGACCGGATCTCCGGGCCGCGCGACCTGCGTGACTTCGACGACGCCCAGCTCGACGAGCTGGCGACCGAGATCCGCGACCGGCTGGTCACCACCTGCTCCCCGCGGGGAGGCCACCTCGGCCCCAACCTCGGCGTGGTCGAGCTGACCCTGGCGATCCACCGGGTCTTCGACTCCCCGCACGACCGCGTGGTCTTCGACACCGGCCACCAGGCCTACGTGCACAAGATGGTGACCGGCCGCGCCGGGCAGTTCGACACGCTGCGCACCGAGGGCGGTCTGTCCGGCTACCCGAGCCAGGCGGAGTCCGACCACGACATCGTCGAGAACTCGCACGCGTCGACCGCGCTGTCCTACGCGGACGGTCTCGCCAAGGCCTACTCGATCCGCGGCGAGGACCGGCACGTCGTCGCCGTGGTCGGTGACGGCGCGCTCACCGGCGGCATGTCGTGGGAGGCGCTGAACAACATCGCCGCCGACAAGACCCGCAAGCTCGTGATCGTGGTCAACGACAACGGCCGGTCCTACACGCCGACCGTCGGCGGCCTCGCCAGCCACCTCGCCACGCTGCGCACCAACCCGCGCTACGAACAGCTGCTCGACCTGGTGAAGAAGCGCCTCAACGGCGTCCGCGGCGTCGGCCCGGCGGTCTACGACGCGCTGCACGCGCTGAAGAAGGGCATGAAGGACGCGCTCGCACCGCAGGGGCTCTTCGAGGACCTCGGCCTGAAGTACGTCGGCCCGATCGACGGCCACGACCGCGACGCCGTCGAGCAGGCGCTCGTCCAGGCCAAGCGGTTCGGCGGCCCGGTCATCGTGCACGCGATCACCCGCAAGGGCTTCGGCTACGACGCGGCAGAGCGGCACGAGGCCGACCAGTTCCACTCGCCCGGCCCGTTCAACGCGGAGACCGGCGAGGAGACCCCGAAGGGGCGGATCTGGACCGACGTGTTCGCCGACGAGATGGTCGAGCTCGGCCGCGAGCGCAAGGACCTCGTCGGCATCACCGCGGCGATGCTGCACCCGGTCGGGCTGCACAAGTTCGCCGCGCAGTTCCCCGACCGCACCTTCGACGTCGGCATCGCCGAGCAGCACGCCGCCACGTCCGCGGCCGGGCTCGCGCTCGGCGGCCTGCACCCCGTCGTCGCGGTCTACGCGACGTTCCTCAACCGGGCCTTCGACCAGGTGCTGATGGACGTCGCGCTTCACAAGTGCGGCGTGACGTTCG
>NZ_CAMPGZ010000296.1 GCF_946885725.1 uncultured Nocardioides sp.
GGGGTGACTGGCGCGATGTGGCGGGCGGCACAGGCGATAGAAGTTGCAGGGGACAACTATCTAGGTATAGTTGCGTGACGCAAGCAATTCTGTCCCCCTACGACTTTCTCGAGGTCCCGTGACGTCCACGTCCACCGAGCGCGGCTCCGGCCGCAACGACGCAGCAGCCAACTCGTCCAGCACGTCCAGCACGCCCGCGTCCGCGTCCGGCGCCGACGCCAAGGCCAGGCAGGCTGGTGCCGGGAAGCAGGCCGGCGTGCCCGAGGTGATGACGCACCGCGAGGTGCTGGAGGCGTTGTCGGGGCTGCTGCTGGCGATGTTCGTCGCGATGCTGTCCAGCACGGTGGTGTCCAACGCTCTGCCGGTGATCGTGGCGGACCTGAACGGCACGGAGTCCGGCTACACCTGGGTGATCGTCGCGACGCTGCTCGCACTGACCGCGACGACGCCGATCTGGGGCAAGCTCGCGGACCTGTTCAGCAAGAAGGTGCTGGTGCAGGTGTCACTCCTGGTGTTCGTCGCGGGCTCCTTGTTCGCGGCGGTGTCTTCGTCGATGGGGATGCTGATCTCGGCCCGGGTGGTGCAGGGCGTGGGCGTCGGCGGCCTGTCCGCGCTGGTGCAGATCGTGATCGCGTCGATCGTGCCGCCGCGCGAGCGGGGCCGGTACTTCGGGTACCTGGGCGCGGTGTTCGCCGTCGCCACGGTCAGCGGCCCGCTCGTCGGCGGCTTGATCGTCGACACCCCGTGGCTGGGCTGGCGCTGGTGTTTCGCAGTCGGCATCCCGGTCGCGGCCGTGGCCATCGTCGTACTCCAGAAGACCCTGCACCTGCCGGTGGTACGTCGCGAGGGCGTGAAGATCGACTACCTCGGCGCGGCGCTGATCGCCTCGGGCGTGTCCGTGCTGCTGATCTGGGTGTCGCTGGCCGGCAACCGGTTCGACTGGGCGTCGCCGACCACCGCGCTGATGGTCGCGGGCGGCGTGCTGCTGCTCGCCGCTGCGGTCGTGGTCGAGTCGCGGGTGGCCGAGCCGGTGATCCCGCTGCGCCTGTTCAAGGACCGCACGATCGCGCTCGCGTCGATCGCCTCGACGCTGGTGGGTGTCGCGATGTTCGGCGCCACCGTGTTCCTCTCGCAGTTCTTCCAGCTCGCGCACGGCAAGACGCCGACCGTGGCCGGTCTGCTGACGCTGCCGATGGTGCTCGGGCTGCTGCTGTCGAGCATCCTCACCGGCCGGGTGATCGCCCGCACCGGCGTCTGGAAGCGCTACCTCGTCGGCGGGGCGGCCCTGCTGGTCGTCGGGCTCGGCCTGCTGTCCACGCTCGACCACACCACCTCGATGGTCACCGCCGGCGTGTTCATGCTGGTCATGGGCATCGGCCTGGGCGCGGTCAACCAGAACCTCGTCCTCGCGGTGCAGAACGCCGCCGCCCAGCGCGACATCGGCGCGGCCAGCTCGCTCGCGGCGTTCTTCCGCACGATGGGCGGCTCGGCGGGCGTCTCCGCGCTCGGCGCTGTGCTCGGCCACCAGGTCGCCACCTCGGTCGCCGCTGGCCTGGCGAAGCTCGGCATCCCGGTCGAGGGCGAGGCCGGGACGATCCCCGACCTCGACACGCTGCCGGGGCCGGTCCGCGAGGTCTTCGAGGCGGCGTACGGCGACGCTACGGGACACGTGTTCCTGATCGCCGTACCCTTTGCGCTCGTGGCCCTTGTATGCATCCTCCTGATCCGCGAGACGCCGTTGCGCACGACGATCGCCCGTGCCGACGAGCTCGAGGACGCCGCCTCGTGAGCGGCGCGGGCGGCCGCGGCGGCACGGCCGGTAAAGACGGCAAGGACGCGCTGATCCGCTCCGTCGAGGCCGAGGTCGTCACGATGCTGCGGCGCGCCCGGCGCAACACCACCCTGCGGGCCCGCAGCGTGGACCCGGCGCTGGCCACGGTCGGCTACCAGATCCTGCTCGCCCTGCGCGAGAACCCGCGGGTCCCGCAGTCGGTGCTCGTCGACGCGCTCGACATCGACAAGGGCGCGGTCAGCCGCCAGGTGCAGGTGCTCTTCGAGCTGGGCCTGGTCGACAAGGAGTCCGACCCCGACGACCGCCGGGCATGCCTGGTGTCGGTGTCGGCGGAGGGCGAGCGACGGATGCGGGAGCTCGACCGGCAGCGACGTTCGGCGTACGTCGCCCGCTTCGCGGACTGGACCGACGACGAGCTGACCGTCCTCGCCGAGCAGCTCGCGAAGTACAACCGCACTCTCGAGAAGTAGAGAAGTAGCGCCCTGCGCCTCCCGGGCTCGGGACCAAAGGCCCGTGTCCGGACGTTCGTCCACGGTTCATCCTGGGAGGGACGAGGAGGACCTGCCATGACCACCCTGATGCCCGTCGAGCTCACCGAACAGGAGTGCCGCGACCTGCTGTCGCGTCACGTCGTCGGCCGGGTCGCGCTGTCGACCCCTGGTGGCCCGCGGATCGTGCCCGTGAACTACGCCCTGCACGACGACTCGATCGTCTTCCGCACCGCGCCGTACTCCGAGCTCGGCACCTACGGCTGGGACGCCGAGCTCGCGTTCGAGATCGACCACATCGACGAGGAGAAGCACAGCGGCTGGAGCGTCGTCGCCCTCGGCCGCGGCTCGCTCATCGAGGACTCCGACGAGCTCGGCAAGATCCGCGGCCGCATGGACCCGCACCCGTGGGCCGGCGGCTCGCGCCAGCTCTACATGCGCCTGACGTGGCGCACCCTCACGGGACGGCGGATCCCCGGCTAGCGCGCCATGGCAGCCGCTAGGTTGACCGCATGACGCGGCTGGACCTGCCCGACAACGCGCGCGCCCTGCTGGACGCGGTCGTCGCGATCAGCTCCGACCTCGACCTGCACACCGTCCTCGACAGGATCGTGCAGGCGTCGTGCCAGATCACGGGCGCGCGGTACGGCGCCCTGGGTGTCCTCGGCAACGACCGGACGCTGATCGACTTCGTGACGCACGGCATCTCGGAGGAGGAACGGGCGAAGATCGGCGACCTGCCCCGCGGGCACGGCATCCTCGGCCTGCTGATCGACCACCCCGAGCCGCTGCGGCTGGAGCGCCTCCAGGATCACCCGCAGTCCTACGGCTTCCCGCCGAACCACCCGCCGATGGAGTCGTTCCTCGGCGTCCCGGTGCGCATCCGCGGCACGGTGTTCGGCAACCTCTACCTGACCGAGAAGGAGGACGGCTCCCCGTTCACCGAGGCCGACGAGACGCTCGTCGACGCGCTCGCCACGGCCGCCG
>NZ_CAMPGZ010000297.1 GCF_946885725.1 uncultured Nocardioides sp.
CACTAGCACCTGGTAGGGCGGGTGGGGCTCGAACCCACGACCCAAGGATTATGAGTCCTCTGCTCTGACCGACTGAGCTACCGCCCCGTGCCGCGCGATCCTAGCGAGCGGGCGCCGGCGGAGTGCGCGCGCCGCCGTTCCCATGATGGCGCGAGGGGTCGGTTGTGCCGCGACACGCCGCCCAGGGGGCTGAATTTCTGACTCCTCGCCGAACGACGTTTTGGGAGGCAGTGGTCGGGCACCGCTCGCGCAATGCGGTGCGTGCGGTCGCGAACGTACGTAGCGAAGGCCCCCGAGTCTGCAGTCAGCCGGACCGGGGGCCGCACTGCGTCGATCAGGGCCTGGTCAGGCCGAACCGCCGACCTCGTCGGGGCGGGGGAGGCGGCGGCGTTCGGCGACGAGGCGGGACAGCTCGCGGATCGGGACGTTGCTGTTGTTGGAGACCCGGCGGAGCAGCTCGAAGGCGCGGTCGGGGTCGAGGTCGTACGTCGCCATGAGGACGCCCTGGGCCATGCCGATCTCGTGGCGAGTGGTGAGCGCGGACGTCAGACCGGACACGAGGCGGGCGGACTGCATCGCGTTGGTGGCGTGGATGGCGTACGTCGTGGCGAGGTCGAGGGCGTCGTCGCCGAACGCGTCGGTGCGGGTGGAGTACATGTTGAGCGCGCCGAGCGGCTCGATCCCGTTGGTGAGCTGGATCGCGATGACCGATCCCATGCCGAGACGTGCGACGCGCGGTCCCCAGGTCGGCCACCGGTCGTCGCGAGACAGGTCGGGGGAGTGGTAGCGCGCGTCCTCGCGGACGGCCTCGAGGCACGGTCCCTCGCCGAGCTCGTACTGCAGCTCGTCGCAGCTCTCGACCAGCGGGTCGGAGCTGGCTGCGGACTCGAGGCGGCCACGCCTCGCGCGCAGGGTGATGCCGGCGTGGTCGCACCCCGGCACGACCTCGAGGGCGCGCTTCACGATCGTGTCGAAGGTGACCTCCTCGGCCTGCGGGTCACCCATGAGCTCCTGCGCGATGTGCGCGAACGCGCGGGCGTCGAGATCAGCCACGACACTCCTCTCCGAGACGTCGTGAGCGGGGCCGACATTCATCGTGCCCAGCGCCCGGTGTCGGCAACCGTCGCCGCAGAGTCGGGTCAGTCCGGGGCGCCGGCGTCCGAGTGCACCGGCTCGTCGAGCTCGTGCCGCAGCTCGCCGAGGATCCGCGACAGCAGCCGCGAGACGTGCATCTGGGTCACGCCGATCTCGTCCGCGATCTGCTGCTGCGTCGCGTCGTGGAAGAAGCGCAGGTCGAGGATGCGCCGGTCACGCTCACTGAGCCGGCGGACCAGCGGCGCGAGCACGACCCGGGCCTCGGCGGCGTCGAAGCCGTCGTGCTCGTGGTCGTCGTCGAGTGAGTCGCCGAGCGTGCTGCCGGTCTCGCCGCCCGCGGTGTCCAGCAGCGGACGGTCCAGGGACGCGGGAGTGAAGCAGCCGTCGGTCGACAGTGCCTCGATCACGTCGTCGACGTCCTCGCCGAGATGCGCGGCCAGCTCCGACGGGCGCGGCGACCGGCTCAGCTCCTGCTCCAACGCGGCACGTGCCGCGCCGATGCGCTGCTGCAGCTCCTGGACGCGGCGGGGTGGTCGGACGGTCCATCCCGCGTCCCGGAAATGCTTGCGCAGCTCACCCCGGATCGTCGGTACGGCGTACGACAGGAAGTCGCGGTCGAACGACGGGTCGAACTGGGCGGCGGCCCGGACGAGGGCAAGGTAGGCCACCTGCTCGAGGTCCTCGTCGCTGATCCCGCGCCGGCGGTAGCGCTGGGCCACCGAGCGGGCGACGGGCATGTTGAGCTCCACGACCTCGTCGAGGAACCGCTGGCGGTCCTGGCGGCGGCGGGCGCGGGCGGCGCGCTCGAGGCACTCGGCGGTGCGCGCCATCCGTTCGGCGCGATCAGGCGCCTGTGAAGTCGCTTGTGCGATCGCCTGCTGCGGAACGGTCGGCGAGGCCGTCGTGATCCCCTCGACCGTCGCGGTCGAGGCGGAATGTGCGGATGGGCGGTGGGTGGTGCGCGTCGACGTCGTCATCGAATGCTTCCGTCGTTGTCGCGGTGCCGCCGTTAGCTCCAGCGGGTCTTAGAGAGAAAGATGAGTCGGACCTGCCGGTGTCGGCGAGGGCGTCTTTCGTTCGACCGTACCCATCCCCTGGTTGACGCAACCTTGGACTTCGGCCGGTCTCGGCCCGGGGGTGGGAGGCGGGGTCGCGGCCGTGCGTGACTTCCGCGGTCCCCGCCTCCTCATGGAGCGGTGGTGCGTCGTCCCTCCACGTCGTGCCGGCGGATGAGCCGGACGCCGTCGGAGTGGCGGTAGAAGGGCAGGCGATGGTGCTCCAGCAACGCCTGCGTCTCACGGCGGGGGAGTTCGAGGATCTCGGCGGCCTGGCCGACCGTGACCCAGTACGAGTCGGTGTCGTGGAGGTGCTCGCGCCAACGGTAGGTGCGAAGGGCCACGCCCTCGACCTCGCCGGGAGTCACCACGTGACCCTTCAGCAGCTGAGCGGCGTCCTCGGGCGAGCAGCCGAGGATCTGTGCGGGATCGAAATCGGTCGGCCTCACGCCGGACTCCAAAGTGGCAGAAACGGCGTCGCCGCGTTCCTCGAGCGACCTCTCCGACCCTAGTCGTCACCCCCTGCAACGTCCAGGGCCCGAGACCGCCCGACGTTTTGCCGCGAGTTCCCTCGGGTACGTCGGCCCAAGGGAAGGGACCGTCTCGGAGGGAGACACACGTTGTGAGTGCCGCAGGAAAGATCGCCCTAGGGGTAGCCAGTGGCTACCTGCTGGGCCGGCGTAAGAAGTTCAAGCTGGCCATCACGGTCGGCAGCATGCTCGCCGGACAGCGCATCGCCACCAATCCACGCGCCCTGCTCAAGCAGGGCCAACAGCTGATCGAGAGCAACGAAGAGCTCTCGAAGCTGTCCGACCAAGTACGCGGGCAGCTGTTCGAAGCAGCCCGTTCCGCGGCCGTCGCGACCGCCAACTCCCGGATGAACAGCCTGAGCGACGCGATCCGCGACCGCTCCGAGCGGTTCGCTCTCGGGTCCGGCGACGACGTCGTCGAGGGTGAGTACGAGGAGTCCGACGAGGACGACGAGTCGGACGACGACTACGACGACGAGTACGACGAGGACGACGAGGACGACGAGGACGAATCGGACGAGACGGGCGAAGAGGAGCCCGAGGAGTCCGAGGAGCCCGA
>NZ_CAMPGZ010000298.1 GCF_946885725.1 uncultured Nocardioides sp.
CCGACGCGTTCCCGGGCTTCTACGTCCGCGACACCGGGTTGCCGGTGCCGTGGCGGATGGACACCCCGGAGGAGGTCGCCACGGCGATGGCGAGCCGTGACCTGCTCGGGCTGAGGCAGGGGATCGTGGTCGCCAACCCGATCGACGAGGCCGACGAGATGGACGCTGACCAGCACCAGACCGTGCTCCAGTCGGGACTGGTCGAGATGGAGCGACGGGGAATCACCGGCAAGGACGTCACCCCGTTCCTGCTGGGCTGGTTCCACCAGCAGACCGGCGGCGCCAGCCTGACCGCGAACGTCGCGCTGGTGCTGTCCAACGCCGCGCTGGCAGCGCGGATCGCGCGCGCCTGAGCAGCCCCTGTCGGGGCCTCGGCGGAGTTGCGAGGGGGAAGTTGTCGTGCGCCGGACCGGGAGCGCCTCACGGCGCGTGGCCGCTCGTAGCGGCTTCAGTTGGGACCCGGGGCTGCCGCGGCCCGGCGCACCCCACGAGTGTAACGACGGGTGGCCAGTCTCCGTGGCAACACCCGCGAGTCGGGCTCAGGCCAGGTGCCCGTCGGCCTCGAGCCGCGCCGCGTGCTCGAGCTGCTCGGCCATGGTGAGCAGCCGGGCGGCCGAGAGGTCCGCGCGGTACGTCGAGCGCCCGGACGGGTCTTCGGGATGCTCCTCGGCGGCACGCCCCGCTGAGACAACGCGGGCGAACGCCGCGGCGCGCCACAGTGTGTCGGCGAAGTCCCCGCGCGCGACGCCGCGCAGCACCTTGTCGGTCAGCTCGCGCACCTCGTCGGGACCCGGTGGGTCCACGACGCCCGCCACGGCCTCGTGGACCGGCGTACGACGGCGACCGGCGTCGAACTCCCGCGCCGCGCCCGCCGGGTCGGCGTGCACCCACGCGCGGAGCAGGTAGAGGCGCCACAGGCAGCCCGCCAGCGAGTCGGCGGGGGAGCCCGCCCAGAGGTCGGCGATCGCCTCCAGGCCCTCGGACTCGGCGAGCCCGACGACGCGTGCGACGACCTCCTCGTCGTCGGTGTTGCGTGCGCCCCGCACGAGCAGCGCGGCGCACCGGTCGGCCGCCTCGCTCCGCACTGCGGGATCGTCCTTCTCGGCTCCGGCGACGAGGGCCTCGAAGTGCCGGGCGCCGGGCATCACCGGGCGACGGGGCGTGGACGACTCGCTCATCGTCCCCAGGGTAATTCGGGCCCTCAGAGCCGCGCGGCAGCGGCGCGCACGGCCGCGACCATCGGCTCCTCGCCCTCGGCGTAGTTGTAGTCCTGGCCGACCAGCGCCATCCGCAGGACCGCGACCCGGTTACCGACTCGGACCACGCCCTGGGCGTCGAAGTAGCCGCTGTCGGGGTCACCCTCGGCCGGGCCGTAGGTGAGCAGGTACCAGTTGCCGGTGCCCTGGTCGGTGGTCACCTCGGTGAGGTCGCCGACGTCGACCTTGTCGAACTTCTTCAGGTTGCGCTTGCAGTCGTTGCGCCACGACAGCAGCACCTGCTCGGCGCGCTCGGCGGTCTTGTCGTCCGGGAACTCGGCGACCAGCTGGTTGGCCACGGCCTCACCGCCCGGCTCGGCCGGCTCGTAGGTGCGGTAGGCGACCTTCTCGGCACCGATCGAGGTGAGCTCGAACTGGTGGCACGTGCCCGCCAGCTCCGCCGGCTCCTTGCCGGTCGTGGCTTTCTCCGCCCAGGTGAACTCCTCGTTGAACCCGGGCATCTCCTCGGCCGGCAGCAACGCGCCGGGTAGGCCGGCGGGCTGTGGCGTCTCCGTGGTCTCGGTCGGCTCGGGGGTCGGCTCTTCGGACTCGGTCGGCTCGCCCGTCTCGGTGTCGGTCGGGGTGGGCTCGGGCGACTCGGTGGCGACCGTCGTACCCTCGCCAGGACCCCCTTCCGTCTGGTCACCGCACGCGGTGAGCAGGAGAGCTCCCGTCGTCAGGATTACCGGCAGGGTCCAGCGGGCGAGGCGGGTGCGGGCGTTCATGGGGTCCTCCGGGCCGAGACGGGTGGGTGCCCTGGCAGCGTAGACGCGCGAGGCGCGTGAGCCGCGTCGCATCGCCCCGAAACGGTTGGCGTGTCCCGATAGCGTGTCCCGTGGCCGTGAGGGACCGGAGAGGGGTCGAGGTGGACGTGTGGCACCGGCGTGTGCGCTACGCCGCTGTCGCGACCCTCGCGGGCTGCCTGGTGGTCGCCGCCTGCACGTCCGGCGGGGAGCCCGAGGCCGACCCGACGCGCACCCCGTCGCCCGCCTCCAGCAGTGCAGAGACGCCGACGGCGTCCGACCCGGTGACGCTGCGCCTCGCGGTGTACGGCGACCGGTCGGTGCGCCGCGCGTTCGACCAGCTGGGCGAGACGTTCACCAACCGGCACCCCGAGGTCCAGGTGAAGGTCGAGAAGTACCGCACGGCCGAGCAGGCCTCCGAGGAGCTGCAGCGGCAGATCGCCACCGGTGACGCCCCCGACGTCTTCGTCAGTGACAACGAGCACCTTCCGGGGCTGGCCACCGCCGACCAGGTCCGGCCGGTCGACGACCTGCTGGAGGCGCGCGGACTGACGTTCGGCGACAGCTATCAGCGGCTCGGGCTCGAGGCGTTCAGCGCCGAGCAGGCGTTGCAGTGCATGCCGTACGACGTCTCGCCGCAGGTCGTCTTCTACCACCCGGGCCTGGTGCCGTTCCGGCGGCTGATCGAGCCGGGCGACGAGCCGCTGACCCCCGAGACCGGCTGGACCTGGGAGCAGTTCGCCAAGGCCGCGCGCATCGTGTCCGGCGACGGGGTCAAGGGCGCCTACGTCCCGCCGGAGCTGTCGACCGTGATGGCGCTGGTGCGCAGCGCCGGTGACGACATCGTCGACGACCCGCGCGAGGCCACCACGTTGACGCTGGCCGACGACGGCCCGCGTGCGGCGCTGGAGGAGATCCTCAGCGTGGTGCGCGACCGCCGGATCACGCCGACCCCGGAGCAGCTGCGCAAGCGCGACGCGGTCGGCCGGTTCAAGCACGAGCAGCTCGGCATGATGATCGGCTCCAAGGAGCTGGTGCCGCGGCTGCGCCGGGCCGACAACTTCGACTTCGAGGTCTTCCCGCTGCCCAAGCTCGCCCGCTCGGTGACGATGGCCGACGTGCGGGGGCTGTGCATCTCCGCCGATTCCCCGCACGTCGAGCAGGCCGCGGGGACCGGCCGCCCAGACGAAGTTCGTGTCCGTCTCGGGCC
>NZ_CAMPGZ010000299.1 GCF_946885725.1 uncultured Nocardioides sp.
CCAGGCGTGGGGCCGCCCCGGCGAGGGCGCGCAGTTCCGGCTGACGCTGCCGCGGCGCGCCGGCGACCCGCTGCACCACAGCCCGCTGCCGCTCGTCCCCGCCGACGCCAGGACCCACCGGGTCCGGGCCGTCGGTCGCGACTACGCGCGCTCGAACCCGAAGGCGAGGCAGCCGTGAGCCGCCTGCGTCCGCTGTTCCTCGTGCTTGCGCTGGTCCTGCTGGCCGGCGGCTGCGTCGCGCTGCCCTCGTCCGGCTCAGTGCGCACCGAGCCGCTGCGCGAGCAGCTCGTCGACGACACGCCCGTCGACTTCACCCCCCGCGGCCCCGACCCGGGGATGCCGCCGGCCGCCATCGTCCGCGGCTTCCTCGACGCGATGCGCGCCACCCCGCTGAACACCTCGGTCGCGCGGCAGTTCCTCACCTCCGAGAGCAGCACCGCCTGGCTGCCCGAGGAGGGCACGGTCGTCTACGACGCGGCGACGCCGAGCCTCCGGTCGGGCAACGACGTCCGGCTCGAGCTCACCGACACCGTGCGCCTCGACCGGCGCGGCGCGTGGCTCGGCCGCTTCGGCGACCAGACCGTGGACTTCGACCTCGAGCGGGAGGCCGGGCAGTGGCGGATCGACGCGCCACCGGACCGGCTGCTGATCCCGAGCTCGCACTTCGAGACCCGGTTCCAGCAGTACTTCCTCTACTTCTTCGACCCGACCGCCGAGGTGCTCGTCCCCGAGCCGGTCTACGTCCCGACCGGTGCGCAGGCCACGACCTTCCTCGTCGACGGCCTGCTCGCCGGCCCGTCCGAGGAGCTCGCGGGCGTCCAGCGCAGCTTCCTGCCTGCCCGCACCCGCCTCGATGACATCGCCGTGGTCGTGAACGACGGGGTCGCCGACGTACCCCTCACCGACGACGTCCTCGACCTCGACCCCGATGAGCTCGCCAAGGCCTTCGCCCAGCTGTCCTGGACGCTGCGACAGGTCTCCGGCGTCCAGCGGATGCGGGTCAGCGTCGACGCGAGCCCGCTCGACCTGCCCGGTCACGGCACCGAGGTGCAGGTCTCGGCGTGGGGCGAGTACGACCCGTCGATCTCCTGGGCCTCGTCGTCGCTGTTCGGGCTGCGCGACGGCCGGGTGGTCACGCTGATCGGCAACCAGGAGCGCCGGGTCTCCGGCGTGTTCGGCTCGGTCGACCTCGACGTGCGGCGGATCGGCGTCGACCTCGCCGGCGAGCAGATCGCGGGCACCACCGCCGACGGCAGCGTCCTGGTGGCGCCCCGGTCCCGGGTGCCCGGCACGACCCCCGAGGCCGACGACGCACGGACGGTGCTGGAAGGCGGCACAGACCTTCTCGCCCCCGTCTGGGACGTCCACGGCACGCTGTGGCTGCTCGATCGCACCTCGTCCGGCGCGCGCATCACGCTGGTGCGCGAGGGCGTGGCGCGGGAGCTCGACGTCGAGGGCGTCTCGGGAGAGCGGGTCCGCTCCTTCATCGTGTCCCGTGACGGCACCCGGCTCATCGCGGTCGTCTCGGGCGAGGGGAAGCAGGAGCTGGTGCAGGTGCGGATCGAGCGAGACGACGCGGGTCGGGTGCACGGCACGACCGCGCCCTCGTTGTTGCGGGTCCCGGAGGTGGACGGGGCCCGGATCCGCGACGTCGCCTGGCGGACGCCCGGCACCGTGGCCGTCCTGGCCAGCCCGGGCGACAGAACGTCGCGCGTGCTGCTCGCCAAGGTCGACGGCTCGTCGACCTCGAGCGAGGCCACCAGCGGCGCCGAGGTGTTCCGCGAGCGCGGCAAGGAGCTGGTCACCTCACTGGTGACCGGCACACCCTTCCTCCTCCGCACCGCGGACGGCGACCTGTTCTCGCTCGCCTCCAACGGGCGCTGGACGAGCTCCGGCATCCGCTCGGGACTCGGGTCCCCGACGTTCGTGGGCTGACCGGCTTTCGTCCCCAGGCGCAGCTGCCGGGTCGCCGTCCACAGCCGGTGCGGGCGCACGCGGTTCGTGGCCGGCCCCGGCCGGGAGGCTCGCCCCATGTCCGCACGATCCGGCGCCGTCCCCGCCATCCTTGCCGTGCTGTACGACGCCCTGGTCGACCTGCTGCTCGGCAGCCGGTGCGCGGTCTGCGGGCGCGGCGGTCGTCCGCTCTGTCACCCGTGCGCGGCGGAGCTTCCCCGGGGTGCGCACATCGCCTGGCCGGACCCGACTCCGGACGGTCTGGCGCTCCCGGTCGCCGCGGCCGCCTACGAGGGGGCGGCCAAGGCACTCGTGCTCGCACACAAGGAGCAGCAGGTCCTCGCGCTCGCGACGCCCCTCGGCGACCTGCTCGCCGACGCGGTGCGCGAGCTGGGCACGGTCGCGCTCAGCGGTCGCGACCCGCCCTTCGACCGGCTGGTGCTCGTGCCCGTGCCCTCACGGCCCGCCGTGGTCCGGGCCCGCGGCCACGACCCGCTGCTGCGCGTCACCCGTCGCGCGGCCGGCCGGCTGCGCCGCCCCGACGTTCGCGGCACCGACCCGTGGGGTCGTCCGGTCGTGGTGACCGTGCGGCGGCTGCTCCGGGCCAATGGGCGGGTGCGCGACCAGGCCGGGCTCAGCGCGGTGGAGCGCGCGGCCAACCTCCGCGGCGCCTTCTCCTGCCGTGTCCCCGCACGCCCGGACGACCCGCCGGTCGTGGTGGTGGACGACGTGCTGACCACCGGTGCGACCGCGCGGGAGGCGCAGCGCGCCCTGGAGGCGGCCGGGCACGTCGTGCTGGGGATCGCCACCGTCGCCGCGACCCGTCGCCGGCACCCCGACCGGGTGCATAGTCCGAAAGGTGGAGCGGGCTGACCCGGCCTACCTTTCTGTCGGCGAGGTGGGTAGCGTCTGTGCATGGAGTCCGTCCGGGTCCGTGGTTGCGCCGGCGGAAGACAGGTGGGCATCAGCCCCCTCGACCACCACCGGCTAGCCGATGCCAGTCGCAGGCGAAACGGTCCACGTAAGGCGCGCCCGGACGCGCGCGGCAGCCGGTCCCTGACCGGTCGCCGCGCGACGCTCGGCCGCCGATCACGGTGCGGCTTAGAGGTAAGTCCTGCCCTCCATCCGGTGTCAGACACACCGGGACCGGGGGAGAAGGCCAGTAGTGGCAGGAAGCTGCGAACGTCTCAGCAGGCGGTTGTGGGGTCGAAGACCAGGTCGGCCGGACGGACTCCACCTTCCTTCACGACGGC
>NZ_CAMPGZ010000300.1 GCF_946885725.1 uncultured Nocardioides sp.
CGCCGGCGAGCGCCTCGTCGACGCCGTTGTCGATGATCTCCCACAGGCAGTGCATGAGGCCGCGGGTGTCGGTCGAACCGATGTACATGCCGGGCCGCTTGCGGACGGCCTCCAGCCCCTCGAGGACGAGGAGGTGGTGGGCGTTGTACGTGTTGTCGATCGTGGATCCTCCGGCGGTGCGGGGCGGCAACTCGGCTCCTTCGTGCCAGCGCGGGCCCCCGTCAGGGCCCGAGTCGGGACTGCGTCGCAAATCTACCTGCGACACGCCGGACGGCCGTCGCGCCACGCCTACCGCCGTACACGTGCGGCGAGTGTCACGATGCGGCCACGGAAGTTTCAAGGATGCGCGGATTGGCTACGAAGAGGTGCCGGACCAAGCCAGACTCGAACCAGATCCGAACCAGAGTCGAAGCGAAATCCGGACAGGCCGAGAAAGCTGGGAACGTCCCAGCGCAGCACGCACGAAGTCCTCAGATGAGGAGCAGGTCGCACGAACATATGTGGGAGAGGTCACCCGGTCTCACGGAGAGATACCACCCACCAGTGGGAAGCACCAGGCGTGATTGGATGTTGTGCCCAGTGAGACGTGACGAGGACCGCAGGAACCTTGGCGGGACCCGCTACGTTGCACAGGACACCAGGAAGGAAAGAGGCCTCAAGTGACCACTGCAGTTGCCCCGAGCACCCCGCTCTCGGCTCTCGACCGCTGCGACCGTTGCGGCGCGCAGGCCTACCTCCGCGTCGAGCTCGCCGGAGGCGGCGAGCTCCTGTTCTGCGCGCACCACGCGCGCGAGCACGGCGACAAGCTGCGCGAGATCGCCATCCACGTCCACGACGAGACCGAGAAGCTCTCCACCGCGCCGGCCACCGCGGCCGACACCGAGCGCTGACCCGCTTCTCGACAATCTCCCGAGCTTCGACGAGCCCCGGCCGTACGGCCGGGGCTCGTCGCGTCTCCGGCCGCTGCCAGCGGCTCTGCCGTGGCCTCTAGGCTGCTCCCGTGAACGCGACCGAGGTGATCGTCGGCCTGGCCGTCCTCGTCGGCGTGCTCGGCGTGGTCGTCCCGGTGCTCCCGGGCAGCCTGCTGATCCTCGTCGCGGTGCTGGTCTGGGCAGTCCAGGACGGGTCGAACACCGCGTGGACGGTGTTCGCCGTCGCGACGGTGCTGCTGGCGGTCGGCGCGATCGTCAAGTACGCCGTACCAGGGCGGAGCCTGAAGGCCGCCGGCGTGCCGAACCGGACGCTCGTGATCGGCGGACTGGTCGGGCTCGTCGGGTTCTTCGTGATCCCGGTGGTGGGGCTGTTCGTCGGGTTCGTGCTCGGCGTCTACCTCGGTGAGCTCCAGCGGGTCGGCCGGGACGAGGCGTGGCCGTCGACGAAGCACGCTCTCAAGGCCGCCGGCCTGTCGGTGCTGATCGAGCTGGTCGCGGCGGCGCTCGCCGCGGCGACGTACTTCGTGGGCGCCACGATCACCTGATGGCGATCCTCCTGGCGCTGGTGTCGGCGCTGGCGTACGGGGTCTCGGACTTCGTGGGCGGGATCCTCGCCCGCCGGGTGTCCGCCTGGTCCGTCGCGGTCGTCGCCAACGCCTCCGCGACCGTCTGCACCGCCCTCGTCGCGCTGGCCGTCCCCGGAGATCCCGCTGGGCGGGACTTCGCGTGGGGCGCCTTGGCCGGCGTGGCGACCGGCGCCGGAACCGGCTTCCTCTACCGGGGCTTCGCGGCCGGCCGGATGGGCGTGGTCGCGCCGGTCTCGGCCGTCGGCGCCGCGATCGTCCCGGTGCTGGCCGGGTTCGTCGGGGGCGAGCGGTTCGCGCTCCCCGTGTGGGTCGGCATCACCGCCGCGCTGCCCGGGATCTGGCTGGTCGCCTCCGTGCCGGAGGAGCACCGGACGGAGTCGCGGGCCGGTCTGGCGGAGGGTCTGGTCGACGGGCTCCTCGCCGGGCTGGGGTTCGGCGTGCTGTTCGCCGCCCTCGGGCAGATCCCCGACTCAGCGGGACTGTGGCCGCTCACGCTCTCCCAGGCCGTCTCGGTGCCGGCCGTCGTCCTGCTGGCCGTCGCGCTCCGCAGCGCCTGGGTGCCGCGCGGGAAACCGGTGCGGTGGGCTGTCCTCGCCGGGCCGCTGGGCGCGCTCGCGACGTGGTCGTTCCTCGCCTCCACGCAGCTGGGCTACCTGACGATCTCCGGCGTCCTCACCTCCCTGTACCCGGCCACGACCGTGTTGCTGGCCGCGGTGGTCCTGCACGAGCGCGTGCACAGAGCCCAAGGCGTGGGCCTCGGGCTCTGTGCCGTCGCGGTGGCGCTGGTCGCCGCCGGCTGACGAAGGGTCAGCCCTTCGACACCCACTTCGTGAGGTGCCGCCGGCCGCCGAGCCAGTCGGTGACGATCCGGCCGTCGGCCTTGGTGCCGGCCGCCTTCACCGCGACCCGGACCTCGTCGGGGTGGTCGAGGCAGCCGCGGGAGATGCGGATGCGGCTGACGTTCTCGGCGTAGTCGAGCTTCACCTCGTAGCTGCACTGCAACGGCACCGCGCGGCGGCCGTAGCTCCAGCCGTCGCCCCGGGTCTTGATCAGCGCGTAGTCGCCGCCGGCGTACAGGACCGTCGGGAACGCGAACTCCGGGCCGGGCTGCGACCGGTCGGTGTCGAGGTAGACCGTCATGCTGGCGCCGCTGCGCCAGGTGCGCACCAGGTCGGCGTGCTGGACGGCGATGCGGACGTTCTTCTCGTTCACCACCTTCACCGACTCGACGTCGACTCCATGCGCCACGTCGCCCTTGGCGTCCTGGAACGTGCTGGTGGCGGCGAGCGCCGGTGCGGCGGTGCCGACGAGGGCGGCGAGAGCGAGGCCTGCGGCCGCGAGGGTCGCGCGCTTGGTGCTGGTGACACTGGTCATGGCTGGTACTCCTGGATGAACGCCTGGAAGGCTGGTCGAGCACCTCCCTGCGAGGCCCTCACTGCAGACAGGACGCGAAGTCCTCCCGCCAGGTTGCATCTGCGGCGGAGAAAGCTCGGCGCCCGCCTCCCTGGACGGGAAGCGGGCGCCGGAGAAGCTTGTCAGGCCGACGTGCGGGCGTCAGTCGAGGTAGTCGCGCAGCACCTGCGAGCGCGACGGGTGACGCAGCTTCGACATCGTCTTGGACTCGATCTGCCGGATCCGCTCACGCGTGACGCCGTACACCTTGCCGATCTCGTCGAGCGTCTTCG
>NZ_CAMPGZ010000301.1 GCF_946885725.1 uncultured Nocardioides sp.
CCGCCGACGCGAGTGAGCACCTGCTGACCACCGTCGACGACTGGCTGCCCGAGGTCACCGATCTGCTCGCCGGGCCCGACGGCACCCACCTGGCCGCGCCCGCACGCCGGTTCTCGTCGGCGCAGCAGGGCGCGCTGATGCTGCGCGAGGGACCGCGCCGCCAGGCCGTCGGCTGCGAAGCCGGCGACTGGGCGCACGTCGACGTCTACCTGACCAAGAACACCGACTACCGGCTGCTCGCCTTCGCAGGGTCGGCGTGGGACGACGGCATCCTGGAGTGGACCCGGCCGCGGGGCACGACGGTGGTGGCGGTCGGCGGCGACTTCCCCGACGCCCGGGCGACGGTCCGCTACCCGCACGACGACGTCGACGACGTCCGGCTGCTCACCGAGACGCTGGTGCCCGAGCTGGTCGCCGCCCGCCTCTGGGGCTAGAGCCAGCTCGCCTTGCGGGTGCTCCGTCATAGACGCGATGTTCCTTCCGTCCACGCCCAAAGCCGTGGACCTCACGCCACTCAGAAACACAAAGTTCCGGACAGACCCGTACCCGGCTCGCTGATCAGAAGATCGTCGCTAGACCTGCCTCCACGCTAAGTTGTTGACACGTGGATGTCCGGATCTGCCGATGTTCGACTTCGGGCGTGTGTCGCGATGGAGCCGGCGTCACCACCCGTCACTCGCCGGGTGACGACCTGAGCGGATCAGTGCTTGAGACGCATGCCCAGCGACTTGGGCGCGGTCTCCACGAATCCCATCGACTCGTACAACCGGCGTCCCGGCGCGTCAGCCATGAGCGTCACGTACGGCTCTCCTGGCGCGGCTTCCGTAATCTGCGCCAAGAGGTCGGCGAGCACGCGCCGCCCCAGTCCGCGGCCTTGGTGCTCGGGCAGCGTCGCCATGTCGGCGATGTGGAAGTACCAGCCGCCGTCGCCGATCACACGACCCATCGCAACAGCCCGTCCATCATGCTGAACGACGCTCCAGCACCAACTGCCGGCCAGTGCGCCCTCGCCTTCCGCAGCCGACTTGGGCGTCAGCCCCGAAACGGCCCTCAGGTGTAGGTAGTCCTCGAGAGTGGGGGGCGTCCGGACTATGTCTCCCGCGGTGTCTCCCACCCGGCAAGGATAGGTGGCGGGAGTGCACTGATCTGCCGCTGGCCGAGACACCCTGGATGGCACGCTGGTCTTTTCACCGTCCGATCATTCAGCGCGTGGCCCATGCCTGGATGTGGGGACATGGCTACTGAACCGTCGAGGCTGCCCCTGGGTTTCAACCCACGCCTGAGGTCCTGGCTGACCCTGCGATGCCGTTGAGGCGAGCCAATGGGTAACCGGATCTGCCGCGACCGCGCGTCAACAACGTCCTGGGATGCGACATCTAGCGTCGAAGCGCGCGCAAACCGGCACGGCTCCGACCGGGCTGTGGCCCGCACGCAGAACGGCCCCGAAGAGACCTAGTCTCCTCGGGGCCGTTCTTACTCAGTCACGAGTGTTGGCCTAGTCGGACGAGCACGCTCTGCCCGAGCACCTGTCCGAGCATCTGCCGCTCAGTGGTGGATCGGACTTTCATCCGACACATTTCCTGTCCGTTCACATCAGCTGCAGCCGCTGGTGCTGCCGCAGCCTTCGCAGACATAGCAGCTGCCGGCGGGGCGCATCTTGGTGCCGCAGGTGAAGCACAGCGGGCTGTCGACCGCCGTACCCGTGATCGCCTCGAGCAGCTCGGCGGAGGTGTGGGCGCCGGACGGGGCCTCCTTCGCCGCGGCCTCGGGCCCGGCCTTCTTCTGCTCCTCGACGACCTGATCGGTCGGCTCGACGTCGACGCTGCCCTGGTCGACCGAGAGGTCCTCGATCGGCTCGTAGGAGCCGGTCTCGAGCTGGCGCTGCCGCTCCTCGGCCGAGTAGATGCCCATCGCGGCACGGGTCTCGAACGGCAGGTAGTCCAGCGCCAGGCGGCGGAAGATGTAGTCCATGATCGACTGCGCCATCCGGACGTCCGGGTCGTCGGTGAGGCCGGCCGGCTCGAACTTCATGTTGACGAACTTCGAGACGTAGGTCTCCAGCGGGACGCCGTACTGCAGCGAGATCGAGATCGCCATCGAGAAGGCGTCCATCACGCCGGCCAGGGTCGAGCCCTGCTTGCCGAGCTTGAGGAACACCTCGCCCAGACCGTCGTCAGGGTAGGAGCCGGCGGTCAGGTAACCCTCGGCGCCGCCCACGGTGAACGACGTGGTGCGCGACGGACGCGACTTCGGCAGCCGCTTGCGGACGGGGCGCTCGACGACAACGGTCTTCTCGACCGGCTCGGCGGCGGCCGCAGCCGCGGCGGCGTCCTTCTTGGCCTTGCCGCCACCGTCGGCGAGAGGCTGCCCGACCTTGCAGTTGTCGCGGTAGATCGCGGTCGCCTTGAGGCCGAGCTTCCAGGACTGCATGAAGACGTCCTCGATCTCCTCGACCGTCGCCGTCTCCGGCAGGTTCACGGTCTTCGAGATCGCGCCGGACAGGAACGGCTGCGCCGCCGCCATCATCCGCACGTGGCCCATCGGCTTGAGCGCGCGGGCGCCCATCGCGGTGTCGAACACCTCGTAGTGCTCCGGCTTGAGGCCCGGGGCGTCGACGACGTGGCCGTGCTCGGCGATGTACTCGACGATCGCCTCGATCGACTCGGTCTGGTAGCCGAGCTTCTTCAGCGCCCGCGGGACCGTCTGGTTGACGATCTGCATCGAGCCGCCGCCGACCAGCTTCTTGAACTTCACCAGCGAGAAGTCGGGCTCGATGCCGGTGGTGTCGCAGTCCATCATGAAGCCGATGGTCCCGGTCGGCGCGAGCACGGAGGCCTGCGCGTTGCGGTAGCCGTTCTTCTCACCGAGCTTGACGACCTGGTCCCACATCTTCGTGGCCAGCTTGTGCACCCGGGCGTCCTCGACGTGCAGGGTGCGCACGGCGTCGTTGGCGGCCTGGTGCTTGCGCATCACGCGCTTGTGGGCGTCGGCGTTGCGGGCGTAGCCGGTATAGGGGCCGACGACGCCGGCGAGCTCCGCCGAGCGCTTGTACGACGCACCGGTCATCAGCGACGTGATCGCCGCGGCCATCGAGCGGCCGCCGTCGGAGTCGTAGCCCAGGCCCATCGCCATCAGCAGCGCGCCGAGGTTGGCGTAGCCGATGCCGAGCTGGCGGTAGTCG
>NZ_CAMPGZ010000302.1 GCF_946885725.1 uncultured Nocardioides sp.
GCGTCCAGCCGCCCTTCCACTCCTCCTGGTCCTCGTAGCGCCGCGGGTAGCCCTGCCCCGGCCGGGTCTCGACGTTGTTGAACCAGACGTACTCCGTCCCGGTGCGGTTGGTCCACGCCTGCTTGCAGGTGACCGAGCAGGTGTGGCAGCCGATGCACTTGTCGAGGTTCATCACCATCGCCATCTGCGCCATGACCTTCATCGGCAGCTCACCTCGGCTTCATGGGTGGTCGAGCGTCGGGTGGTCGAGCCTGTCGAGACCACTGTGGTGCCCGTCGAGACCACTAGTAGGTCACCTCCTGGGAGCGCTTGCGGATCACGGTCACCTCGTCGCGCTGGTTGCCGGTGGGCCCCAGGTAGTTGAAGGCGAAGGCGAGCTGGGCGTAGCCGCCGATGACGTGGCTGGGCTTCACGAGGATCCGCGTCAGCGAGTTGTGGATGCCGCCGCGCTTGCCGGAGGTCTCGGCGATGGGTACGTCGATGAGCCGGTCCTGCGCGTGGTGCATGTAGACCGTGCCTTCGGGCATCCGGTGCGAGACGATCGCGCGGGCCACGACCACGCCGTTGCGGTTGACCGCCTCGATCCAGTCGTTGTCCTCGACGCCGACCTTGGCGGCATCGCGGTCGGACATCCAGATCGTCTGCCCGCCGCGCGAGAGCGAGAGCATGAACAGGTTGTCCTGGTACTCCGAGTGGATCGACCACTTGTTGTGCGGGGTCAGGTAGCGGACGGTCACGCCGAGCTCGCCGGTGGTGCCCACGTCGGGCTCGGCGAACAGCGCGCCCATGTTCAGCGGTGGTCGATAGACCGGGAGGTTCTCGCCGAGCTCGGACATCCAGTCGTGGTCGAGGTAGAAGTGCTGCCGCCCGGTCAGCGTGTGCCAGGGCTTCAGCCGCTCGACGTTGATGGTGAACGGCGAGTAGCGCCGGCCGCCGGTCTCCGAGCCCGACCACTCCGGCGAGGTGATCACCGGCACCGGCGCGGCCTGGGTGTCGGCGAAGGTGATCTGCTTGCCCTCGTGCTCGGCGGCGAGGTCGTGCAGCTGCGTGCCGGTGCGCCGCTCGAGCGTCTTGAACCCCTGCGTCGCCAGGTGCCCGTTGGTGGTGCCGGACAGCGCGAGGATCGCCTCGCAGGCGTGCACGTCGCGGTCCAGAGACGGCCGGCCGTCGGCGACACCGCCGCGCACCGCGCCGTTCTTGGCGCGCAGGTAGTCGACCGAGCCGGTGACGTCGTACGTGACGCCCTTGGTCGTCGTACCGAGCGTGTCCATCAGCGGGCCGAGCGCGCGCATCTGGTCGCCGACCGCGGCGTAGTCGCGCTCGACCGTGACGATCTTCGGCATCGTCACCCCCGGCACCGGGTCGCACTCGCCGTGCTTCCAGTCGCGCACGAGGCCGTGGGGGTTGGCCATCGCGTCCGCGGTGTCGTGCAGCAGCGGTACGGCGACGACGTCGGTGCGGGTGCCGAGGTGCGTGGCGGCGAGCTCGCTGAACTTCGTCGCGATCGTCTTGAACGCCTCCCAGTCCGTGCGGGTCTGCCACGGCGGCGCGATCGCCGGGTTGAACGAGTGCACGAACGGGTGCATGTCGGTGGTGTTGAGGTCGTGCTTCTCGTACCACGTGGCCGCGGGCAGCACGACGTCGGAGAACAGCGTGGTGCTGGTCTGCCGGAAGTCGAGCGTGAGCAGCAGGTCGAGCTTGCCCTCGGGCGCCTGGTCGTGCCAGGTGACCTCGCGCGGCCGCTGGCTCTCGGACGCCTCGGTGGCGCGCAGCGAGCTGTCGGTGCCGAGCAGGTGCTTGAGGAAGTACTCGTTGCCCTTGCCCGACGAGCCGAGCAGGTTGGCGCGCCACACCGCGAGCACGCGCGGGAAGTTCTCCGGCGCGTCCGGGTCCTCGGCGGCGAACTTCAGCGCACCCGACCGCAATTGGTCGACCACGTGCTCCGCGGCCGGCCTGCCGGACTCGGCCGCCTCGTCGGCGAGGTCGAGCGGGTTGCGGTCGAAGGTCGGGTACGACGGCATCCAGCCCATCCGCGCGCTCTTCGCGATCACGTCGGCGGTGCTCAGTCCGGCGAGCCGTCCGGTCCCCGTCGCGGCCGCGACCGTGTCTGCGGAGAACGTGTCGTAGCGGAACTGGTCGGTGTGGAGGTACCAGTAGGCCGTGTGGATCATCTGCCGCGGCGGGCGCTTCCAGTCGAGGCCGAACGCGAGCTGCGCCCACCCGGTGATCGGGCGGCACTTCTCCTGCCCGACGTAGTGCGCCCAGCCGCCGCCGTTCACGCCCTGGCAGCCGGTGAGCGTGGTGAGGCCGAGGAACGCGCGGTAGATCGTGTCGGAGTGGAACCAGTGGTTGGTGCCGGCGCCCATCAGGATCATCGAGCGCCCGTGTGACTCCTCGGCGTTGCGCGCGAACTCCCGGGCGATCCGGGCCGCGGCTGACGCCGGGACGCCGGTGATCGGCTCCTGCCAGGCCGGGGTGTACGGCGCCGTGGCGTCGTCGTACGACGTGGCGTAGTCGCCCGGCAGCCCGTCCCGCCCCACGCCGTACTGCGCGAGCATCAGGTCGAACACCGTGGTGACCAGCCGGTCCCCCACGCGCCGCACCGGGACGCCCCGGCGCAGCGAGGTCGGCGTGCCGTCGAGGTCGTCGAAGCGCGGAAGCTCGACGAGCGCGCTGTCGCCGTCGGGCTGGTGCAGCGACAGCAGCGGGTCGACGCCGCCGAGGTCGAGGTTCCAGCGGCCGGCGCCGGTGTCGCCGAAGCGGTGGCCGAGCGAGCCGTTGGGCAGCACCAGGCTGCCGTCACGCGCGTCGAGCAGCAGCGGCTTGAAGGCGGCGTTCTCCTCGCCGGCCCACTCCGGCACGTCGGCCGCGGTCAGGAACTTGCCCGGCCGGTGCGCGCCGTCCCCTGCCTCGTCGAGCACGACGAGGTAGGGCAGGTCGGTGTAGGCCTTGACGTAGTCCGTGAAGTATGGCGTCGGCCGGTCGACGAAGAACTCCTTGAGCACGACGTGGCCCATCGCCATCGCCAGCGCGCCGTCGGTGCCGGGCCGCACCGCGAGCCACTCGTCGGCGAACTTCACGTTGTCGGCGTAGTCGGGCGAGACCACCACGACCTTCTGGCCGCGGTAGCGCGCCTCGGTCATCCAGTGCGCGTCGGGCGTGC
>NZ_CAMPGZ010000303.1 GCF_946885725.1 uncultured Nocardioides sp.
CGTCCAGGGGCCGCCCAGGGGGCCCAGACCCTTCGGGTCGGTCGCGCGAGGAGTCAGTCATTCAGCGCAGTGGGCGGCGTGTCGCGGCACAACTGACCCTTCGCCCACGGAGGGCCAGGCCGAGCGTGCGGTCGAGGTGAGACGCTGTGCCGGTGAGCAGTCCGCGCAAGCCCTCAGTGGCGGTCGTCGGCGCCGGCCCGGCCGGCACCACGCTCGCGCTCGGCCTGCTGCAGCACGGCTGCGAGGTCACCCTGGTCACCGACCGCACGGCCGAGGAGTTCCGCTCCGGCTCGGTGATGTCGAGCCAGGTCACCTTCGAGTCCGCGCTCGAGATCGAGGCCGCGCTCGGCATACCCGCACTGCTGCCGCCGTCGCCGCGGATCGGCCGGATGGCGTTCGACGTGAGGTACGCCGACGGCGCGACGTCCGCGTTCTCGACGCCGCTCTCGGCGCCGGCCCGGTCGGTGGACCTGCGGGTCAAGGTGCCGGCGCTGCTCGAGGCGGTGGCCAGGCTGGGCGGCAAGATCGTCGTACGCCAAGCGGACGTTGACGACGTCGAGGAGCTGGCCGCGGCGCACGACCTCGTGGTCGTCTCGACCGGCCGTGGCGGCCTCGCCGGGTTGTTCCCGGTCGACGCCGAGAAGTCCCCGCACGACGAACCGCAGCGGGTGGCGTCGCTGACGTACCTGAGCGACGGGCCGGTCGACGACACGTTCCGCTACCACGTCGTCGACGGCGTCGGCGAGTGCTTCTCCAGCCCCGGCCTGACCGTCGGCGGTCCCTGCGACATCGTCGTGATCACCGGCGTCCCCGGCGGACCCATCGCCGAGGCGTGGCGCGACGTGACAACGCCCGCCGAGCACCTCGACCGGCTGCACGCCGTACTCGCCGAGTGGTTCCCCTCCGAAGCGGCCCGCCTGGCCGGCGCCACGCTCGTCGACGACGGGTCGGTGCTGCGGGGCAGCTTCCGCCCGGTGGTACGCCGACCCGTCGGCACGCTGCCGTCCGGCACACACGTGCTGGGCATGGCCGACGTCGTCGTGCTCAACGACCCGTTGACAAGCCAGGGCGCCAACACCGCGATCAAGTCGGCGTCGTTCTACCTCGACGCGATCGTCAGCCACCGCGGCGCGTTCGACGAGGCGTGGATGGAACAGACGTTCGCGAACTTCTGGCGCGGCTGGGCGCACTTCGTCACGCGCTGGACCAACGACTGGCTGCAACCGTTCGAGGAGCACCAGCGCGAGGCGCTTGCGGCCGCCGCCACACTGCCCGGCGTCGCGGAACGGATCGCGGCCGGCTTCGACGACGCGCGCCTCTTCGACCCGTGGTGGTACGACGCGACCGCGACCGCCGCGTTCCTCGACGAGCAGCGCGCCATCGCCGCGGGACCGTTCGACACCCGCGACCTGCGGCGCGCGCTGGGCCAGTACGCCACCGGCGTCACCGTCGTCACCACCCACCACGACGGGCGCGACTACGGGATGACCGCCAACTCGTTCACGTCGGTGTCGCTCAACCCGCCACTCGTCCTCTGGGCCGCGGCCAAGTCGTCGCCGTCGCTGCCGGCGTTCGAGGCCGCCGAGATGTTCGCGGTCAACGTGCTCGCCTCCGACCAGCACCACCTGTCGCGGCAGTTCTCGACCAGCGGCCCCGAGAAGTTCGACGGCGTCCGGCTGCTGCGCGACGGCGACGGCCCGCCCGTGCTCGAAGGCACCGTCGCGCACTTCGTCTGCCGTCGTACCCGCCGCGTCGACGCCGGCGACCACGTGGTCTTCTTCGGCGAGATCGAGTCCTACGAGGCGCCCGGCGGGGAGCCGCTGGTCTTCCACTCCGGCTTCTACCGCCTCGCCACCAAGCACCCGGACCTCTAGGGCCACTCCCTCACCTGCCCACCCCGGTTGGCCCTGTCCCTGAGGCCTCAGCCCTTCGGGCTTTCCGCCGAGGAGTCACTAATTCAGCCTCGTCAGCGGCGTGTCGCGACACAACTGACCCTTCGCGGACAGGTCGCCGAAACTCCTCTGTGGAAAACTCGCACGGCCTTCGATCCGGATGCATCGTGCCGGGATGGAACTCATGCTCCCCATCACCACGGGCGGCACCCTCCCGCTCGGCGAACCCTTCACCGCGGCGATAGCGCTCGAGCACGGCATCACCCGGCCCCGGCTCTACCGACTGGTCGAGGAGGGCGTGATTCGACGTGTCTTCCGCGGCGTGTACGTCGACAGCGCGGCGGACGACGACCTCCTGCTGCGCGCGAAGGCGCTCGCGCTCGTCGTGCCACCCACCGCCGTCGTCACCGACGAGTCCGCCGCGTGGGCGCACGGCGTCGACCTGATCGCCCGCGGCGAACACATCGTGCTGCCTCGCCTCACCGTCGTCCAGCCCCTCGAACGCACGCGGGTGCGCAAGCGCGGCGCCGACGGCGGTCGCCGCCTGCTGTTCCCCCGTGACATCGAGACCCGCCACGGCGTGCGCATCACCACCGCGCTCCGCACCGCCCTCGACCTGGCGCGCACGCGCTCGCGCACCGGTGGCATCGCCGCACTCGACGCGATGCTGCACACCGGCGACTTCACCCACGACGAGATGCTCGAGGAGATCAAGCGGTTCAAGGGCTTTCGCGGCGTCGTCCGGCTCCGCTCGCTCGCGCCCCTCGCCGACGGCCGCGCCGAGTCCCCCGCCGAGTCGGTGATGCGGCTGCTCTGGCTCGACGCCGGCCTGCCGCCCCCGCAGCTGCAGATCCCGGTGCTGGACGACGACGGGCTGCCGGCGTACCGACTCGACCTCGGGCTGGAGGAGATCCGGTACGCCGCGGAGTACGACGGCGCCGCCTGGCACGGACCCGGCCAACGGGCGCACGACCGCCGACGCCGCGCCTGGATCCGCGAGGAGCGCGGCTGGACCATCGACGTACTCACCACCGACGACGTCTTCCGGCACCCCGCACGCGCGATCGAGATCTTCCGCGCCGGCATCGCCCGCGCCGCGCGAGCGGCCGGGTCTCCCGGCAGCCACCGCCGCAGCGCCTGATGCCGCCGGAGCGCGCAGCCCCAACCCCTGTCCGCCCCCGACGCCGAGGGGTCAGTTGTGCCGCGACACGCCGCCCACGCGGCTGAATAACTGACTCCTCGGCGGC
>NZ_CAMPGZ010000304.1 GCF_946885725.1 uncultured Nocardioides sp.
GGCCTCCGGCACCGCCCTGCCCATCGGCCCCGCCACCTGACCGCCGCCCACCCAGACCCGCCACTGTTGAGAAGGGCCGCACCCATTCCCCGCACCGTGCTGACCCGGTTCGCCGTCGCCCTGCTGCCCGCCCTGCTCCTCGCGGGCTGCTCCGCCGCGGGCTCCGAGAACGAGGCCGGACAAGGCCCGCGCCTCGAGGTCGACCAGGAGCTGCACGAGATGCTCCCCGACGGGGTCCGCGAGCGCGGCAGCCTGCGCGTGGGGACCGACGCGTCGTACGCCCCGATGTCGTCGTACGGCGAGGACGGCCGCACGATCGTCGGGGTGGAGCCCGACCTCGGGAAGGCGCTCGGTCAGGTGCTCGGCGTGAAGGTCGTGTTCCAGCCGGTCGACTTCACCGCGATCATCCCCGGGGTGCAGGCCGGCACGCTCGACCTCGGCATGTCCGCGATGACCGACACCGAGCAGCGCGCCGAGCACGTCGACTTCGTGAACTACTTCAGCGCCGGCACGTCGATCCTGGTGCAGCGCGGCAACCCCGCCGGCATCACCGAGATCAACGACCTGTGCGGCAAGGTCGTCGCGGTCGAGAAGGGCACCACGCAGGTCGACCTGCTCGACCGCTCGCAGGCCAACTGCGGGCCGGAGAAGATCGACGTACGCACCTACAGCACCAACTCCGACGCGCTCGTGCAGCTGCGCACCGGCCGCGCGGCCGCCGTCCTCAACGACCTGCCGCCGGCCGCGCTGCTTGTCACCGACCCCACGACGAAGGCGAACTACCAGCTCGCCTCGACGAACCAGTACGAGCCAGGGCTGTACGGCGTCGCCGTCGACAAGCAGGAGCCCGGTCTGCGCGACGCCGTGCAGGGCGCGTTCGAGGTGCTGGTCGAGGAGGGCGTGTACGCCGACGTCCTCGCCGAGTGGGGCGTCGAGGACGGCGCCATCAAGGACGTGACGGTCAACTCCGGGCGCTGACCCGGCGCGGCCACCAGAACCGGTCGCCCAGCAGCACGCCGAGCGCCGGTACGACGACCGTCCGCACCAGCAGCGTGTCGAGCAGGACGCCGACGCAGATGACCACGCCGAGCTGGGCGAGCACGACCAGCGGCAGCACGCCGAGCACCGCGAACACGGCGGCCAGCAGCACGCCGGCGCTGGTGATCACGCCACCGGTGACGCCGAGCGCGCGCAGCATGCCGCGCGCGGCCCCGTGCTCGCGGGACTCCTCGGCCGCCCGGGTGACGAGGAAGATGTTGTAGTCGACGCCGAGCGCGACGAGGAAGAGGAACGCGAACAGCGGCACGCTCACGTCGAGCGCGTCGAAGCCGAGCACCGACACGAAGATCCACCACGACGCACCCAGTGCCGCGACATAGGTCGCCAGCACGGTCAGCACGAGCAGGACCGGCGCCACCAGCGAGCGCAGCAGCAGACCGAGCGCGAGGAGCACCAGCCCCGCGATGAGCGGCAGGATCACCAGCCGGTCGCGGGCGGCCGAGTCGCGCTCGTCGACCGCCTCGGCGTCGGTGCCGCCGACGTAGGTCTCGTCGACATCGGCCAGCGCCTCGCGCATCTCGACGACCGCGGCCTCGGCCTCGTCGCTGCCGGACGCCACGGACAGCACGACGTCGACACGGCTGAGGCCCCGGTCCTGGGCGGTGACCATGCTCGACTGCACGACGTCCAGCGGCTCCAGCGCCTCGCGCACCTCGCCGGGCTCGGCGCGGGTGAGCACCTGCACCGGGTCGGTGCTGCCCGCCGGGAACGACTCACCGAGGCGCTCGGCGGCCGCGATCGACTCGGGCTTGTCGAGGAACTGGTCGGACGTCCCGAGGCCGCTGTCGATCCGGAAGATCCCGGTGGCCAGCGCCGCCAGCAGCACGGCCGAGGAGGCGAGGAGGACGACCGGCCGGCGCGCGACCACGGTGCCGACGCGCCCCCACAGCGTGCGGCTCTCGACGAGCTGGGCCTGCCCGACGCGCGGCACCTTCGGCCAGAACACCCAGCGCCCGAACACCACCAGCGCGGCCGGCAGCACGACGAGTGCGAAGAACGCGGCGACGACGACACCGACCGCGCACGCCAGGCCGAGTCCTCGCGTCGACGGCACGACCGACAGCAGCAGGGTGAGCAGGCCCAGCACGACCGTGGTCGCGCTGGACAGCACCGCTTCCGCCGTACGACGGAGGGCGGTGGCCATCGCCGCGAACCGGTCGCGCTCAGTGCGCAGCTCGTCGCGGTAGCGGGAGATCAGCAGCAGGGCGTAGTCGGTGCCGGCGCCGAACACCAGCACGGACAGGATGCCGACGGTCGACTCGTCCCACGACACGTTCGCGAGCGCGAGCGTGTGGGTGGCGGCGGCCGCAGCGAGGCGGTCCGCGACGGCGACGACGGTGAGCGGGATCAGCCACAGGATCGGGCTGCGGTAGGTGATCAGCAGCAGGATCGCCACGACCGTGGCGGTGGCCAGCAGCAGGTCGAGGTCGGCGCCCTGGAAGACCGCGGCGAGGTCGGCCTGCACCGCCGCCGGGCCGGTGACCGCGACGTCGACGCCGTCGGGGGTGTCGGACCGCAGCGTCGCGCGCAGCTCCTTCACGCGGTCCGCGTTGTCGGTGGCGCTCCCACCGGGCAGCGTGAGGATGCCGACCGCGGCGGTGCCGTCGTCGCTGGGTTGCGGCGGCGGGCCCTGCTCGAGGCGCAGCTCGTCGCGAACCTGCTCGAGCACACCCGCGAGCCGGGCCACCTGGTCGCGGCGGAGCTCGCCCTCCTCCGCCGTCCACAGCGCGACAGCCGTCGAGGCGTCCTGCGTAGGCAGCCGCTCCTGGAGCTCGACCGCGTGCGTGCTGTCGTAGCCGGCCGGCAGCTGGTCGAGGGGGCCCGGGTCGCGCTCGGCCTCGCCGATCCCGAACGCCACGAACCCGCCGAGCGCCAGCATGATGAGCGCGACCGCCCACGCGGTGCGCCGCCCGGCGATCACCCCGGCCACCCCGGCTGACCCAGCCGCCGGTCCCCGACCCTCACGGCGTACCGACATCCGCCCTTCCACACCCTGACGTAAGTTGTTAGATCAGTTAGCAATCAGGAAAGGTACAGAGG
>NZ_CAMPGZ010000305.1 GCF_946885725.1 uncultured Nocardioides sp.
CGTCCCTGATCATCTCGAGGTCGGACACGCCAGCATTCTGTCTGACATCGGACGGTGTGCTCGCGGAGAGTCGGCGCGTTCGCGCGGTTCCAGGCGGGTCCGCGGGTTTGCGCTGGAGGTTCGAGCCGGGTCGGCGGGTTGGGGCGGGAGGTTCAAGCCGGGTCGGCGCATGTTGCCCTCTTCTCCACAGGACGAAAGGGCAAGACGCGCCGGGTCGGCGCAGGGGAGAGGGCAAGATGCGCCGACTCGCGGGGGAGGGTGTCTGGTGGGGTTGCTCGACATCATGTATCTTGACGTCAAGACAAATTGCTGAGACCAAATCGTTCCGGCCCCTGCGTGAAGTCCGGCGGTGCTGGGCATCGCGGGGATAAGGGTCGCCTCACTTCCGGGGCGATCGGGCCCGTGGGCAAGATGGGCGGAACGACCCAGACGCCACCATTGAGGAGAGGCTGATGCCGAGTCAGGACAGTTTCGGTGCCAAGAGCACGCTGGACGTGGACGGGAAGTCCTACGAGATCTTCCGGCTCGACAAGGTGACCGGTGACGGGGTCGACGTCGCCGGCCTGCCGTTCAGCCTCAAGGTGCTGCTCGAGAACCTGCTGCGGACGGAGGACGGCGCCAACATCACCGCCGACGACATCCGTGCGCTGGCCGCGTGGGACGCGGATGCCGAGCCCAGCAAGGAGATCCAGTTCACGCCGGCGCGCGTGATCATGCAGGACTTCACCGGTGTCCCGTGCATCGTCGACCTCGCCACGATGCGCGAGGCGGTCGCGGAGCTCGGCGGCGACCCGACCCGGGTCAACCCGCTGGCGCCGGCCGAGCTGGTCATCGACCACTCGGTGATCGCGGACGTGTTCGGATCGCCGGAGGCGTTCGAGCGCAACGTGGAGATCGAGTACGAGCGCAACCGGGAGCGCTACCAGTTCCTGCGCTGGGGCCAGGGCGCGTTCGCCGACTTCAAGGTCGTCCCGCCGGGCACCGGCATCGTCCACCAGGTCAACATCGAGCACCTCGCGCGCACCGTGTTCACCCGTGAGGCCGACGGCGTCACCCAGGCGTACCCCGACACCTGCGTCGGCACCGACTCCCACACCACCATGGTCAACGGCATCGGCGTGGTCGGCTGGGGCGTCGGCGGCATCGAGGCCGAGGCCGCCATGCTCGGCCAGCCGGTGTCGATGCTGATCCCGCGCGTCGTCGGCTTCAAGCTGTCGGGCGAGCTGCCCGAGGGCTCGACCGCCACCGACCTCGTCCTCACGATCACCGAGATGCTGCGCAAGCACGGCGTCGTCGGGAAGTTCGTGGAGTTCTACGGCGAGGGCGTCTCGGCGCTGCCGCTGGCCAACCGCGCCACGATCGGCAACATGAGCCCGGAGTTCGGCTCGACCATCGCGGTCTTCCCGATCGACGAGCAGACCGTCGAGTACCTCCGCCTCACCGGCCGCTCCGACGAGCAGCTCAAGCTCGTCGAGGCGTACGCCAAGGAGCAGGGCCTCTGGCACGACCCGTCGGCCGAGCCGCGCTACTCCGAGACGCTCGAGCTCGACCTCTCCACCGTGGAGCCGAGCCTGGCCGGCCCGAAGCGTCCGCAGGACCGGGTCGCGCTGTCGGAGGCCAAGGAGGCGTTCCGCTCCGCGCTCGCCGACTACGTCAGCGACGACCAGACCGGCACCGAGTCCCGCAAGCCGGGCGTGCCCGCCAACGAGAAGCCGTACGGCGTCGCCCCCGCCGACGAGGCCGTCGCCGAGTCGTTCCCGGCCAGCGACGCCCCGGCCTACTCCGAGGACCACAACGGCGGCGGCGAGCCGACCGACTGGCACCTCAACCGCGCCAAGGCCGAGGGTCGTCCGTCCAACCCGGCACAGGTGACGCTCGAGGACGGCACGAAGTTCGAGATCGACCACGGCGCCGTGACGATCGCCGCGATCACCTCGTGCACCAACACGTCGAACCCGTCGGTGATGATCGGCGCCGCGCTGCTGGCGAAGAACGCCGTCGACAAGGGCCTGACCCGCAAGCCGTGGGTGAAGACCACGCTGGCGCCGGGCTCGAAGGTCGTCTCCGACTACTACGAGCGCGCCGGCCTCACGCCGTACCTCGACAAGCTCGGCTTCAACCTCGTCGGCTACGGCTGCACCACCTGCATCGGCAACTCCGGCCCGCTCATCCCCGAGGTGTCGCAGGCCGTGCAGGAGAACGACCTCGCGGTCGTCTCGGTGCTGTCCGGCAACCGCAACTTCGAGGGCCGGATCAACCCCGACGTGAAGATGAACTACCTCGCGTCGCCGCCGCTCGTCGTCGCCTACGCCATCGCCGGCTCGATGGACGTCGACCTGTTCAACGAGCCGCTGGGCCAGGACTACGAGGGCAACGACGTGTTCCTCAAGGACATCTGGCCGGCGCCGTCCGAGGTCGAGGCGACGATCGCCGAGGCCGTCAACGCGGACATGTTCGGCAGCTCCTACCAGGACGTGTTCGCCGGCGACGAGCGCTGGCAGTCGCTGCCCACGCCGGAGGGCGACACCTTCGAGTGGGACGAGAACTCCACCTACGTCCGCAAGCCTCCGTACTTCGATGGAATGCCCGAGGAGCCGACCCCGGTCGAGGACATCGAGGGCGCCCGGGTGCTGCTCAAGCTCGGCGACTCGGTCACCACCGACCACATCTCGCCGGCCGGCGCGATCAAGAAGGACTCGCCCGCGGGCCAGTACCTCGCCGAGCACGGCGTCGAGCAGCGGGACTTCAACTCCTACGGCTCGCGCCGCGGCAACCACGAGGTGATGATCCGGGGCACGTTCGCCAACATCCGGCTGCGCAACCAGCTCGCTCCGGGCACCGAGGGCGGTGTCACCCGCGACTTCACCCAGGGTGGCGAGGTCACCACGGTGTACGAGGCGTCGCAGCACTACCTCGAGGCCGGTACGCCGCTGGTCGTCCTGGCCGGCAAGGAGTACGGCTCCGGCTCGTCACGCGACTGGGCCGCCAAGGGCACCGCGCTGCTCGGGGTGAAGGCCGTCATCGCCGAGTCCTACGAGCGCATCCACCGCTCCAACCTGATCGGCATGGGCGTGCTGCCGCTGCAGTTC
>NZ_CAMPGZ010000306.1 GCF_946885725.1 uncultured Nocardioides sp.
TCCGGGTGGCACGGGACGACTCAGCCTGCGGCAATGTCCCGGAGGCGGTCGAGCTGCTCGCGGTGGCGCTCGAGGTCGGCCTCGGCCGCCTTGGTGATCTCGGCGTCCTCCGCTTCCTCGATCGCGGCCTCGGCGAGCTCGACCGCGCCCTCCTCCTGCACGATCAGCGCGTCCAGCCAGGCGGCCTGGAACTCAGGGTCCCGGGCCTTCTCGAGCTGGTGGAGCCTGTCCTCGGGCAGCACGCCGGGGATGGACGTGTCGTACGACGGCTGGTCGGCGTGCGAGTGCTCGAGGGCGGTCTTGGGGACCTCCTCGCCGTTGCGCTTCAACCACTTCTGGGTCACCTCGACCTCGGCGAAGATCTGCTTGCGGGTCTCGTCGGCGAACGCACCGAGCTCGGGGTCGAGGGACTGCCGGCCGAGGGACAGATCGAGGACCTGGAGGGTCTGCGCGTGGTGGACGGTGACGTCGCTCGCGTAGGCCACGTCGGCGTCGCCGTAGCCGTCGGAGTCGCTGCCGCAACCGGCGAGGGTGGTCGCGGTGGCGACGGTGAGCGCGGCGGCGAGCATGCGGCTGGCGTGAGGCACGAGTCTCCTTCGGCCGGATCGGGGAACGGCGGGGTGTGACCGAGCTGCGAGTGTAGGTACCCGTCGTGCCGGGCTCCAACGGACGGTCACCAGGAGGTGGCCGGAAGGCACGCTTCGTCCAGCCGGGCGAGCGCCTCGACCTCGTCGCTCATCGCGGAGGTCATCGCGAGCACCCGCGGCCGCACCGTCCGCTCGTCCCAGTCGAACGCTGCGATCGACTCGACAGCACAGGCGATCGGGGCGGACAGGTCGTCGCGACGTCGCTCGTAGTCCACGAGCGCGGCAGCGACGTGGCCGGACGTGAGGGCGCGTGCGAGCAGCTCGGCGTCGCGGAGCGCCTGCGACATCCCGTGGGAACTCAACGGGTCGACGTAGTAGCCGGCATCGCCGACCAGCGCCCACCCCGGACCGTGCGCACGACGCCGGTAGCCGACCGCGCCGCGGTAGCGGCGCAGCCGGCCGTCCGGCACCCCGCCCGCCAGCATGTCGGCTCCGGCGGGCCAGGCCTTGTGCACAAGGGAGATGAGCTGCGGCCAGGTGGTGGGCGGGGCGAACGGCGTCGCGGCCGGCCGGCACACGAACGCGAGGGTCTGCCCGGCGTCCGTCGGGATCAGCCCGGAGGTGAGGCCGGCGCCGTAGAACCACTCGAACCCCTCGGTGACCCGGCCGTGGACGTACCCGTAGACGCAGGTGCCGGCGGAAAGGCCGAGGGCCAACGGCCGTGCACCGACCGCGGCCGCGACCGTCGACCGAATGCCGTCGGCGCCGACGACCATCGGCGCAGTCACCCGGCGACGTCGGCCGGCGTGCTCGACCTCGACACCTCGGACGCGCCCGTCGTCAGCACGCACCAACCCGGTGACGGTGGCCCGGTCCACGACCTCGACGCCGTCGTGCTCAGCCGCGTCGAGCAGCAACGGGTCGAGCACTGTGCGGCGCGGGGCGTAGAGAGCGTGCGTGTCGTGCACCGGCCGCAGGGTCACGTGCACGGTCTCGGCGCCGTAGTGGAACGTGCTCGTCGTGATCGCCGGCGTGCCGGTCGCGTCCAGAGCGGCGAGCAGCCCCCAACGCCGCATCTGGACCACGCCGGGTCGCAGCAGCGCGTGCGTCGACAGGGTGTCGCTGCCGCGTCGGCTGCGCTCGACGACGAGCACGCGCGCGCCGCGGCGGGCCAGCAGCATGGCGGTGGCGGCACCGGCGACACGACCGCCGACGACGACCACGTCGAAGTCCGGGCGAGACATGAGTGTTCTCCTTCAGGGGGTGCGGCTGGTCTCGGCGGGCGCGACCACCCGGTTCGTGCGGGCGTCGACGATGTGCCCGACGACGTCGGTGACGTCGTGACGGACACCGTCGACGAGACCGGAGCCGCGTCGGTGCTGGAACCGCTGGCCGACCGTGTAGAGCCCTGGTACGGCGGTGCGGCCGCGGTACTGCGCGATGTGCCCGTCGACCACGACCGGCAGGTGCAGCCACGGCCAGGAGCCGCGGAAGCCGGTCGCCCAGATGACCGTCCGGATGCCGCGGGCCAGGAGGTCGAGGCACGGAGGTGCGGACGAGACGTCGACGGGCGGGATGTCCGACTCTGCCGTGCCGCGCATCCCGGCGACGGCGTCGATCCGGTCGAGCACGCGCCGCATCCGGCGGTCCGCCTCGGCGACGTTGGCGGCCAGGTCGTCCGCGAACAGAACGGCCGACCCGTAGGCACCGAGGAAGCGTCCGGTGACCTGCACGCCGAGTGGCTGCAGGACCGCCAGGTCGAGGTCGTCGGCTCCACCGGCGAGCTGCAGCGACGGCTCGGAGCGGAGCGCCTGCGCGTCGCCCTCGTCGACGGTGCGGTCGAAGGTGCCGAGGTCGTCCAGCCAGCCCATGATGTCGCGGCCGCGGTGACGCCGGGGGAGCCGCGTGTGCCGGCCGGCGGCGAGGACGACGTCGCGCCCGGACGCGCGCAGCTCCCGCGCGATCTGAACTCCCGTCGACGAGGCACCCACCACGAGCACACCACCGGGCTCGACCGACCGCGGACCCTTGTAGCGCAGGGGGTCGACCTGGGCGACGTACGACGGAAGTCCCGCCGCGCTCCGAGGGGCGGCGGCGTGGTGGTTGTAGCCGGTGGCGACGACGACGCGCTCGGAACGCCAGGTCCCGCGGTCGGTGACGACCACGAACCCGCCCGCGGGATCTAGGTCGACGGCGACGACCGTCGCCTGCACCACGGGTGCCGCGAACGAGCGGGCGTAGTCCTCGAGGGTCGCGGCCAGCTCACGCGCCGACATGAACCCGTCGGGGTCCGGTCCGACGTACCGCCAGCCGGGCAGCCGGGACATCCAGTTGGGCGTGAGCAGGCGAAGGCTGTCCCAGCGTTCCGACAGCCAGCGTTCCCCGATCCGTCCGCGCTCGAGGACGACGTGCTCGACGCCGGCCCTCGTCAGGGCGTGGCTCGTCGCGAGTCCGGCGTGGCCGGCACCGACGACGACCGTGTCGACGGATTCCATGGTG
>NZ_CAMPGZ010000307.1 GCF_946885725.1 uncultured Nocardioides sp.
AAAACTGTCGGTGCGCACTGATCCAATTGGTCCATGGCAGCGATCCCGGCACACGAGCAGCAGGCGGACACTCCCGCTGACGTGCTGGCCGCTGTCCAAGCCGAGCGGGCCACCGCTGACCAGGCCGAGGTCCGGATCCTCCAGTTGGCACTGGACTGGGCCGCGATGCACGAGATCGACCCGGCCTCACTCTTCAAGTCTGAGCGCCCGATCCTGCTGGCCGGCACGGGCACACCGGAGGTGGGCGAGTACTGCGTCCCCGAGTTCGCCGCGGCCCTGCACATCTCCACCGACGCCGGCCGGTGCCTGATCGCGGACGCGATCGAGCTCGCCCACCGGCTCCCCCGTGTGTGGGCGCGGGTCCAGGCCGGCAAGCTGCCGCCGTGGCGGGCCCGCCGGATCTCCAGCTCGACGTTCTGCCTGCCGCCCGAGGGTGCGGAGTACGTCGACCGGCACGTGGCCCGGTTCGCCCACAAGGTCGGCATCGCCCAGCTGGACCGGCTGGTCGAGGAGGCGCTGGTGCGGTTCGACCCCGAGCAAGCCGAGGAGCGACGCCTGTCTGCGGCGGACAACCGGCACGTCACCATCTACACCGACCAGACCGACTTCAACGGCACCGCCCACATCGACGCCGACCTCGACCTGGCAGACGCCCTCGACCTCGACGCCGCTCTCGCCGACGGCGCCGCAAGGCTGGCGGAGCTCGGATGCGAGGACTCACTGGACGCCCGCCGCGCGCACGCGCTCGGTGAGCTGGCCCGCGGCACCGACCCGACCCTGCCGCTGCCGGCCCGCGAGGTCGTGCTGACTGTCCACGTCACCGAAGTCGCCGTCACCGGGGACGCCGACGGTCCGCACCTGGCGCGCGTAGAGAACACTCGCAGCTTCGTGAGCGTCGACCAGGTCCGCACCTGGTGCGGCACACCGGGCACGACCATCACGGTGAAGCCGGTGATCGATTTCAACGAGCACCTCTCCGGCACCGCCTACGAGACGCCCGACCGGCTGGTCGAGCAGTCCGCGCTGGTCGACGAGACCTGCGTCTTCCCTTGGTGCACCCGCCCGGCTCGGCGAACCGACTGCGACCACGTCATCCCCCACGCCGACGGTGGAAGCACGTGCTCGTGCAACATCGCGAGGCTCTGCCGGCGGCACCACCGGCTCAAAACTCATACGGCGTGGGACTACGTGGTGCTCGAGCGCGGTTCCTACCTGTGGACCAGCCCGCACGGCTACCAGTTCCTCCGCGACCGCGACGGCACCCTCGACGTCACCCCCACCGACGCCCGCCGCCGGTCAGCCGAGCACGGCCACATCCACCTCGTCCCGGACCCGTAGCCACCATGCCCCGCACCCCGCCACCGGCGGGGTCAGCGGCCTGCCGGCGACCCTAAGACCGGAACAGAAGGACGAGCGGCGTCAGCCCTGAGTCGGCTTCAACAGGTGCAGCACTGTTCGGTAGTGCTCTGTGACGACCCCACCCAGTTCCTCGACGGCCTGCGCCGCAGACTCGACCTCTTCGTCAGACCAGTCGCTGAAGGTCCGGAACAGGCGTCGCACCGCGTCGATGTCCAGGTCGACAGACCAGCGCCACAGCTCGGTGCGTACAGGTTCGAACCATCCGTCGACGGTCAGCTCCTCCATCGTGGGCCGGTCGTCGGACCCGCGGGCGCCGGGATCGTGCGACGGCCGCTGGTCGACGATCCGTTCCACTCGACGCCGGAACTCCGTGTCGACCGACTCGTCGCCGAAGCGGTGCCGCCACACCGCCAGCCACCCGTCAGGGCGCAGCGCCGCATGGAGCTTCGGTAGCGCGACCGACAGGTCGACCCAGTGCATCGACGTCGCCGCCACCACCGAGTCGAAGGCGCCGGCCGGCAGCTCGACGTCCTCCAGCCGCGCCAACCGCGCGTCGGCCTCGGGCACGTCCTGCTGCAGCAACCGAGCCAGCTCACGGCCGGGTTCGACCGCTGTCACCGCGCATCCGGCGCAGACCAGGTCGCGAGTCGCCAACCCTGACCCCGCGCCTACCTCGAGCACCCGGACACCACGCCCGATGACGCCCTCGCTCTCGAGAAGCTCATACATACCCGTCGGGTACGGCGGCCGGGCCCCGGCGTACTCCGCGGCCATCCGCTCGAAGTGCATGCCCGACACCTCCCCGACGCTACTCGTGCCTACGGTGGGAGCCCCCTGTCCCAGGAGGCGCGATGGCTGGCCCGACACGTGTGTACGTCGACATGGTCGGCGACCTGTTCCATCCCGGCCATGTGGCGTTGCTGCGCGCCGCGTGCGAGTTCGGCGACGAGCTGGTGGTCGGCGTGCTGTCGGACGAGACGGTCGCCGCCTACAAGCGGCGTCCGGTCATGAGGCTGGCCGAACGCGTAATGGTGATCGAGGCATGTCGGTACGTCGACGAGGTCATCCCCGATGCGCCGTATCGGGTGACCAGGGACTTCCTCGACGGGCACCGACTCGCCCTGGCCGTCCACAGCGACGACCTCCCCGACGAAGGCGTTGCCGACGTGTACGGCGAGGTCCAGCAGGCCGGGCGTCTGCGGTTCGTGCCGCGCACCGGCGCCATCTCGACCACTGCGCTGATCGAGCGCGTACGAGCTCGAACGAGCGGCTGAGCGCGGCAGAATCGACGAATGGATCTCTCGCCGTTGGGCGTTCGCGCCACCGCCGGCTCCCTCCGCAGGGACGACGGGGTCATGCTCCGGCACGCCTGGACCAAGCAGGGGGTCGTCGCGGCGCCGGCCGAGAACGGCGCCCAGCTGCTGCACCTGTCCGTCGCGTTCTGCGTCCTCAACGACACCTACCGTGAAGCGAAGCGACTCGGGATCACCGTGCACGGCGTCGCGGTCGAGGCGGACGGCGGCTTCGACGACGAATGGCGATCGACCGGGATCGACTACGCCGTGACGGTCGACGCTGACGTGCCGCCCGAGGACGTTGCCGAGCTGCTCAATGCGGTCGACGACGTGGCGGAGGTCCCGCGAGCGATCCGGGCGGGCACACGGGTCACGCGCGTTGAGTGACCTGCTCACGTTCGGCCACGGGACGGCCAGTCCCGACGAGCTC
>NZ_CAMPGZ010000308.1 GCF_946885725.1 uncultured Nocardioides sp.
TGATCCCGCTCGGCTCGTGCACGATGAAGCTCAACGCGACGACCGAGATGGAGCCGGTCAGCCTGCCGGGCTTCGCCGACCTGCACCCGTTCGCGCCGGCCGAGGACGCCGAGGGCTACGCGGTGATGATCGCCGAGCTGGAGGGCTGGCTGGCCGAGGTCACCGGCTACGACCGGGTGTCGGTACAGCCCAACGCCGGGTCGCAGGGTGAGCTCGCCGGGCTGCTCGCGATCCGCGCCTACCACCGCGCCAACGGCGACGAGGCGCGCGACGTGTGCCTGATCCCGTCGTCCGCGCACGGCACCAACGCCGCGTCCGCGGTGATGGCGGGCATGCGCGTGGTCGTGGTCAAGGCGGCTGAGGACGGCTCGGTCGATCTGGAGGACCTGCGGGCGCAGTGCGAGAAGCACGCCGAGGACCTGGCCGCGATCATGGTGACCTACCCGTCGACCCACGGCGCGTATGAGGACGGCATCACCGAGCTGTGCGAGATCGTGCACAGCCACGGCGGCCAGGTGTACGTCGACGGGGCGAACCTCAACGCGCTGCTCGGGCACGCGAAGCCGGGCGAGTTCGGCGGCGACGTGTCGCACCTCAACCTGCACAAGACGTTCTGCATCCCGCACGGTGGTGGCGGGCCCGGTGTCGGTCCGGTCGCGGTGCGCGCCCACCTCGCGCCGTACCTGCCCAGCCACCCGATGCACCCCGACCCCGAACGTCGCGACGGCATCGGCCCGATCAGCGCCGCCCCGCACGGCTCCGCCGGCATCCTGCCGATCTCATGGGCCTACGTGCGGATGATGGGCGGTGCCGGGCTCACCGACGCCACCTCGGTGGCGGTGCTCAGCGCCAACTACGTCGCCAGGCGGCTCGAGGAGCACTACCCGGTGCTCTACAAGGGCCACAACGGGCTGGTCGCGCACGAGTGCATCCTCGACCTGCGCGGGCTGTCGAAGGCGTCCGGCGTCACCGTCGACGACGTCGCCAAGCGGCTGATCGACTACGGCTTCCACGCCCCGACGATGAGCTTCCCGGTCGCCGGCACGCTCATGGTCGAGCCGACCGAGTCCGAGGACCTCGGCGAGCTCGACCGGTTCGTCGACGCGATGATCGCGATCCGCGAGGAGATCGCCCGGGTCCAGGCCGGGGAGTGGACCCCGGAGGACTCGCCGCTGCGGGGCGCCCCGCACACCTCCCGCGCGATCGTCGGCGACTGGAACCGCCCCTACGACCGGCAGCTCGCGGTATTCCCGGCCGGCTACGACCCGGACAAGTACTGGCCGCCCGTCTCCCGCATCGACCAGGCCTACGGCGACCGCAACCTCGTCTGCGCATGCCCCTCGCCGGAGGCGTTCGCCGAGTGAGCCAGTCGCCCAACCCGGTCACCGACCTGACCGCCAGGCGCCTGCGCGCCCTGCTCGCCCGAGACCAGGTAGCCGGCCGACTGCCGTCGCTCGTCGGCGGCGTCGTGCGCGACGGCGCGCTGGTCTGGCACGGGTCGCACGCCGCCGACGGGTTCGAGACCGGCCCGGACGTGCAGTACCGCATCGGCTCGATCACCAAGACGCTCGTCGCGGTGGTCGTGCTGCAGCTGCGCGACGAGGGCGAGCTCGACCTCAACGACCGACTCGACAAGCACCTGCCCGGTGTGGAGTACGGCGACCGCACGCTGCGGTCCCTGCTCTCGCACTCGTCGGGCATGCACTCCGAGCCGGCGGGGGAGTGGTGGGAGCGCACGCCGGGCGGGTCGTTCGACGATCTGGCCCGTCGCCTCGGCGACGTGCCGCCGCCGTTCCAGCCCGGCGCGACGTTCCACTACACCAACGTCGCGTTCGGCCTCCTCGGCGAGGTGGTCGCGCGCCTGACGGGCAAGCCGTGGTTCGAGGCGGTACGCGAGCGGCTGCTCGCGCCGCTGGGCATGACGCGTACGACGTACCTCCCGGAGGAGCCGCACGCCCGCGGCTGGAGCGTCCACCACTTCGCCGGAACGCTCGACCCGGAGCCCGCCCACGACGCCGGCGCGATGGCCCCCGCGGGACAGGTCTGGAGCACGGTGGAGGACCTGGCGCGCTACGCCGCGTTCCTCGCGGGTGCGCAACCCGACGTGCTGTCAGTCGACACTCTGGACGAGATGGCGACGCCGCAGTCGGGCAGCCTGGCCGGCGCGCTCGCCGGCGGCTACGGTCTCGGCTTCCGGCTCGTCGCCGGGGGTAGCGGCGCGCTGTTCGGGCACACCGGCTCGATGCCGGGCTTCCTCGCCGGGCTGTTCGTCGACCGCAAGCGCCGCACCGGTGCCGTCGTGCTGTCCAACGGCACCACCGGGCTCCGGGCCGAGGGGCTGCCCGTGGACCTGCTGGCCACGCTCGAGGAGCTCGAGCCGACCGTGCCGGACGCGTGGCAGCCGGTCACCGACGTACCCGACCTCGTCCGTGACGTGCTCGGCCTCTGGCACTGGGGCAACGTCGCGATGTCGTTCGCGTGGAACGGCACCCACGTGGTGGTCACCGGGCTGCAGTCCGGGCTGGAGAACTACCGGTTCGCGCTCCGCGACGGCGTGCTCGTGGGGACCAGCGGCTACCACCACGGCGAGAGGCTCGAAGTGGTCCGCAAGGCCGACGGCTCGGTGAGTCATCTCGTGTGCGCGACCTTCGTCTACACCCGCGTGCCCTACGACCCGGACGCGCCGATCCCCGGTGGACCGCCCGCGTAAGCGCACGCGAAGGGTCAGTTGTGTCACGACACGCCGCCGACGAGGCTGAATTAGTGACCCCTCGCGCTCAGGGCCAGCAGGGCGACCCCGACCCGGCTTGAACCACCGTGCTCCGCGGCTGAAACTCCGCATGGCGGTTCAAGCCGGGTCGGCGCACTGCCACGCGCGACGTCCTACTGAGCTTGGGAGACAGTGCTCATGTTGAAGTCGGGGACGCGGAGGGCCGGGGTGGCGGTGCGGGGGAAGTATTCGCCCCACTCGCGGGATAAGCTCGGGACGGTGGCCGAGGCCTGAGAGAAACGGTCGAGCAGGCTGACCGGGCTCTCGTTGACCC
>NZ_CAMPGZ010000309.1 GCF_946885725.1 uncultured Nocardioides sp.
GTCACTCAGGGGCGTCGCCAGTCCCGGCCGGTGCGCCAGCAGCACGACGACGCGCGTGTCCACGCTGGAACGGACCAGGTGGTGCAGCAGCCGCAGGCTCGCCTCGTCGCAGTCGTGCGCGTCGTCGACCACGAGCAGCGCGCCCTCGCCCGCGGCGGCCAGGCGCAGCAGCTCCGTGGTCGCGACGAAGAGCCGCTGGTGGCCGCCCGCGCTGGGGTCGGCGGCCTCACGGACCACGAGGACCCGCTCGATCTCGGTCCGGTGCTCGTCCGCCAGCCCGTCGAGCAGCGCCGGGTGCTGGCGGCACAGGTCGGCGATCGCCTCGAGCACCGGTGCGTAGGGCCACGCCCCGTCGATCCGCGAGGCGCTGCCCCGGCCCGTGCGCCAGCCGCGCCGGCCCGCGGTCGACAGCGCACGCTCCAGCAGCACCGTCTTGCCCGACCCCGGCGGACCGGAGAGGAACGCCGCCCGGCCGGACGCCGGTGCGCGCTCGAACAGCTGCGTGAGGGCGGCGAGCTCGCGCTCGCGCCCCACCAGGTCGTCGTCCTCGTCGACCTCGTCGGCAGTCCCTCCGACGGGGGTGCCGGCGGGAGCACGCGCCGGAGCGGCCGCCAGCGCGCGGTCGCGGAGCGCGATGGCCGCCCGGCTCGGCGCGACACCGAGGTCCTGCCGCAGAACGCGGTCCAGCCGTTCGAACTGGCGCAGCGCGGCCATCCGGTCGCCGCGCGCGAGGTGCTCCTTCATCAGCGCGAGGTGCGCGGCCTCGTCGGCCGGGTCGACGGCGAGCAGGTCGTTCCACCGCCGGGCCTGCCGCAGCAGGTTCGTGCGGAGGCGCGCGAGCCGGTCGCGCTCGTCCGCGGCCCACGGCTCGTAGAGGTCATCGGGCAGAAGGTCACCGCCGTACGCCGCCAGCGCCCGTTCCGCACTCTCCAGGTCACCGCGCTCGTCGGCCGCAGACGCGAGGTCGTCGAAGACGGCGACGTCCACGACGATCTCGTCGTCCGGCAGCAGCGCCACGGTCTCGCCCCGGACGACGACGGCGTCAGCGCGGCCCACGGCGCGGCGGGCGTAGTGGGCCGCCTTGTGCAGGCGCGGCGAGGCCGACGCGACGTCCACCCCGGGCCACAGCGACTCGAGGACGCGTTCGCGATGGAGCCGGTGCCCGTCGGTGAGGGCGAGCAGCTTCACGAGATCCGCGGCGGCGCGTCGCTGCCACGATCCCGACGCAACTGTCTCGCCGTCGACGACGACCTCGAAGCCCCCGAGCAGCCGGATCTCGACACTCATGAACCGGTCCTCTCGCGACCCGTTCGGAGTGTAGGGCCGCGTTTTCGGGGTGGTCCATACGTCATGCGGGGGCCACAAAACACTCCCGGCTCCACCACTCGTCGTACACGGCGGGGCCGACGAGGTCGCGCAGTGTCGCCGTCTGCGACGCGTGCGCGGCCAGGGCGCGACGCTTCCGGTCCAGCAGCCGGCCGGTGCACCGCAGCGTGTGCGCGAGCCGGTGGTGCGGGGTGCAGGGACGCTCCGGTCCCCTCCAGATGCCCGTGCGATCGCTCAAAGCGCCCCAGTCGCGGTAGTAGTCCGGGGCGACGGTCGCGTACCAGAGGGCCGCCTTCCGTCCCGTGGCCTGCCACGCCTCCGTGACCCAGGCGGACACCGCCTGGTGGTCGGGGTGACCGGTCATGCCGTCCGGTCCGAACGTGACGACCAGGCCGGGCTTCACCTCGTCGAGCAGCGCCGCGACCTGCGCGACGGCGGCCGGGTCGTGCGCGCGGAGATCGCCGTCGGTGCGCCCGAGGTGGCGATGCTCGCGGACGCCGACGGCGGCCAGGCTCCTCGCCAGCTCCCGCCGGCGACGCGCGGCGAGCCGGTGGGGTGGCCAGCGGCGCGGGTCGTCCGTGCCTCGCTCGCCCCACGACGCCGTGGCCACGACGACGCGGCGGCCGGCCTCGCTCGCCGTGGCCATCAGACCGGCCGACAGGTACGCCTCGTCGTCCGGGTGCGCCCAGACACCGAGCACCGGTCCTTCTGGCAGCGTCATCGCTGTCTCCTCTCGTCGGCTCTCTCGTCGGTCTCGTGATCGGACCGAGCGTCCGGCCGCCGACTTCCGCACACCTTCCACGGTCCGATCGGTCGGGGAAGGCCGGCGGAAGCGGCCTCTCGCACCGTCCTCCTCAGAACATCGACCCACCGAGGACCCATCGACGAGGAGGCCCTCATGAACACGATCCCCGCGGCCCTGGCCGGCGCCGTCATCGCCGAGCGCCTCCGTCAGGCCGAGCAGGCCCGGCTGGCCACCGCCGTACGCCGCGGCCGGCACCGGCGTCGGGCACCCCGTTGGATTCCCCGCGTCACCGACGTGCGGAAGCAGTGGCGGAAGGTCGTCGGAAGCGGCCTCGGCCACGGTGCCCCCACTGGTCCGGCAACCGGTCGGACCCCGACCACACGGAGCTACACGTGACCACAACCAGCACCCGCGTTGCTCGCAACGGAGTCGACGTACCGACGCTGTTCGCCACGCTCGACGCGGTCAAGGCGGACCCCGAGCTCGGCCAGTTCCAGTTCCGGGCCCGCAACCGCTGGATCGGCGGGGCGCACAGTCGCACCGAGATCCAGGGCTTCTACGGGGCGAAGCAGGAGGACACCTCGCGGCCGGCGCCGTTCGTCTACGACGCCGACCACCCGCAGGTGCTGACCGGCACGAACCTCGCGCCAACGCCGGCAGAGTTCCTGCTGCACGCGATCGCCGGCTGCCTGACCGCCGGGCTCGCCAACATCGCCGCCGCTCGGGGCGTGACCCTGCACGAGGTCGAGTCGACCGTCGAGGGCGACATCGACCTGAACGGCATCCTCGGCACCGCCCCCGCGCCCCGCAACGGCTACACCGGCATCCGGGTCTCGTTCCGGATCAAGGGCGACGCCGACGAGGAGACCCTGCGCGAGCTCGTCGAGCAGTCCAAGCGCCGCTCGGCCGTCTACGACGTGCTGACCAACGGCACCCGCGTCGACGTCGACGTGGACGTCGTCTGAGTCAGCG
>NZ_CAMPGZ010000310.1 GCF_946885725.1 uncultured Nocardioides sp.
ACCCAGTCGTTGACCGGCAGCGTCGCCTTGCCCGGCTCGGGGTGGGCGTTGAACCACAGCAGGAACGACGCGTCGGACAGCACCTCGCCGCGCGGGCCGCGGTCCCGCAGCGGGCTGCCGGACACGAACATCCCGAACGTGTGCAGCCGGTCGTCGAACCAGTCGGCGTCGGTCATCTCACGGCCGTCGGGGTGGATCCAGGCCAGGTCCTTCGGGCCGCCCTCGACGGTGGGCCGGCCCTCGAGGAAGTGCCGCTGCCGCAGCGCCGGGTGCTCCCGCCGCAGCCGCAGCGCGGCCTTCGTCGTCTCGTAGAGGTCGAGCCACGCGTCGTCGGGGCGCCAGTCGATCCAGGAGATCTCGTTGTCCTGGCAGTACGCGTTGTTGTTGCCCCGCTGGGTGCGGCCGCGCTCGTCGCCGGCGGTGATCATCGGGACGCCGGTCGACAGGCACAGCGTCGCCATCAGGTTGGCGGCCTGCCGCTTGCGCAGCGCCACGATGGCCGGGTCGTCGGTCTCGCCCTCGACGCCGCAGTTCCAGGAGCGGTTGTTGTCGGTGCCGTCGCGGTTGTTCTCGCCGTTGGCCTCGTTGTGCTTGTGGTTGTAGGAGACCAGGTCGCGCAGCGTGAAGCCGTCGTGCGCGGTGATGAAGTTGACCGAGGCGTAGGGCGACCGCCCGTCGTCGGCGTAGAGGTCGCTCGAGCCGGACAGCCGGGACGCGACGTCGCGGATACCGCCGGACTGGGTGCGCCAGAAGTCGCGGATCGTGTCGCGGTAGCGGTCGTTCCACTCCACCCACGGCGGCGGGAACCGGCCGACCTGGTAGCCGTCCATGCTGGCGTCCCACGGCTCCGCGATCAGCTTCACGTTGCGCAGGATCGGGTCCTGGCCGATCGCGGTGAGGAACGCGCCCTTCAGGTCGATCGCCGTACGGTCGCGGGCGAGGGCCGGGGTGAGGTCGAAGCGGAAGCCGTCGACGTGGAACTCGGTGGCCCAGTAGCGCAGCGAGTCGAGGATCATCCGCAGCGCCGGCGGGAACGTGGTGTCGACGGTGTTGCCGCAGCCGGTGACGTCGAAGTAGGTGTCGACGCCGGGCTCGACGCGCTTGTAGTAGCCGAGGTCGTCGAGGCCGCGGAAGCTCAGGCACGGCCCGTCGGGACCACCCTCGGCGGTGTGGTTGTAGACCACGTCGAGCACGACCTCGAGCCCGGCGGCGTGCAGGTTGCGCACCATCTGCTTGAACTCGGTGATCTGCCCGCCGCGGTCGCCGCTGGAGGAGTAGCCGTGGTGCGGCGCGAACCAGCCGATCGAGTTGTAGCCCCAGTAGTTGGTGAGGCCGAGGTCGGCGAGGTGCCGCTCAGGGACGATCTCGTGCACCGGCAGGAGCTCGACGGTGGTGATGCCGAGGTCGCGCAGGTAGTCGACGACGGCGGGGGAGCCGAGTCCGGCGTACGTGCCGCGCTGGTCCTCGGGGACCCGGTCGTGCAGCTCGGTGAAGCCCTTGACGTGCAGCTCGTAGACGACGGTGTCGGTCCACTTGTGCCGCGGCCGGATCCGGTCGTCGTCGCCCCAGTCGAAGGTGTCGTTGGTGACCACCGACAGCGGGACGTAGGGCAGTGAGTCGCGGTCGTCGCGCGTGCGCATCCGCGCCGCTCGCACGCGCTCACCCTCGCTGGGTGCGGCGTACACGTGCGCGTAGACCTCGTCGACGAGCCAGGCCTCGCCGGAGATCGCGCGGGCGTAGGGGTCGATCAGCAGCTTCTTGGGGTTGAACCGGCGGCCCCGGTCGGGCTCCCAGGGGCCGTCGACGCGGAAGCCGTAGCGCTGCCCCGGCTGGACGCCCGGGACCGCGCCGTGCCAGATGCCGAGCGTGCGCTCGGTGAGGGGGAGGCGGCGCTCCACAGGCCCTTCGGGACCGTCGTCGACCAGGCAGACCTCGGCACTGGTGGCCGCCGGTGCGTAGACGGCGAAGTTGGTGGCCTCGGGACCCCATGTCGCACCCAGGGGGTCGTGCTCCCCGGGCCACACGGGCAACGTGAGGGGCCCGGGCTCATCCGGCTGCATCCGGACATTGTGCCCAATGCGGCGACGGCTCAGACCATCCAGGTGGCTAGGGTTCGGTACGCCAGAACCGGGAGACGACGACTGCCCTTGCCGGGCAGGGAGCGGAGGACGACGTGGGCGAGTTCGTACGGCTCGAGGTCGAGGACGGCGTGGGCACGATCCGTGTCGACCGGCCGAAGATGAACGCGCTCGACGTCGCGACGCAGGAGGAGATCCGGGCGGCTGCTCACGAGGCCGGCGACCGCGACGACGTCGCGGCCGTCGTGGTGTGGGGCGGGGAGAAGCTCTTCGCCGCCGGCGCCGACGTCAAGGAGATGTCGACGATGTCGCACCGCGACATGGTCGAGCGGTCCGGCAAGTTGCAGTCCTCGTTGACCGCGATCGCCGAGATCCCCAAGCCCGTCGTGGCGGCGGTGACCGGCTACGCGCTGGGGGGTGGCTGCGAGCTGGCGCTCTGCGCCGACATCCGGATCGCCGCCGACGACGCCACCCTCGGCCAGCCGGAGATCCTGCTCGGCATCATCCCCGGCGCCGGCGGCACCCAGCGGCTCACCCGCCTGGTCGGCCCGTCGCGCGCGAAGGAGCTGATCTTCACCGGCCGGTTCGTCAAGGCCGACGAGGCGCTCGCGATCGGGCTCGTCGACAAGGTGGTGCCGGCCGCGGACGTCTACAACGAAGCGGTCGCCTGGGCCAAGCAGTTCGTCGGCGGCGCGACGCTCGCGCTGCGCGCGGCCAAGGAGGCCATCGACAAGGGCATCGAGGTCGACCTCGCCAGCGGGCTCGAGATGGAGCGGGCGCAGTTCGCTGCGCTGTTCGCGACCGAGGACCGCACGCGCGGCATGAAGTCCTTCCTCGAGCACGGCCCGGGCAAGGCGGAGTTCGTCGGCCGCTAGTTCGGCAGCCGCTGAGGGCGCCGTACCGCCGGCGCTCGAACAGCGCGAGGA
>NZ_CAMPGZ010000311.1 GCF_946885725.1 uncultured Nocardioides sp.
AGGAAGCTCATCGGGCTCCAGATCAGCATGTGCGCGGCGAGCGCGATGCCGAGGATGATCAGCCACGCCGGCTTGGTCAGCTTGTCGGCGGCGACGTACGCCTCCGGCTTGTGCGAGACGGCGTCGATGAACGCGAACGCCTGGACGGCGAACATCGCCAGCGACGCGACCAGCATCAGTCCGCTCTGGAGGGCGAAGAGCTCGAGCACGTCACCAGGGTACCGACAGACCGCGCCCCCGGAACCGACGAGCGGGTCCGGGGGCGCGGTGCTGTGGCGATATGGGTGGTACGTCGGATCAGGCGCCGGCCTTCGAGGCGGCGTCGCCGGCGGCCTCGGTCGACTTGGCCGCGGTCTTGCGGGCGGCGGTCTTGGTGGCCTTGGCCGGCGTGGCGGTCTTGCGAGCCGCCTGCGACGCCGACTTCTTGGCGGTCGTCTTGGTGGTCTTCGCCTTGGTGGCGGTGGACTTCGCCGCGGCGGCGGCCTGCTTCGTGGACTCCTGGCCGCGCACCTTGGCGACGAACTCCTGGCCGCGGCCGGCGAGCTCGGCGTAGTTCTTGTTGAGCTCGGCCACGGTCTTGTTCAGCTCGGCGAGGTAGTCGTTGACGAGCTTCTCGACGCGCGACGGCAGGTCCTTCGCGTCACCCTGCAGCTCGGCGAGACGCGCCTCGAGGGCGGCCTGCGCCTTGCGGGCCTCGGCCTGCAGCTCCTCGACGCGCGCGGCCAGCGCGTGGACGGCCTGCTCACGCAGCACCTTGGGCTCGAGGTCCAGCTTCGCGAACCGCGCCTGTACGTCGTTGGCGGCCGAGCGCGCGATGCCCACGGCCAGGTCGCCCGCGCCGACGGCGGCGTAGAACGGGCGGGTGGCGTCGAACTTCGGGGCCTTGGTCTTGGTAGCCATGTGCATCAGCCTCCTGGGGCTTCGGTGTGTGCGTTGGCCGCGCGGAACGATCGGTACACGTCCAGCAGCGACTGCTTCTGTCGTTCGGTCAGGCCGGTGTCGGCGAGCACGGCCAGCTCGACCGAGCGGACCTCTCCCTCGTCGGGGTCGAGGATCCCCGCCCGGACGTACAACGTCTCGGCCGAGATCCGCAGCGCCTTCGCGAGCTGTTGCAGCACCTCGGCCGAAGGCCGGCGCAGACCGCGTTCGATCTGGCTCAGGTACGGGTTCGAGACGCCGGCCTGCTCCGCAAGCTGGCGCAGGGAGAGCTTGGCGGCGACGCGCTGCTCACGCAGGTAGTCGCCGACCGTGCCGACGGTCTTGCCGACCCCGAACTTGGCCATGCCCCCACTCTGCTCCGGAGTGCTAACTCTTGCAAGCACACAGCGCTGTGTACGCCGTGAGACATGACACATCTCCTTTGCAGACAACAGGTTTCGCGGCGGACGACGTGCGTGCAAGCGGTTGCACGCAGGCAGGATCAGCGCTCCGGCGGTCCCGACGGACGGATCGCGGTGCCTTGCTCCAGCCACCAGGCGGCGGCGACGCGCTGCCACTCGGGCGCCTGCTCGGAGTGGGCGATGGCGCTGAGGCCCGGCGACCCGGACATGCCGAGCGCGTACATCCGCGCGCGGGAGGACTCGGTGAGCTCACGCGACAGCGAGCCGCGCAGGACCTGGTCCGACATCGCGCTGAACGGCATGTGGCCGATGGCCTGCGCGATCGGGGCCGCGACCGACTCGGCCTCGTCGTCGAGCAGGCCGATCATCCGCAGCCGGTGGGTCTCGTCGCTGAGGTAGCGCGACAACGTCGCGACGCGGGCGCGCAGCCACCGTGACTGGCTGCTGTCCTTCAGCAGCACGAGAAGACAGTCGGTCACCGCGCGGCCGAAGGGTGACGACGCGATGAGCAGCGAGGCCAGGTGCCGGCGCTCGGAGTCGCGGTGGAACAGCGCCTCGCGCACCAGCCGCGTGAGCATCCGGTCCTCGGCGTACGCCGGCTCCTGCGGGACGAGCGCCCGGGCCTGCTCGGCGATCTGGCCGGCGATGGCCCGGGCCCGCGTGGCGACGACCTCCTCGCCGTGCTCGACGGCGTAGCCGAGCTTGCGCCGTCCCGCCCGGTCCGCGGCGTGCACGAGCGTGGACCGCATGCCCTCGGGCATCGACGCGATCAGCTCGGCGAGGTCCTCGCTGGCTCGCACCGGGTCGCGCCGCCACAGCTGCAGCACGAGCATGTCGAGCCGGGCGCGTTCCTCGTCGGTGAACTGCCCGCGCGCCATCTTCTCGCTCGCCGACCAGACCCCGACCTTGAACACCGACTGGGTCGGGGGTCTCTCGATCATGTCGAGGACCAGGGACGCGGCTGCGCGCGTGGGCACCCGGTCGAGCAGGCCGACCGGTGTCGTGAGCACCTGGGCGCGCGGGTCGGCGACCCACTCGGCGATGGCGTCGACGAGGTAGTCCTGGGCGCGCGGGACCTGGGCGAGGTTGAACGCGGCCGCGCTGTACTGCCGGTAGGCCAGCTTCACCGTGCGCGGCATCTCCCGGATGAGACGCCCGCACAGCGTGGCCCACACCGACGACCGCAGGAACGCGTGCGGCACCGCCGCGAGGTGCCAGCCGAGGTCCTGCCAGTCCCGCGACAGCGCCTGCCCGCTCTCGCACAGGTCGATCAGCTCGTCGAGACGGTCCGCGAACTCGCGGGTGGCGGGGTCGAGCTTCGGCCTGGCCAGTCGGGTCTTGATGCGCGGCAGGATCGCTCCGACGTACGCCGTGATCGAGGAGATCTGGCCGGACTCGAGCCCGAGCACCTGCTCGTAGGCCGCCATCGCCTCGTAGGAGATCGGGATCTCGCCGGACTCCCACCGCGACAGCAGACTCCGGCTGGTCGGCATCCCGGCGTCGCCGAGCGCCTCGATGAACACGCGCCCGTCACGGAACGACGGGTCGGGGTGGTGCAGCCGGGACATCGCGAGCAGCCAGCCGATGCGCGCCTCGACGTCCACGGCGACGGCGTTGAGGGGCGTGGCGTCGTACGCGATCTGCTG
>NZ_CAMPGZ010000312.1 GCF_946885725.1 uncultured Nocardioides sp.
TCCTCGTGGCTGCCGACGAGCGCCGTACCGGCGCCGCCGCGGACGAGGCCGATGCCGGCCCACACGTTCGGGTGGATCTCCAGGTCGTCGCGGCTGCCCCGGTTGAGCTCGAGCATGCGCCGCTGCCCCTCGGACTCGCTGCGCCGCAGACCGTCCTGCACGCGCTTGATGTCGTCATCGTCGATGTGGTCGAGCAGCCGCTGCGCCTCGACCCAGGCCGCCTCGGAGGTGTCGCGGGTGGTCGTGTGCATGCGGATGCCGAAGCGCAGCTCGCGCCCTTCCTCGGCCGCGAGCTTGCGGATCCAGGCGATCTTCCCGGCGACGGCCGCGGGCGGCTCGCCCCAGGTCAGGTAGACGTCCGCGTGCTCCGCGGCGATCTCGCCGGCGATCGGCGAGGAGCCGCCGAAGTAGAGCTCGGGCTGTGGGTCGGGCAGCTGCTGGAGCTTGGCGCCCTCGACCTTGATGTGCTCGCCCTCGAAGGTGACCTCCTCGCCGGACCAGAGCCGGCGCACCACCTCGAGGAACTCGCCGCAGCGGACGTAGCGCGCCTCCTTGTCGAGGAAGTCGCCGTAGCCGCGCTGCTCGTGGCTCTCGCCGCCGGTGACGACGTTGAGCAGCAGTCGTCCGCCGGAGAGGTTCTGGAACGTCGTCGCCATCTGCGCGGCGAGCGTCGGCGAGGTGAGGCCGGGGCGGAACGCGACGAGGAACTTCAGCCGCTCGGAGACCTGCGACAGCATCGCGGTGGTCAGCCAGGCGTCCTCACACCACGCGCCGGTCGGAGTGAGCGCGGCCTCGAAGCCGAGCTGCTCGGCGCTGCGGGCGATCTGGCCGAGGTACGGCACGGACGCCGGACGGCCGGACGCACCGGCGCGCACGCCGTGCCCGCCGCCCACGACCTGGCGGCCGTCACCGCCGTTGGTGGGCAGGAACCAGTGGAACGTGAGGGACATGTCTTCCTTTCGGACGGCTTTCTCATCAATGTCGAGTAGATTGCAACACTTAGGCGGCGCGTTCAAGGCAGCACGGGGTAGCGCGCCGACGGAATGGCCGACCGTGCGACAGGGATTCCCTGTCACCGGGTGGCCGGGACCACACGACCCCCGCGTGAGAGGGAGAGCAAACATGCGCATCGAGCAGCTCGAGCAGCTCGCGGCGGTGACCCAGCACGGGTCACTGCGACGCGCGAGCGAGCACCTGCACCTGTCGCAGCCGGCGCTCAGCGAGTCGCTGCGCAACCTCGAGCGCGAGCTCGGCGTCGCCCTGCTCGACCGACGGCGCACCGGAGCCCGGATCAGCCGCGAGGGCCGCGACCTGCTTCCGGCGATGGTGGAGGTGATCGAGGCGGTCGGCCGCCTGCGCGAGGCCGCCGGCGACCAGACCCTGTCCACCCGCGCCGTCCGCGTCGGCACCGTCAACGCGGGCACGTCGCGCGTGCTGGTGCCGGCGGTGCGCGACGTGAACACCGCCTTCCCCCAGACGACCGTCGAGGTGGTCAGCGGACAGCAGACCGAGATCACACAGGCGATCGACGAGGGCGGGCTCGACGTGGGGCTGCTCAACCTCCTCGGCGGCGACGACGTACCCACGGAGCTGGCGGCGACCGAGCTCGTCCGCGGCCGCCCGGCCGTCTGCTGCCGCACGGACCACCCGTTCGCCGAGCTCGACGAGGTCCCGGTCGAGCAGCTCCGCAAGGAGCCGTTCGTCGCGATGCGCTCGGGCTACCTGATGCACCGGTTCGCGCACCGGTTGTTCGGCGGCGACCTGCCGCCGGTGGCGTTCTCCACCGACGGCGCGGACATGGGCAAGCTGATGGTGGCGCAGGGGCTCGGCGTCATGGTGCTGCCCGACTACTCCCTCGATGGACACCCGCTGCTCGAGAGCGGCGTGCTGACGCACCGGCCGATCCGGCACGACCTGACCGTCGTGCGGCTGCACGCGCTCACCCGGCGCAGGGACCACCTGCCGCCGGCCGTCCGGGCACTGCGCGACGCGCTGGTGCGGCACGCGGCCGACTACGAGCGCGGACGGGCATCGGCTCGCTGACCGTTCGCCGGCTCGACCCGCGGTCGATTTGCGAAGTCATCCCGGCCTGTATCTATAGTTCTCAAGTTGTTTTAGTCGAAGAAAGGGATCTGATGGCTCTCGGGACCCAGGACGCGCCGCCGTCCCCCCAGCGCGTCGCGATGGCCTCCGCCGTCGGCGCGACGATCGAGTGGTACGACTTCTTCCTGTATGGCACGGCCGCCGGCCTGGTGTTCGACAAGCTGTTCTTCAACGGCCTCGACGGCCCGGCCGCGCAGTTCGCGGCGTTCGGCACGTTCGCCGTCGGCTTCCTCGCGCGGCCGGTGGGCGGGATCATCTTCGGCCACTACGGCGACCGGATCGGCCGCAAGAAGATGCTCGTGCTGACCTTGCTGATCATGGGCCTGGGCACCGCGGCGATCGGCTTGCTCCCTTCGTACGACTCCATCGGAGTGTGGGCGCCGATCCTGCTGGTCGTGCTGCGCGTGCTGCAGGGCATCGGCATCGGCGGTGAGTACGGCGGCGCCGTACTCCTCGCGGTCGAGTACGCCCCGGCGCGCAGGCGCGGGTTCTTCGGCTCGTTCGCGCACATCGGCGTACCCGGCGGTCTGCTGCTGGCCAGCGGCGCGTTCTCGCTCGCGAGCCTCCTGCCCGACGAGGCGTTCCTCGCGTGGGGCTGGCGCGCTTGCTTCCTGCTCAGCGTCGTGCTCCTCGCGATCGGCGCCTACATCCGGCTGTCGGTGATGGAGACGCCGGCGTTCGCGCGGGTGCAGGCGCGCAAGCAGGTCGCGAAGATGCCGATGATCGACCTGATCAAGGAGCAGCCGAAGCCGCTGCTGCTCGGCATGGGCACACGCTTCGTCGAGGGCTTCACGTTCAACTTCTTCTCGGTCTACCTGCTGGC
>NZ_CAMPGZ010000313.1 GCF_946885725.1 uncultured Nocardioides sp.
GGATGGGGTTCTCCATCGTGAGGTCGCGCATCACCACGCCCTCCTCGATCATCCGGAGGACCAGGTCGCAGGTGGCGACCTTGAGCATCGTGGTCGTCTCGCTCATGTTGGAGTCGCCGACGATCACGTGCAGCCGGCGGTAGCGCTCCGCGTCTGCGTGCGGCTCGTCGCGGGTGTTGATGATCGGCCGCGACCGGGTGGTGGCGCTGCTGACGCCCTCCCAGATGTGCTCGGCGCGCTGGCTGACGGAGTACTTCGCCCCACGTGGGGTCTGGATGACCTTGCCGGCGCCGCAGATGATCTGCCGGGTCACCAGGAACGGGATGAGTACGTCGGCGAGCTTGGAGAACTCGCCGTGCCGGCCGACCAGGTAGTTCTCGTGGCAGCCGTAGGAGTTGCCGGCCGAGTCTGTGTTGTTCTTGAACAGGTAGACGTCGCCGGCGATGCCCTCGTCGTGCAGCCGCCGCTCGGCGTCGACGAGCAGCCCCTCGAGGACCCGCTCACCTGCCTTGTCGTGCGTGACCAGGTCGATGATGTCGTCACACTCGGGGGTGGCGTACTCCGGGTGGCTGCCGACGTCGAGGTACAGCCGGGCCCCGTTGCGCAGGAACACGTTGCTGCTCCGCCCCCACGAGACCACCTTGCGGAACAGGTAGCGCGCAACCTCGTCCGGCGAGAGGCGCCTCTGCCCGCGGAACGTGCAGGTGACGCCGTACTCGTTCTCGATCCCGAAGATCCGGCGGTCCACAGGCCCACCCTAGGCGTCCGCACCTAACGCCGTCCCCGACTCGCGCAAGCCGCCCGACCTTGCGGTTTGGTCCCCAACCGCAACATCCAGCCACCGGATCATGCGGTTTCCGACCAATCGGTGATGCCGGTGTGCCGCAGCCAGCGGTTCTGCAGTCGCCGGCGGCCGGCATCGGAGTACGACGACTCGGCGACCCAGCGACGCCACCGAGCCAGCCTGCTCGGCAGGAAGCGTCTGCCGAGCTCGCGATCCATCTCCTGCATCGCGGTGCGCGGGTGATTGATCAGGTCGTCGGCGACGTACCCGCGGCGGATCTTGCCGGCGTCGCTGAGCCGTCGCGCCCGCCTGAGGTCGCTCGTGCGGCGCTCCTCGTGCTCGTGTATCCGTCCGTCGTACTCGTGGACGTAGGGCGTGCCGGTCACGGCGAGGTCGACCCGGGCCACCCAGCGCCCGCTGTCGTCATGGACGTTGACCTGCGGCACCACGTCGATCTCGGCGACGCGGTGGAACAGGCGCAGGATCGACTCCCAGGCGGACTCGGACCGCGGGTCGGCGAGTGCAGCCGAATAGCGGAGGCGACGCACGCCTGGACGTCCGCTCGAGCAGATGGCGTCCAGCTCGGCTGTCTGGACATGGCCGGCTCGCAAAGCCGAGTCGATCATCGGCACCAGGTCGAGCGTCGAGAGATCTCGCGCCGCCCGGAGCAGCACCTCGGAGGCGGCGTCGACCGGCAGTCCAGCCGCTACCTCGCCGGCCGACTCGCGGTCCAGCCGCGAACAGATGAGGCCCGCACGGCGCGGCCGGTTGCTCTGCAGATGGGTGGCGGCGAAGACGGGCACGAACCGCGGCAGGCGTGGCAGCCACCACCCGCGCAGGTGGGCGGCCGTGATGTGGGTGAACACGGCGTCGTCGGGGAGCACCAGCCGCCACGCGGCGAGGTCCCGCAGGGTCTCGATGCCGGGACCGTTGCCACCGGTGACGGGGAGGTAGAGCCCGTGGCTCACCCGCCGGTAGCCGGACCTGCGGACCTCGCCGCGTATCGCGCCAGTCGCCTCCATGGCCGACGATCTTGGTCCGGCCTCGGCCGCCAAGAACAGATCACATTCACGACCTGTGGATCAGGCGGGCGCCTGCTCGCTTGTCCACAGGCCGCGATTGGTCACGAACCGCACGATCTCGTCGCTGATTCCTGCGGTTGGGGACCAAACCGCAAGTCAGCGTCAGCTGACCGGCGGCGCGATGGGAGGCTCGGGCTCGCCGGTGGTCGGGCTCTCCAGCGGGGGTTGCTTGCTGATGGTGTCGGTCGGGTCAGCCGGGTTGTCCGGACCGGAGGGGTCGGTCGAGGGGTGGCCGGGCCCGGCATCGTCGCCAGTGCCGCCCTCGCCACCGGCGCCGCCGTCTCCCCCGTCGTCCGGGCCGGGCAGGATCCGGGCGAGCTGGGAGGCGGTGAGGCGCTTGAACTTGCGCTGCTGGCTCCGGGTGCGGTCGAGCACGGCGACCTCGAGGGCGGACGCGGGGATCCTGCGGCCGGAGCCGTTGTCGCGGCCGAGGGCCTCGACGGCGAGGCGGATGGCGTCCTCGAGGCTGGCGCCGGGCTGGTAGTGCTCCTTGAGGTACGCCGCGGCCAGGTCGGCGTTGCCACCCATGACGGCGAAGTCGTGCTCGTCGGCGACCTGGCCGTCGTAGGTCAGCCGGTAGATCTGGTCGTCGGCGGCGGTGTCGCCGACCTCGGCGACGAAGATCTCGACCTCGTACGGCTTCTCGCCGCCGCTGGAGAAGATCGTCCCGAGGGTCTGGGCGTAGGCGTTGGCCAGCCCGCGACCAGTGACGTCGCGGCGGTCGTAGGCGTAGCCGCGCATGTCGGCGAGGCGAACTCCGGCGATGCGGAGGTTCTCGAACTCGTTGTAGCGGCCGACCGCGGCGAAGGCGATCCGGTCGTAGATCTCGCTGACCTTGTGCAGCGCCTGGGACGGGTTCTCCGAGACGAACACGATGCCGTCGGCGTACTGGACGACCGCGACGGACCGGCCTCGGGCGATGCCCTTGCGGGCGAAGTCCGCCCGGTCCTTCATCAGCTGCTCGGGCGAGACGTAGAACGGCATGCTCATGTGGCAGGGACTCCTACGTCAGGTCAGGTCAGGG
>NZ_CAMPGZ010000314.1 GCF_946885725.1 uncultured Nocardioides sp.
CGTCTTCGAGGGCACGCGCGTCGACGAGGTGGAGCGGCAGGGCGCCGGACTGCGGCTGCGCACCGCGGCCGGGTCTGTGCACGCGGGACGGGCGGTGCTCGCGACCAACGCGTTCCCGCCGCTGCTGCGCCGGCTGCGGCTGTACATCGTGCCGGTCTACGACTACGCGCTGATGACCGAGCCGCTCGATGCCTCGCAGCGGGCGGCCATCGGGTGGGCCGGCCGCGAGGGCGTGGGCGACGCGTCGAACATGTTCCACTACTACCGGCTCACCCGCGACGACCGGATCCTGTGGGGCGGCTACGACGCGGTGTACCACTTCGGCAGCAAGATCGACCCGCGGCTCGAGCAGTCCGGCCGCACGCACGCGCTGCTGGCCGCGCAGTTCTTCGAGACGTTCCCGCAGCTCGAGGGCCTGCGCTTCACGCACCGGTGGGCCGGTGTCATCGACACGTGCACGCGCTTCACGGCGTTCTACGGAACGGCGTACGACGGCCGTCTCGCCTACGCCCTGGGTTTCACCGGCCTCGGCGTCGCCGCGACGCGCTTCGCCGCCGACGTCATGCTCGACCTGCTCGACGGCGCCGACACCGAGCGCACCCGCCTCCGGATGGTCCGCGAGAAGCCCGTCCCGTTCCCGCCCGAGCCTCTCCGCTACACCGGCGTCCAGCTCACCCGCTGGTCCATGGCCCGCGCCGACCGCAACCACGGCAAGCAGAACCTCTGGCTCCGCACCCTCGACCGCCTCGGCCTCGGCTTCGACTCGTAACGCCGAGGAGTCACTAAATCAGGCTCGTGGGCGGCGTGGCGCGGCGCAACTGACCCCTCGCCGTACGGCGTCAGCGGGGTGTGGACAGGGGGTCGAGGTCCGCGAGGTCGTCGGCAGTCAGAGTCAGTTCCGCAGCGGCGAGGGAGCAGGTCGTCGTTGACCCGGCCGAAGTCGACGCCGGGGACGCGCCATGCCGTCGGTGGTCGGCCCGACCTTGGTCGCGATGAGCAGGTCGTCGGGGTACGGCGACAGCGCCTCGCGCAGCATCGCGTTCGCCGAGCCCGGCGAGCGCATCCCGTTAAACCCTCGTCGGGTGCGGAGTCCGACGGGGAGAACGTCGCGGTGTCGATGTGGTTGGCGCCCAGCTCGACCGCCCGCCGCAGCAGGGCGACCACCTGGTCACGGTCGCCGGTGAGCCGCTTGGTGCCGAATCCGGTGCGCCGTCCGTCGACGTCGCCGATATGCCAGGTCCCGAGAGTCATGCGCACGACAGTTGTGCTCCGAGCCCTGGTTGCGACGTACGGCGAGGGGTCAGCTGTGCCGCGACACGCCGCCGACGAGGCTGAATTACTGACTCCTCGGCGGGAAGGCGCGTCAGCGGCAGGCGGCCGAGCCGGTCCTGCGCACGGTCCGGTCACGGACCACGATCCCCACGGAGGTGGCGTTGTCGGTCTCGTCGACCTCCCGGAGAACGTCCAGTGGGTCGGCCTCGAGGTCGAGGCAGAGCTGGACGCCGTCGAGACGCGCGGGGAGGGGGAGCGACTGGCCGGGCAGGTCGTACGGGTAGACGTCGACCCAGCCCGGCGAGATGCCCTGGCGGCTGCGGCGGGTGCACTCGCCGAAGTGCTCCCGACGTACGGTCGTGCCGACTCCGTGCACCCGCCGGTTGTCCCGCAGGCAGAAGCTCACCTTGCGGCGCTCGGCGAGAGGCTCGGTCTCCCCGGTACGACGCAGGGAGTACCTCGCCATGGCATCGAAGTGCCAGTGGTCGTGCCCGGGATGCCGGAGCATGCAACCGACGACCGTGGCGCCGGGCGCGACGTCGTCGACGCGCCGCCGGTACCGCCCGTCCTCGTTACGGTCGGCGTGCAGCCGTTGTACGGCGGGGTGGCGTCCCGGCGGGCAGCCCTCGCCGCGCAGCCGCGGCCGGAGCAACAGCGGCCCCGGGCCGTCGTTCGCCAGCGCGGCCGCGAAGCGCAGCACCCGACCCGAGCCGGCGCCCGAGAAGTGGAAGTCGAACGCGTCGAGGCTGCGCAGGTCCGGGAGCAGCACGGGCGGCCCGGGCTCGACGGTCGGTGTCGGGGGTTCGGTCACCGTCGGTTCCGCCGAAGGTGTCGGTGGCCCGGCCCCGACCCGCCGCCGCTCCGGCTCGGCACCGACCAGCAAGGCCGTCGTCGCGGCGACCAGTGCGGCCACCCCGACGCCGGTGCCGACCCGGACCCCGCGGTGCATGAAGTCACGGTACGGCGGGCCGGGACCGTCCCGCGCCTGTTCTGACAGGGCAGCCCGAGGCCGACCGAGGGGTCAGTCGTGTCGCGACACGCCACCCACGAACCTGATTTAGTGACTCCTCGGCGGTCCGGCTCCGCCGGATGGCGCCCTTGGGAACTGAGCCCTAGGGAACTGATCCCCGGACCACGACCCCTGCTGGTCAGAGCATGTCGGAGGCGCGGGACAGGACGTCGCGCAGCTTCTGCTCCATCTCGTCGAAGTGCTCCTGGTCGCAGATCAGCGGGGGAGCGAGCTGGACGACCGGGTCGCCGCGGTCGTCGGCGCGGCAGTAGAGGCCGGCTTCGTAGAGCGCTTTGGAGAGGAAGCCACGGAGCAGCTTCTCGGACTCGGCATCGTTGAACGTCTCGCGGGTGGTCTTGTCCTTGACCAGCTCGATGCCGTAGAAGTACCCGTCGCCGCGGACGTCGCCGACGATCGGCAGGTCGAGCAGCTTCTCCAGGGTGGAGCGGAAGGCGGACTCGTTCTCGCGGACCTTCTTGAGGATCCCCTCGTTCTCGAAGGCGTCGAGGTTCGCGAGCGCGACGGCCGAGGAGACCGGGTGGCCGCCGAAGGTGTAGCCGTGCAGGAACGTCTCGGTGCCCTTGAGGAACGGCTCCATCAGCCGGT
>NZ_CAMPGZ010000315.1 GCF_946885725.1 uncultured Nocardioides sp.
GGTCGACGGCCCGTTCGCCACGCTTCACGCGACGATCACCGAGATCAACGCCGAGGCGCAGAGGGTCAAGGCCCTCGTCGAGATCTTCGGCCGGGAGACCCCGGTCGAGCTGAGCTTCAACCAGATCCAGAAGGTCTGAGGCTCGGGTCCGCGAGGACCCGCCAGCACGACGTGGCAGGGGGCAAGCCCCCGTCAGGACCACACGAGAGAAAGAGAAAGCAATGCCTCCGAAGAAGAAGATCGCTGCCCTGGTCAAGGTGCAGCTGCAGGCCGGGGCGGCCACTCCTGCTCCGCCGGTGGGTACCGCGCTCGGTCCCCACGGCGTGAACATCATGGAGTTCTGCAAGGCCTACAACGCGCAGACCGAGGCCATGCGGGGCAACGTGATCCCCGTCGAGATCACCATCTACGAGGACCGCTCGTTCACCTTCATCACCAAGACGCCGCCGGCGGCTGAGCTGATCAAGAAGGCGGCGGGTCTCCAGAAGGGCTCGGGCGTCCCGCACAAGGAGAAGGTCGGCAAGCTGACCAAGGACCAGGTGCGCGAGATCGCGACCACCAAGCTGCCCGACCTCAACGCCAACGACATCGAGGCCGCGATGAAGATCGTGGAGGGCACCGCCCGCTCGATGGGCGTCACCACGGAGTAACGCCGTACCGGCACCCTCCGTACCCGTGGAAGGACCGCGCTGGTCCGCACCACACCTGGACAACAAGCAAAGGAACCAGACCATGCAGCGCAGCAAGACCTACCGCGCCGCGTCCGAGAAGATCGACAAGGACGCGCTGTACTCCCCGCTCGAGGCGATCAGGCTCGCCAAGGCCGGCAGCAAGAAGAAGTTCGACGAGACCGTCGAAGTCGCCATGCGCCTGGGTGTCGACCCGCGCAAGGCCGACCAGATGGTCCGCGGCACCGTCAACCTCCCGCACGGCACCGGCAAGACCGCCCGCGTCCTCGTGTTCGCGACCGGCGACAAGGCCGAGGCCGCCCGTGAGGCCGGCGCCGACTACGTCGGCGGCGACGAGCTGATCGAGAAGGTCAGCGGTGGCTGGCTCGACTTCGACGCCGTCGTCGCGACCCCCGACATGATGGGCAAGGTCGGCCGCCTCGGCCGCGTGCTCGGCCCCCGCGGCCTCATGCCGAACCCGAAGACCGGCACGGTCACCCCCGACGTGGCCAAGGCCGTGTCGGACATCAAGGGCGGCAAGATCGAGTTCCGCGTCGACCGGCACGCCAACCTGCACTTCATCATCGGCAAGGCGTCCTTCTCCGAGGCCCAGCTCGCGGAGAACTACGCCGCGGCGCTCGAGGAGGTGCTCCGGCTCAAGCCGGCCAGCTCCAAGGGCCGCTACCTGAAGAAGATCACGATCTCGACGACGATGGGCCCCGGCATCCCGGTCGACCCGAACAAGACCCGCAACATCACGGCCGAGGAAGAGGCAGCCGCTTCCTGAGCCTGCTCGAAAGCCCCCTCCACTACGGAGGGGGCTTTCGTGCTTCCTGGGCTCAGTTCTCGTCCAGGCTCGCGACCAGCGCGTTGGCGTACTCCTCGATGTTCGTGTAGCCGTCCCCGTCCTGGTCGCCCGCGCTGTCGTCACTGTCGGGGTCCAGGCCGTTCTCGTCCTCCCACTCGTCGGGCATGCCGTCTCCGTCCCGGTCCGGCCGCGGCTCTCCGGCCGGCAGCTCCGGCCACCCGCCGACGTCCTCCGGGTCGTTGATCATCCCGCCCTCGCCCCGCCGTACGTCGTCGATCAGGCGGGCGTCGACGTCGTCGAGGTACGGCACCCGGGCCCCGGCCTTCGCCAGCACGTCCTGGTAGGCCTCCTCGGCCCGCGTCGTGGTGATCGGTGGGAGACCCGACTGTGCGTCGGCCACGACGAGGTCCTGGTCCTCGGGGGAGACGAGGTCGCGCTGGGAACCGAGCGTGCGGCCGTGCGGACCGACGTTGCCGGTCACGTGCACGCTCCAGTCGCCCTTCTCCCGAATCGGGTAGCCGTCGACCTCGTACCGGTCGGGGTCGCTGTCCGGCCCTGCCTTGAAGTAGTTGGCCACGACGTCGATCTTGGGCGCCCCGTGCGCGTTGGACGTCTGCAGCGCAGAGTCGCCGTAGTCGTAGACCACGTTGTTGACCACCTGCACCCGTCCCGGCGCACTGATCTGCGGGTTGCGGGCGATGTTGTGCACGAACAGGTTGTGGTGCACGCTCACGTCCCGCACCCGCTCGCCGCTCACCAGCAGCCCCTTGCTGTGCTCGCCCTCGGGGTGCGTGGCCCAGCGCAGGCCCTCGCCGATGACGTTCCACGAGAAGGTGACGCGCTTCGCGTCGTCCCAGGTGCTGACGTTCTCGTCGACCGCCCAGCTGAACGAGTTGTGGTCGATCACCACGTCGTGCCCGTTCTTGTGCCAGACGTTGAGCCCGTCCAAGTTCTCGCCCGACACGTCCTCGGGCGCCCCGACGCGGAACCGCAGGAACCGGATCACGACGTCGTGGGTCTGGATGTCCACGAGCCCGGTAGTGTTTCCCTCCGCCGCCCGCAGCGTGACGCCCCCGCCCGGCGCCGTCTGTCCCGCGACCGTCACGTACGGGTCGTCGATGACGATCTGCTCGCTGACCTCGATCGTTCCCGACACCGCGAACACCACGAACCGCGGCCCCGACGACTCCAGCGCCTCCCGGAGACTGCCCGGCCCGAAGTCGTCCAGGTTCGACACGACCATCACGCGGCCGCCCCGGCCTCCCGGCGTACCGCAGCCGAACCCCTCCGCGCCCGGGAACGCCGGCAGCGCACCCCCGCACGCCGGCACGTTCTCGTGCGCCCCGCCCCGGGCGGCGAGGTTGAGTGCCAGCCCGAGCCCGACCAGGAGCACGCCAGCA
>NZ_CAMPGZ010000316.1 GCF_946885725.1 uncultured Nocardioides sp.
TCGCGGCCGACGTGATCGTGATGCCGCGCTCCTGCTCCTGCTCCATCCAGTCCATCGTGGCGGCGCCCTCGTGGACCTCACCGATCTTGTAGGTGATGCCGGTGTAGAACAGGATCCGCTCGGTGGTCGTGGTCTTACCGGCATCGATGTGCGCCATGATGCCGATGTTGCGGACCTTCTTGAGGTCGGTGGTGATGTCGACAGCCACTGGAGATTTCCCTTTGGGATCGGAGCTTGGAGCTGGTGGTACGCCGGCGAGCGGCGCTCAGCCCGGGACGTCGAGCGGGGGTCTCCCGCGACGTACCGGGCCGGACGTCACCAGCGGTAGTGAGCGAAGGCCTTGTTGGACTCGGCCATCTTGTGGGTGTCCTCGCGACGCTTGACCGCGGCACCGAGGCCGTTGGATGCGTCGAGGATCTCGTTCATCAGGCGCTCGGCCATCGTCTTCTCGCGACGCTGCGCGGAGTAGCCGACGAGCCAGCGGAGAGCCAGGGTCATCGAGCGCGGGCCGCGGACCTCGACGGGGACCTGGTAGGTCGCACCGCCGACGCGGCGGCTGCGGACCTCGAGGGCCGGCTTCACGTTGTCGAGCGCACGCTTGAGGGTGACGACCGGGTCGGTGCCGGTCTTCTCACGGCAGCCCTCGAGCGCGGTGTAGACGATGCGCTGAGCGGTCTGCTTCTTGCCGTCCTTGAGGACCTTGCTGACGAGCTGCGTGACGACCTGGCTGCCGTAGACCGGGTCGACGTCGATCGGGCGCTTCGGGGCGGGACCCTTGCGGGGCATCAGCTCTTCTCCTTCTTCGCGCCGTAGCGGCTGCGAGCCTGCTTGCGGTTCTTGACACCCTGGGTGTCGAGCGAGCCGCGGATGATCTTGTAGCGGACACCGGGAAGGTCCTTCACACGGCCGCCGCGGACCAGGACGATCGAGTGCTCCTGGAGGTTGTGGCCGACGCCGGGGATGTACGCCGTGACCTCGATGCCGCTCGACAGGCGCACACGGGCGACCTTGCGGAGCGCGGAGTTCGGCTTCTTCGGGGTGGTCGTGTAGACACGCGTGCACACGCCGCGCCGCTGAGGAGACCCCTTCAGGGCGGGCGTCTTGTTCTTCGACACCTTGTCCTGGCGGCCCTTGCGGACCAACTGCTGGATGGTGGGCACCGCGTGGTTCCCCTTCGCTTTCGAGACTGGCTTCTTCTGGTGACGCTGGATGGTGGTGCTGGTCTGCGGTGCCTCACCCCCGCGGTCGGGCGTGTCGCCCTGTCCATGCCGCGCCGACCGGATTTCTTCGAGTTGGGCGGCGGAGCCGGGAGGATGCTGCTCGCGCAGTCACACGACCCCCGGGACGCGGGAGCACGCATGATGGCCTGGCTGTCCCAGGCACGATGAAAGAGATTACCGGCTCGCCGAAGCAGGGTCAAAACGACCCCGGGCGCCATGCGGTATAGGAGATTCGTCCCTCTCCGCCCTGCCGTCAAGGACGGTCTGGACCGTGAGCCAGCAGCTCGGCGAGGTGCACCGACCGTACACCCGCCAGGTCCTCCAGCTGGGTGCGGCACGAGAACCCGTCGGCGAGCACAACCGCCCCCTCCCTCGCCTGCCGTACGGCGGGCAGCAGGTGCTGCTCGGCGACCGCCACGGACACCTCGTAGTGCCCACGCTCGACGCCGAAGTTGCCGGCCAGGCCGCAGCAGCCGGCCACCTTCGTCACGGTTGCGCCGGTGCGCGCGAGCAGCGCGGCGTCGGCCTGCCAGCCCAGCACGCTGGCGTGGTGGCAGTGCGGCTGGGCCACCACCTCGACGCCGGTGAGGTCCGGCGGGGTCCAGCCCTCGGTCTCGGCGAGCAGCTCGGCCAGCGTCCGGGTGTGGCCCACGACGGTCGCCAACCGGGGGTCCTCGAGCAGCTCGGCGGCGTCGGTGCGCAGCGTGGCCAGGCAGGACGGCTCGAGGGCCAGGATGCGCGTACCGGCGGCGGCGTACCGGTGCAGCACCTCGACCGTGCGGCGCAGCTGTCGCCGGGCCGGGGCGAGCTGCCCCGTGCTGACCCAGGTGAGCCCGCAGCAGGCCGGGTCCTCGACGTACCCGACCGTCAGCCCGGCCCGGGTGAGCAGATCGACGGCGGCGGTGGCGTGGTCGGGGGTGAAGTGCTCGGTGAAGGTGTCGGCCCAGATCACGACGTCCGGACGCTCGACCGCGGCCATCCGCGACCGGGCGCCCTCGGGCACCGGCACCGGGATCGACCGGCGCTGGTCGACCCCGGCCGCGGCCTTGGCGACGCGCTGGAGCAGGCGGTTGCGGAGCAGCCCGGCGCCGCCGGTGCGGGACGCCAGCCGGAGCCACCGCGGCAGCGCGCCGAGAGCGTAGTGGCTGCGCGGGCGCAGCCGGCGACGGTAGCGCTGGTGCAGCGCCTCGACCTTGTAGGTCGCCATGTCGATACCGGTGGGACAGTCCGTCGCGCAGCCCTTGCAGGCCAGGCACAGGTCGAGCGCCTCGTGCACCTCGGGCGAGCTCCAGCCGTCCTTGACCAGCCGGCCGTCGACCATCTCCTGCAGGACGCGGGCGCGGCCGCGGGTGGAGTCCTTCTCGTCCCGGGTCGCTTCGTACGACGGGCACATCACGCCGCCGACCGGCGCGGTCACGCACTTGCCGACGCCGGTGCAGCGGTGCACGGCCTCGACGACCGAGCCGTCGTCGTGCGCCCATCGCAGCGCGCGCGGCGGCTCGCGGAGCGGGCCGGCGAGACGGATGTCGGCCTCGGCCGGGCGCGGGTCGACCAGCACGCCCGGGTTGAGCAGGTTGTCGGGGTCGAGGAGGCCCTTGACCCGGGCGAACAGGTCGATCGCCTCGGCGGGGTACATC
>NZ_CAMPGZ010000317.1 GCF_946885725.1 uncultured Nocardioides sp.
TCTGGCCGCGGCCAGACCAGACCGAGAGGCTCCGACAGACACGCGAACATCCGGATCTGGCTCCCTTCTGTGTCAAGACGCCCTGGGCAGGGGGGTCTTACGCTTGGCCTTGGCGGGTCCGGGAAGTGACTTGTCCGAAGAGCCGGTGTGGGGATGTGAGCCGGTCGCGCTGGATTGAAGTGACGCGCCCCGGTGTCCTCCCGGGCCCGCCGCCTTGTTCGCGACCAGGTCATTGAGCATGGTGCGGTAGACGATGTCGGACAGTCGTCGCTTGAGGCAGCGCATCGCTTCGTTGGACGACTTCCCGGCCGCGATCTTGCGGTGGTAGTAGGCGCGGCCCTCGGTGGGATTGCGCAGCTGAACGGTGGCCATGATGTGCAGCACCACGTTGAACACCGGTTCCAGCAGCTCCCACTGCTCGTCCGTCACGTCACTTGTGTAAGCCATTCCACCTACGGTGCCGTCGAAGCCCGCCAGCGCAGTCCCAACCAAGTGGGACACACCCGGCGAGTCGGACGGCCCGACGCTGAGGCACCGGATAACCGCTGGAGCCACCGCCCGGTCCGTGCGACGATTCCCTCCGTGGCGCTGCCCAGCGCCAAGCCCGCGCTCAGGCCCCAGTCCGAGCGAGGTGGCGAAGGGGAGCAGATCCTCGGGCGGTCACATGGCACTCGTCGCTCCACACGCACTGCGGCGGCGGACTGGGGACGCGACGCAGGCGAGGTGAAGACAGTGACCAGGGACCGTGACTTCAAGCAGATCGTCCGCGCCCGGATGGCTCAGACGGGTGAGACCTACACGGCAGCCCGAGCTGCCCTCGAAGGACAGGCGCCACCGAGAGCGGCTGCGCATTCCGAGCCCACGAATCCGACCGCGTACGACGCGGCGCGCCGCGAACAGGAACGACTCGTCGGGCGTCTCTTCGAGGACGGCCGGCTGGCGCAGATTCCGGCCAAGCGCAAGACCAGGGCAGCAGCGCTGCTCGAGGTGCTCACACGCTTCGAGCCCGGCCGGGTCTACACCGAGCCAGAGGTGAATGACGTGCTCCTCGGCGTCCACCCGGACTTCGCCTACCTGCGCCGCGAACTGGTGAACTACCGCTATCTGGAGCGGTCCGAGGGGCGCTACCGCATGGTCACGCAGGCTCCCACCCGGTCGCCCATCGAGCGCCAGGAGATCCCGGTATGGGAAGCCGTCTGGTTGCCCGAGTTCCTCAGCCGCCTCTAGCGCCTGTTTCCCAGGGCGGCGATCCGCGGCCGCGACGGTGCGTCCTACAGCTATGTCCGATCAGGACCCCATGGGTGACATCGGCGGCATCGGGCTCGGGCCTGGGATGTGAAGCCCGGGCAGCGCCCCGGGGGCGACCAGCATGATGACGCCGAGCACGACCAGGACGATCGTCGTTCCGAACGTCGCCACCCGACGCCACGGGAGCGTCTTCTCGATCGCGATCAGCCCGGCGACCACAGCCATCCAGGTCACGCTCATCACGCCCAGTGCGAAGAGCGACGCCATCAGTGCCCAGCAGCAGCCGACGCACCAGGCACCGTTCCCCAGTCCCATGCGGAACGCGCCCTTCCAGCCGGCGCGCCAGGAACCGAGCAGGGTGCCCAAGGGACTGCGGCACTTTCCCAAGCAGACGTCCTTGAGAGGTGTCAGCTCGTAGCCGGCGGCCACCAGGAGCGTCGCTCCGGCGATCGTCTGCCCGGCGCTGTCCCACGCCAATGCGCCACCTGCAGCGCGCGACGTCGTCAGGGCGATCAGGAACGCGACCACCCCACCAGCGGCCCAGGTGGCGAGGTAGCCGGCGGTGAACGCCACGGGCAGGCCGCGCGACCTGCTCATCCGGGCGTACAGCGCGACGGTCGGGGAGACCGACGGGAACATCATCGCCGCCATCATCACTACCCAGACGCCGAGGAACCAGCCGAAGGTGCCCAGGGCGGTCCAGGGCCCGTCGTCCATGCCGCGCATCTCGTCGGCCGTCCACCACCAGCCGATGGCGGCCAGCGCGAAGAGGACGGCGACGATTCCCAGATGGGCACGCGTCGCGGCGTACGCCGGTCGGAGGCCCGATGCGGTGACCGGCCCTGCCTCGGTCATGACGTCAAGCGGCCCAGGAGAAGCTCGACTTCGACAGCCCGCTCTTCCCGTCGTAGGTGATGCCGAAGGCGTTGATCCTGGTGCGCTTCGCCTCAGCCATCACCAGGTCCGAGCCGACCGGGTGGAACATCCCTTCGAACCTCACCGGCTCACCGGTCTCGACACCAAAGGGGACGATGTCCTGGATCTGGAAGTCGATCACGTCGTCGACCCGGACACTGTGCAGCAGGCCGTCGTCCTCGATGTCGATCGTGGCCCGCTGTACGCCGAGCATCTCCCCGATCAACGGCGCGAGCCCGGCCATCGGCCCGCCCAGCTGCCCGCCGAAGACCTGGACAAGCTTGTCGAACTGCTGCTCGGTTGCCTCGTCGTCGACGAACACGCCGACGCGCCAGTTCCCGTCCGTCATCACCTTCGGTGTGTCGGCGATGATCACGACCTTTCGCCCCGCGATGTCGACGCCGTCGACCGAGCCCTCGTGCACGTTGAAGGCGAGCGTCACGCGGCAAAAGTCGTACGTCGCCCCGTGATCGAAGGACGTGTTGCAGGGGCACATGAGCTCGCAGGAGCACGTCTCGCTGTAGCTGCCGGCCAGGTTCCACGCCATCGGACTCTCCCTGCGCTCGCCCCTTCGGCCAGTGTCACGCCGTGGCGAACAGAGCGTGAATGGCCCGTTCGGGCCCCCGGCCTGAAGCCGTCGCGCGTCAGCGACGACTTTCGTAGAGAGACTGTTCAGGTGTCCGACGGGA
>NZ_CAMPGZ010000318.1 GCF_946885725.1 uncultured Nocardioides sp.
CCGAGCAGGCCCGCGCGCTCGGGCTCGAGGCGGAGGCGGCCCGTGGCTACCGGATGCTCGGGTCGTCGGCGTCCTCCCTCGTGGAGTACGACCGTGCCGAGCGCTGGCTGGCCGAGGGCATCGAGCACGCGGAGCGCACCGAGCAGTGGAACCACCGGCACTACATGGCCAGTCACCAGGCGCACGTGTGGTGGTGCGTGGGCCGGTGGGACGAGGCGGCTGGCGCGGCCCAGCGGGCACTGGCGGTCGACGAGGGCGGCGTGACCACCCGGATCATCGCGCTGCACGCCCTCGGCTTCGTGGCCGTCGGCCGCGGACGGTACGACGACGCGGCCGTCGCGCTGGGCGAGGCGCGGGCGTCGGGGGAGGAGATGCGCGAGCTGCAGCGGTTCTCGCCGGCCCTGTGGGGGCTCGCCGAGTCGGCGCTGCTGCGCAGCGACAGCGCGACGGCGGTGGAGCTGACCGAGCTGGGGTACGCCGCGTCGCACGAGGTGCGCGAGGTCGCCAACCTGTTCCCGTTCCTGGTCACCGGCACCCGGGCACGGCTCGCCGAGCACGACCCCACCGCCGCGCAGGACTGGGCCGACCGGGTGTCCGCCGACCTGCGGGAGCGCGGCGTCCCCGGCACGCTGCCGGCAGTCGATCACGCCGCCGGCCTGGTCAGCCTCGCCGCCGGGCGCACCGGTCAGGCCCGTCGCCGGCTCGGCGCCGCACTGGACGGCTGGCGTCACCGCCGTCGCTGGTGGGAGGCGCAGTGGTGCGCGCTCGACCTCGCGCGTTGCGCGGTCGCGTCCAACCGCCGTACCGAAGCCGCCACGCTCGTCGAAGAGGTACGGCGGGAGGCGACCGCCCAGGGCGCGTCGCCGCTCCTGCAGGCGGCCGCCGACATCGGATCGCGGCTGGACCGGCACGACGCGCCGCAGCCGTGGTCGCCGCTGACGCAGCGGGAGTTCGAGGTCGCCCGACGCGTCGCGCTCGGGATGACCAACCGGGAGATCGCCGAGGACCTGCGCATCACCACACGCACGGCCGGCTCGCACCTCGAACACATCCGCGCGAAGCTCGGCGCCACCCGGCGCTCGGAGATCGCCGCCTGGGTGGTGATCGTCGAGGATCAGGCGTCGAGCAGCGGGAGCACCCGGTAGGGGATCTGCCGCTGCAGCGCGATCACCGTCGACGACCGCACGATGCCCGGGTCGGACAGCACCGCGTCGATCACCCGCTGGAGGTCGTGGTTGGAGCGGGCCACCACGCGCGCCCACATGTCGCCCGCGCCGGTGATCGTGAACGCCTCCAGCACCTCGGGGATCGTGGCGAGGTGCTCGGCGATCGCGGCGTGCCCCGCGCCCTGCCGGATCTCCAGGGTGAGGAACGCGGTGACCGGGTAGCCGAGCGCCTCCGTCGACAGCTCCGGCCCCCAGCCCGAGATCACGCCCGAGGCGACGAGCTTGTCGAGCCGCGCCTGGACGGTGCCGCGGGCGACCCCCAGCCGGCGGGACGCCTCGAGCACGCCGACCCGTGGCTCGGCGGCGAACAGACGGATCAAAGTGGCATCGAGATCGTCCATCTGCGGCCTCCGACTGGTCAAGTTGCACAGTGTTTCGCCGTACTCTTGCACACTCTGCTCTGGCGCGGCAGGCTCACCACATGACCGACGCCCTGACTGAGTCCCTGACGCGCGACGAGCGCGCCGCCGACCTCACCCCCGAACAGCTCAAGCAGCTCATCGGGCTCGTGGAGTACGACGCGAGCTCCGACCCCTTCCCGGTGACCGCGATGGACGCGGTCTGCTTCGTCGTCGGCAACGCCACCCAGACCGCGAACTTCTACCAGCTCGCGCTCGGCATGGACCTCGAGGCCTACGCCGGCCCGGAGACCGGGGTGCGCGACCGCAAGAGCTACGTGCTGCGCTCGGGCTCCGCCCGCTTCGTGTTCACCGGCGGCGTCTCGCCCGACTCGCCGGTCCTCGACCACCACCGCAAGCACGGCGACGGCGTCGTCGACCTGGCCCTCGAGGTGCCCGACGTCGACAAGTGCATCGACCACGCCCGCTCCGTCGGTGCCACGATCCTCGAGGAGCCGCACGACCTCACCGACGAGCACGGCACCGTCCGCATCGCCGCGATCGCGACCTACGGCGAGACCCGGCACACGCTGGTCGACCGCTCCAAGTACGACGGCCCGTACCTCCCCGGCTTCGTCGCCCGCACGACCACGGTCAAGCGCGCCGAGGGTCACCCGAAGCGGCTGTTCCAGGCCATCGACCACTGCGTCGGCAACGTCGAGCTCGGCCGGATGGACGAGTGGGTCGAGTTCTACAACAAGGTCCTCGGCTTCACGAACATGGCGGAGTTCATCGGCGACGACATCGCCACCGACTACTCCGCGCTGATGTCCAAGGTCGTCGCCAGCGGCAACCACCGGGTGAAGTTCCCGCTCAACGAGCCCGCGGTCGCCAAGCGCAAGTCGCAGATCGACGAGTACCTCGAGTTCTACGACGGCGCCGGCTGCCAGCACATCGCGCTGGCCACCAACGACATCCTGCGCACCGTCGACATCCTGCGCGACAACGGCATCGAGTTCCTCGACACCCCGGACTCCTACTACGACGACCCGGAGCTGCGTGAGCGCATCGGCAAGGTGCGGGTGCCGATCGAGGAGCTGAAGAAGCGCCGGATCCTCGTCGACCGTGACGAGGACGGCTACCTGCTGCAGATCTTCACCAAGCCCATGGGCGACCGGCCGACGGTCTTCTACGAGTTCATCGAGCGGCACGGCTCGCTCGGCTTCGGCAAGGGCAACTTCAAGGCGCTCTTCGAGGC
>NZ_CAMPGZ010000319.1 GCF_946885725.1 uncultured Nocardioides sp.
GCCCTCAAGGGCATGCTCAAGCCGGAGTTCGAGGAGGTCACCCTCGGCCAGGCCGAGATCCGCGAGATCTTCCGCTCGTCGAAGATCGGCAACATCGCGGGCTGCATGGTCACCAGTGGTGTCATCCGGCGCAACGCGAAGGTCCGCCTGATCCGCGACGGCAACGTGGTCGTGGAGAGCGCCGACCTGGCCTCGCTCCGCCGGGAGAAGGACGACGTGTCCGAGGTCCGCGAGGGCTTCGAGTGCGGTCTGGTCATCCGGGGCTTCAACGACATCAAGCAGGGCGATGTCGTCGAGGCGTTCGAGATGCGCGAGATCCCGCGCTCCTGATCGAGCACATGTCCTCGCGGGCCCGGCGGCACACCGCCGGGCCCGCGAGGTCGCTTTCAGCCCACAAACAACAACGGCTACAACGGAGATCGAGATGAGCAGCCCGAGGGTGCGCAAGGTCGCGGACCGGATCCAGGTCGTCGTCGCCGAGATGCTCGAGCGACGGATCAAGGACCCGCGCCTCGGCTTCGTCACCGTCACCGACGTGCGCGTCACCGGCGACACCCAGAACGCCTCGGTGTTCTACACCGTGATGGGCGAGGAGGAGCAGCTCGCCAGCACCGCCGCGGCGCTCGAGTCCGCGAAGGGGCTCATCCGCAGCGAGGTCGGCAAGCAGCTCGGGATGCGGCACGTGCCGTCGCTGGAGTTCATCCACGACGCGCTGCCCGAGTCGGCCCGTCACCTCGACGAGCTGCTCGCCAGGGCGCGCGCGTCCGACGCGGCGGTGGCCGCGGCGGCCGCCGGTGCCGTCCCCGCCGGTGAGGCGGACCCGTACCGCAGGCCGCGCGAGGTCCCCGACGACGTCGACGACTCCCACGACGTCGACGACGAGTGACGGCTCCGCTGGACGCCGGGCTGGTCGTCGTCGACAAGGCCGGCGGCATGACCTCCCACGACGTCGTGGCGCGGGTACGCCGGCTCGCGGGCACCCGCAAGGTCGGCCACGCCGGCACCCTCGACCCGATGGCGACCGGCGTGCTGCTGGTCGGGGTCAACCGCGCCACCCGGCTGCTCGGCCACCTGATGCTGACCGAGAAGGCGTACGACGCCACTGTCCGCCTCGGCGCCGGGTCCACCACCGACGACGCCGAGGGGGAGCTCCTTGGCGGCGCGTCGACCGAGCACCTGACCGAGGACGACGTCCGCTCCGCCGCCGGTCGCTTCGTCGGCGTGCTGCAGCAGCGGCCCTCGGCCGTGTCCGCGATCAAGGTCGACGGCCGCCGGGCCTACGCCCGCGTGCGTGCCGGCGAGCAGGTCGAGCTCCCCGAGCGCGAGGTGACCATCCACGAGCTCGTCGTGACCGACGTGCGGCACGAGGACCCCTGGGTCGACGTCGACCTGTCGGTCCGGTGCAGCAGCGGCACCTACATCCGCGCCCTCGCGCGTGACCTCGGCGAGGAGCTCGGCGTGGGCGGGCACCTCACCGCGCTCCGCCGTACCGCCGTCGGACCGTTCACCATCGACGACGCGCACACCCTCGACGAGCTCGCCGACTCCTTCACGATGCTCGACATCAGCGAGGTCGCGCGGCGGTGCTTCCCGACCTACGAGCTCGACGTCGACGGCGCGCGGGACGTGACGTTCGGCCGCCCGCTCGACGTCGACCTCGGTGTCGAGGGCGACGTGCCGGTGGCGGTGTTCGCGCCCGGCGGAGCGTTCTTGGCGCTGTACCGGCAGGAGGGTGACCGGGCCAGGCCCGTCGCCGTCCTCACCGGCTAGACCGGTGACGCGTGTGGGAGGCTTCTCCGCGTGACATCCGGCACCGACACCTGGCGCGCCCTGGACGACGTGCCGGCCGACCTGGGCCGCACGGTCGTCACGATCGGCAACTTCGACGGCGTGCACCGCGGCCACCAGCACGTCATCTCCCGCGCGGCCGAGGTCGCGCGCGACAAGGGTCTCGACTGCGTCGTCGCGGTCACGTTCGACCCGCACCCGATGGCTGTGCTGCGCCCCGAGCACGCCCCGCCCACGCTGACCACGATCGAGACCCGGGTGCGGCTGCTCGCGGAGGCCGGCGTCGACGCCGTGCTGGTGCTGCCGTTCTCACGCGAGATGGCCGCCTGGACGCCGGAGCAGTTCGTGAAGACCGTCCTCGTCGACACCCTGCACGCCGGTGCCGTGGTCGTCGGCGCCAACTTCCGGTTCGGCAACCGGGCGTCGGGTGACGTGGCGACGCTGCGCGAGCTCGGTGAGGAGCACGGCTTCACCGCCGAAGGCATCGCTCTCGACGGCGGTCCGCAGGTCTGGTCCTCGACGTACGTCCGCCAGTGCCTCGCCACCGGCGACGTCGAGGGCGCCGCCGAGGCGCTCGGTCGGCCGTTCACCGTGCGGGGTGTCGTCGTGGAGGGTGACAAGCGCGGTCGCGAGCTCGGTTTCCCGACCGCCAACGTGCCGACCCAGGGCGTCGCCGCGGCGCCCGCCGACGGCGTGTATGCCGGGTACCTCCGCCGCCTCGACACCGGCGAGCAGTTCCCGGCCGCGATCAGCGTCGGCACCAACCCGACGTTCGCGGGGGAGCGGGAGCGCCGGGTCGAGTCCTACGTGCTGGACCGCGACGACCTCGAGCTGTACGGCGTGGAGGTGGAGGTGTCCTTCGTCGGAAGGATCCGCGGCATGCTGCGCTTCGACAGCGTCGACGGCCTGGTCGCGCGGATGCACGACGACGTCGCCAAGACCCGCGAGCTGCTGGTCGGATGAGCCCCCGCCGCTCGACCGGCGGCGAGCAGGACGTGCTCGCCGCGACCGACGGATGGTTCATGCGGCAC
>NZ_CAMPGZ010000320.1 GCF_946885725.1 uncultured Nocardioides sp.
CGTCGCCGGCAGCGTCCGGCGCGTGAACGGCAACGGCTACGACAACATCGAGGACTGGTTCAACTCCCTGGCCACCGGCTCGTTCTCGATCGCCCCGGCGCCCGGCGGCACCGCCGGTACGACGCCCGGCACGACGGGCGGCTCCGCAGACGTGACGCCGCCGCAGGTCACGACGAAGCGGCCCGCCCGCGGAGCGAAGCGGGTCGAGCGTGACGCCAGCGTGAAGGTGACGTGGAGCGAGAAGCTGCGCAGGTCGTCCGTCGGCAGGCACGCGGTCGTGCTGAAGAAGAAGGGCTCGTCCCAGAAGGTGCGGGCGACGCTCACCTACCTGCCCGGCAAGCACCGGGTCCGGCTGGATCCCAAACGCAACCTCGCCAAGCGGTCGGCGTACCGGGTCATCGTCAAGAGCTCCGTCAAGGACATGGCCGGCAACCGGTTCGACGCCAAGCCCAAGCCGGGGATGCAGCCGCTGCGCTGGACGTTCCGCACCCGCTGAGTCCGGTCCGAAGGAGCCGGGAGTACGAGAAGGGCCTCCGACCTGGGTAGTTCCCAGGTCGGAGGCCCTTCCGCTGGTGCCAGGAGCGGGAATGTGGCGAGACACGACCATGGAGCGAGCGCGGTGGGTGCCTACACCGTCATGGAAGACCCGGAAGGCAACCCGTTCTGCGTGTGCTCTCGCGCCCGAGGAGAATGACTCCCGACGAGTAGGGTTCGGGCAGGGTTCTATCGAGTAGGTGCGCATGCTTCGCAAGACTGCTGGCCCAGGGCCGACTCCGGTCGGCGCGCACACGCTTTCGCCCCCGCCCCATGACCACGCCGAGGCGATTGGCGGTCTGAGCAGCATGCTCGACAAAGTGCGCTCGGAGATGGGCGCCGACACCGGCACCGTGCTCGTGCTGGACAGCACGCGCACCCACCTCGAGCCGCTGGCCACCGTCGGGTTGGGGCGCACCCTGCGTCGAGCCCGACGGGTGCCGTTGGGGCGGGGCTTCGCCGGGCGGATCGCGCAGACCCGGCAGCCCGTGTCCTTGACGACGGTGAACGCCGCGACAGTCGTGAACCCCGTCCTCGTCGATCGGGGCGTGCAGTCGCTGCTCGGCGTGCCCGTCATGCACGGCAGTGAGCTGCTGGGTGTGCTGCACGTCGGCTTCCTGCACGACCATCCCGCGAGTGACGTCGAGAAGCGACAGCTCACCGAGTTCGCCGCCGAGTTCGGCGCCGTGCTGCACGAGCAGGGCGTCGTCACCGAGCACACGGCTGCCCTCGCGCTGCAACGCAGTCTGCTACCGACCGTCCTGACCGCTCCGGAAGGCGTCTCGATCGCGGCCCGCTACATCCCTGCCGCCGGCGACCTCGGCGGAGACTGGTACGACGTGTTCGAGCTGCCCGATGGTCGCCTCGGCCTGGTCATGGGCGATGTCGTCGGTCACGGCCTGGAGTCGGCGATCGTGATGGGCCGCCTTCGCAGCTCGCTGCGCGCCTACGCCTTGGAGCACGAGGACCCCGCAGAGGTGCTGTGGCGCTTGGACCGCAAGATCTGCCACTTCGAGCCCGGCGCGTTCGCGACCGTCATCTACGGCGTCGCGTCCGCCCCGTTCACCCAGTGGCTGTTCAGCTCCGCCGGGCACTACCCACCACTCATCGGCCTCCCGGGGAGGCCGGCGTTCCCCGCGGACTTCGCACCCGATCGCATGCTCGGCGTGTCTCCCGACGCCCATCGGACCAGCACCACCGTCAACCTGGCGCCGGGCGCGCTCCTGTGCCTCTACACCGACGGGCTCGTCGAGCGGCGGCCGGGACACAGCGGCTCCTCGAACGATCCCGTCACCGAGAACCGCGACCTGCTTGGCCGCGCGCTCGGAGAGGGCGGCGATCCCGAGATGTGCTGCATCCGTGCGCTCGCGGACGTCGTCGGGGACCACGTCTCCGACGACGACATGGCCATCCTCGTGGCGCGCCTCGATCCGCTCGCCTGAGAACATGCTTCGGGCCGCCCGCGGCCACCTCGCTAGCCCGCGTCGACGATCTCGCCGTTGCGGGGCAGGTGGCCACCGAAGGTGATGGGCACAGCCCTGGCATGGAGCACGTCCGGGCGGTCGACGGCCTGCAGGTGGACGTGCGGCTCGGTGCTGTTGCCCGAGTTGCCGCAACGCCCCAGCATCTCCCCCACCCGAACGTTCTGCCCCGGCCGCACCTCGACGCTGCGTTGCTGCAGGTGGCACACCGCGACCACCACACCTTCACGCGTCTCGATCATGACGTGGTTGCCGGCCAGCGCCACCCAGCCCGCTGCCGCCCGGCGACTCTGGGTCAGGGCATAACCGAGCGACGGGAACCCGCGGTACGACCGGTGGTCGGGCGCCGTCTGATTCACGCCGACGACCACGCCGTCGACCGGCGCGCGGATGGCTCGCCCGAAGCCCGGGAACCGCTCAGGTGGTTCGGAACGCAGCAGCGACCCCACCGTGAAAGGCGCCGTACGGCCTTCCTCGTCGACCGGCACGAAGTCGATGGCGTGCGACGTGGCGAAAAGGGTGGTGCCATGACTGGGCACTCGGTTCGCCGGACTGTTCTGGGTCAGCCAGCGGCCCCTCTCGAACGGGTATGCCAGGTCGACTGTCGGCAACATCCATACGCCCCCAATCTCCATGACCACCACGAACTCACTCTGCCGCTACCCGGACCAGTGCCGCCCTCTCCGTGCACGATGGCGCTGCCCCGACGCTCCCTCACTGCAGTATCGCCAGGGATAGCCTGCCGAGATGGACCTGATCCAAGTCGGCCTCGTGGCCGACCCCGCCGCACCGACC
>NZ_CAMPGZ010000321.1 GCF_946885725.1 uncultured Nocardioides sp.
CACCCACCCCACCCGGTAGCGTGACGAGCGGTGCGCCGGGAAGTCTGGTCGGCAGGACGTCCGCGACCCCACAAGCCAGGAGCCCGACACCGATGAGCCAGTCCTCTCCCCGCCTCTTCGGTCGCGGCTCGTGGTCGGAGGACTCCCGCGTCGCGGGCCTGCTGCGCCAGGAGACCGTGGGTGGCGCACTACTGCTCGCCGGATCCGTCGTCGCGCTCGTCTGGGCCAACAGCCCCTGGGGCGACTCCTACGAAGCGCTCCGGGATCTCCGGGTCGGGCCGTCGGCGCTGCACCTCGACCTCAGCCTCGGCACCTGGGCGGCCGACGGCCTGCTCGCGATCTTCTTCTTCGTCGTCGGCCTCGAGCTCAAGCGCGAGTTCGTCGCCGGCGACCTGCGCGACCCGCGCCGGGCCGCGCTGCCGATCCTCGCCGCCGTCGGCGGGATGGTGGCGCCGGCGATCGTGTACGTCGTCGTCAACGTCACCGCAACGGGCGCTGACACCGAGGGCGCGCTGCGCGGCTGGGCGATCCCGACCGCCACCGACATCGCGTTCGCCCTCGCCGTGCTGGCGGTGATCAGCACCCACCTGCCGACCGGCCTCCGCACGTTCCTGCTCACGCTGGCCGTGGTCGACGACCTTCTCGCGGTCATGATCATCGCGGTCTTCTACACCAGCGACCTGAAGCTGTGGGCGCTCGCCGCTGCCCTCGTCCCGATCGCGATCTTCGCGGTGCTGGTGCAGCGGCGGATCACCGCGCCGTGGCTGCTGGTCCCGCTCGCGGTCATCGCGTGGGTGGCGATGCACGAGTCCGGAGTGCACGCGACGGTGGCCGGCGTGCTGCTCGGCTTCACCGTGCCGGTCCTCACCCGCGACGGGGAGCAGCCGGGCCTCGCCGAGAAGTTCGAGCACCGGATCCGGCCGGTGTCGGCCGGCGTCGCCGTGCCGGTGTTCGCGTTCTTCGCCGCCGGCGTCGCCATCGGGGGGCTCGACGGGCTACGCGGCGCTCTCGGCGATCCCGTCGCGGGCGGCGTCGCGCTCGGGCTCGTCCTCGGCAAGTTCGTCGGCGTGTTCGGTACGACGTACCTCCTGGCGCGGTTCACCCGCGCGCAGCTCGACGGCGAGCTGTCCTGGATCGACGTCGCCGGGCTGGCGCTGCTGGCCGGCATCGGCTTCACCGTGTCGCTGCTGATCGGGGAGCTCGCCTTCGAGGAAGATCACCTGCGTCACGAGCACGTCAAGGTCGGCGTGCTGGCGGGATCGCTGGTCTCCGCCGTCCTGGCATCGGTGCTGCTGCGGGCCCGCAACCGGGTCTACCGGCACATCGAGGAGCAGGAGACCCGCGACGAGAACCGGGACGACATCCCGGACGTGTACCAGAGGGGCGAGGACGCATGACCGCGGAAGCAGCAGGGAGCGCGATGAGGCAGGTCCACGTGCAGGTGGCCGACGTACGGCTCGACCACGGCACCGACACCCGCGCGCTCGGCGGCGCGGTCACGATGGCGCTCTGCGGGTCCTGGGAGCACGAGCCGCCGTGCCCGCTCGCCGCGCACCACACCGAGGTGACGCCGGCCGACGACGGGCGCATGCACGTGCGCGTGGTGTTCGCCTGCGAGCCGAGGGCCGAGGAGCAGGTGCGCCGGCTGATCGACGCGGCGCTGGCCGAGGGGTCGCTGCTGACGCCGGACGGCGAGCTGGTGCGCTGGCGGTTGACGGGGTACGGCGCCGGCGAGCTGCGCGACGACGAGGTGGTGCTGGGCGAGCGGCTGCTGCGGGCCTGACACCTCTCCGACGGCGGAAGGTCAGGCCGGCACCGGCGCCGCCGGCTGGGCGAGCGCACCGGCCGCGAGCAGCGCACTGATCGCCTCGGCATCCACCGGCCGCGAGAACAGGTAGCCCTGGCCGAGCTCGCACCCGAGCCGCAGGACGACCTCGAGCTGCTCGGCGGTCTCGATGCCCTCGGCGATCGACTGCAGGTCGAGGCCGCGGGCCATGTCGAGGACCGAGCTGACGATCTTCTGCGTGTGCCCGTTGGCGACCAGGTTGGAGACGAAGCTGCGGTCGATCTTCACCACGTCGGCCGCGAACCGGTCGAGGTACTGCAGCGACGAGTAGCCGGTGCCGTAGTCGTCGACCGCCACCGACACACCGCCGGCCCGCAGCTGCGCGACGACCTCGACGGCGTTCTCGAAGTCGAGCGCCAGCGACTGCTCGGTGATCTCGAGGATGATCTGGTCGCGGTCGAGGCCGTGCTCGTCGATCAGCTCCAACACGCGTACGGCGAAGTCCGGCTCGTCGAGCTGCCGGATCGACACGTTGACGCCCACGGCCAGCCGGTGCTGCGGCGCCTCACGCGTCCACGCGGCGACCTGCCGGCACACCGTCTCGAGCACGAACCAGCCCAGCCGCTGGATGGAGCCGCCGTGCTCGGCCATCGGGATGAACTCGTCGGGCGGCACGTTGCCGAGCTCGGGGTGCTGCCAGCGCAGCAGCGCCTCGACGCCGCGCACCTGGCGCGTGGCCAGGTCGACGACCGGCTGGTAGACGAGGCGGAACTGGCTCAGGTCGGGCTGGGCGATCTGCTCGCGCAGGCGCACCTGTGTGGCGGCCGCCTCGCGCTCGGACCCCTCGATGTAGACGACGCCGCCCTTGCCGCGGGCCTTGGCCTCGTAGAGCGCGATGTCGACGTGGGACAGCAGCGCGTCGGCGTTCTCGTGCTCCGGGTCGCCG
>NZ_CAMPGZ010000322.1 GCF_946885725.1 uncultured Nocardioides sp.
GCGACGGTCTCGCGGGCGGACGCGACCGCCGCAGCGGGGGCCGTCGGTGCGTCCAGGAGTGCCGTCATGGAGAGAACTCAACCAGGGACCACCGACAGTTTCTGAGCGAAGTTTCGCCTTACCCACAACGGAAAGCGCGCCGGAAGTTGTCCACAGTTTCTGTTGCCTTGCCCGTCGGGGCGTCTTGGAGACGCCTGCCATCCGGCGCGAGATGTGGTTCGAACGAGATCCCGCGTCCCGCTGCGCCGTCGCATCGGCGCAGAGGGAGATCCCACTCGCCGGCGCTCGCCATCTGCCTGACGAGCGGAGGCTGGCCAGACCGCGTGCTCACCGTGGAACCGGGAGCCGAAGTTGTTCACAGCTCCATGCGGAAGTGCACGTCGGGGGCGTCGGGAGTGGGCACGCCTTCCCAGCGGAAGATCTCGCAGTAACCGTGCCGGCTGCCAGCCGAGCGCCGCGTCTCCCTCGCCGACAACCGGTCCGGAAGGAATAGGCGGTCACTGAGCCGGCAGGATCGTGCCGGTCACCTCACCGAGCGCGATGCGGCCGCCCAGCGCCCCGGGCGCCGTCGCGCGGATCGTCACGGTGTCGCCGTCCTCGAGGAACGTTCGCCCGCCGTCGAGCGGCTCGCTGCCGCCCCACGACAGCTCGAGGAGCGACCCGCGCTGCTCGCGCTCCGGCCCGCTCACCGTGCCCGACGCGAACAGGTCGCCGGTGCGCAGGCTCGCGCCGTTGACGGTCATGTGCGCGAGCATCTGGGCGGGGGACCAGTACATCGAGGAGTACGGCGGACGGCTGACGACACGGTCGCCGATGAGCACCTCGAACTCGATGTCGTAGCCGGCGCCCGAGCCCACGCGCAGGTAGTCGAGCGGCTCCGGGTCCTGCCCCGGGAGGTCGACGCGTGCCGCCTCCAGTGCGTCCAACGGCGTGACCCAGCCCGACACAGAGGTCGCGAAGGACTTGCCGAGGAACGGGCCGAGTGGGACGTACTCCCAGGCCTGGATGTCGCGCGCGGACCAGTCGTTCAGCGGCAGCACGCCGAACACGTGGTCCGCGAACGCGTCGACCGGCACCCGCTCTCCGAGCGTCGAGGGCGTGCCGACCACGAACCCGAGCTCGCACTCGATGTCCAGACGCTGCGACGGACCGAACGTCGGCGCGGACTCTTCCGGGGCCTTCCGCTGACCAGAAGGACGCACCACGTCGGTGCCGCTGACGACGACGGTGCCGGCGCGGCCGTGGTAGCCGACCGGGAGGTACCGCCAGTTGGGCATCAGCGGCTCGGCGTCCGGCCGGAAGATCTTGCCGACGTTGGACGCGTGGTCGAGCGAGCAGTAGAAGTCGACGTAGTCGGCGACCTGGAACGGCAGGTCGAGCACCACCTCGTCGACCGGCAGCAGGTGCGGCTCGACCAGCTCGCGCTCGGCGGGGTCGGTGAGCAGCGAGACTATCCACTGCCGGATGCGGTGCCAGTGCGCGCGCCCCAGTGCGAGCAGCGGGTTGAGGCTCGGCTCCTCGAAGACGTGCGCGACCTCGAGCATGTCCCCGGCCGCCACCGGCGCGAGGTCGAGCACCTGGTCGCCGATGCGGACGCCGACGCGACCGGACTCGCCCTCCCAGGTCGCGTGCCGGAAGACGGCGTACGGCAGGTTGTCGACGTCGTACGGCGAACCGGCGGCGCCGTCGACCCAGGTCTGGACCGTCATCGGGGTACCTCCGTCGAGTCGGCGGCGACGAGCCCGAGGGCCACGAGGTCGTCGCGCGGGTCGGTCACGCTGCAGGAGCCGAACGAGGTGAACCATCGCCGCGTCCGCACGAGCGTGTCGGCATCAGGGAGAGCAGCGACGAGCGCTGCGCCGTCCCGTTCGGCCAGCGCGGCTTCGACGTCGCCGCCGTCGAGCGCGACGCGCGTCGCGGCCAGGACGTTGAGGAAGCCGTGGTGCTCGAACCCGGTCTCCGGGTCTCTGTGCCGCAGCGCGTTGTGCAGTCCGGCCGTGCACTTGAACGGGGTCTCGCGGTCGAGAGCCGCCTCGATCCACGAAGCCAGCGTCGCCTCGGACGGGAACAGGTCGGCGTCGAGCCCGCCGGTGCGGAACTTCAGCCGCAGGCCGAGGTCCTCGCGGGCCGCGACCTCGTCGGCGGCGGCGAGCCAGCCGGGCGTGGCCCGACCGGGCAGCTCGACGAAGACGTCCAGTGCGTCGGCGAGCTCGGCGTCGAGGCCGCTCTTGGCCTCGTCGACCGCGGCGACCACTCGGCGTGCGTTGCCGGCGAGGTCGTCGAGGTCGCGCAGCGCGATCTCCAGCCCGACGACGTCGAGCCCGAGCTTCTGGGCCAGCCCGAGCGGGCCGGCGATCTGACCGGCGCCGCCGGTGCACACGACCGACAGCCGGGCCGTCGTGCCGCGCACCTGCGGCAGGTCGGTGTCCTTGAGCACGAAGCTCCCGACGAGCGTGCTCCACGGCTCGCTGCGTCGCGCGACGTGCTGCTCAACAGCGTCGGACAGTGGTGCGTTGCCGGGCGGGAACACCGCCGCGTCGTCGACCAGGCCGACGTACTGCTCCGGAACTACGTGATCCCCAGGACCTGGGGTTGCGGGAGAGTCGGGCACGGTGCGAGGCTAACGCACGTACGGCTCACCGGACGTCTGTGTTCGTTTATAGGACGTGGTCTCGACAAGCTCGA
>NZ_CAMPGZ010000323.1 GCF_946885725.1 uncultured Nocardioides sp.
CCTCCTGGGCGCGGTGCAGCGCGCCGGCGGCCTCGACGTACAGGGAGAGCAGGCGGGACAGCGGCAGGTAGACCTGCTGCACCTCGTCGAGGTCGAGCTCGTCGCCGAGGCCGCGGACCCGATCGATCTCCTCGGCGGAGAGCGGCTCGCCCCAGCGGCTGCGGGACTTGCCCAGCTCCGCCCAGGTCTCGCGGTCGAGCTCGACGTACGGGCCCGACTCGCGGCCGCGCTCCTGACCCTGACCGGTCGACATGTCCGGCATTCTGCCGTCCCCGGCTCGGCCGACCGTGCCGGGTCCGGGCGGAGGGCTCGCCGTAGACTCGGGCCCATGTGTGGAATCGTCGGGTACGTCGGACCGAAGCAGGCCGAGAACGTCGTCGTGGAGGGCCTGCGCAGGCTGGAGTACCGCGGCTACGACTCAGCCGGTGTGGCGCTGGTCGTCGACGGCAAGATCGCGGCCGAGAAGCGCGCCGGCAAGATCGCGAACCTCGACAAGGCACTCGCCGACTCGCCGCTGCCCGAGGCCACCACCGGCATCGGGCACACCCGCTGGGCCACCCACGGCGCGCCGACCGACCAGAACGCGCACCCGCACCTCGGCCAGGACGGCCGGGTCGCGCTCGTGCACAACGGGATCATCGAGAACTTCGCGCTGCTGCGCGCCGAGCTCGAGGCCGCCGGCCACGAGCTGCGCTCCGAGACCGACACCGAGATCGCTGCGCACCTGCTGGAGGCCGCGGTCGCCGACGGCGCCGACCTGACCACCGCGATGCAGCAGGTGTGCCGCCGCCTCGACGGCGCGTTCACGCTCGTCGCCGTCGACGCGCAGGACCCGGACCGCGTGGTCGCCGCGCGCCGCAACTCGCCGCTGGTCGTCGGGCTCGGCGAGGGCGAGAACTTCCTCGCCTCCGACGTGGCCGCGTTCATCGAGCACACGCGCGAGGCGCTCGAGCTCGGCCAGGACCAGGTCGTCACGATCACTCGTGAAGAAGTGAGCGTCACCGACTTCGAGGGCAACGACGCGCAGGCGACGCCGTACCACGTGGACTGGGACCTGTCGGCCGCCGAGAAGGACGGCTTCGACTGGTTCATGCGCAAGGAGATCCACGAGCAGCCGCGGGCGATCGCCGACTCGATGCTCGGCCGCCACGACGAGGCCGGCCGGCTGCAGCTCGACGAGATCCGCATCAGCGAGGACGAGCTGCGCGACGTCGACAAGATCATCATCGTCGCGTGCGGCACGGCGTTCTACGCCGGCCTGGTCGCGAAGTACGCGATCGAGCACTGGACCCGGATCCCGTGCGAGGTCGAGCTCGCGCACGAGTTCCGCTACCGCGACCCGATCCTCACCCGCGACACCCTGGTCGTCGCGATCAGCCAGTCCGGCGAGACCGCCGACACGCTGATGGCGATCCGGCACGCGCGCGAGCAGCGCTCCAAGGTGCTGGCGATCTGCAACACCAACGGCTCGACGATCCCGCGCGAGAGCGACGCGGTGATCTACACCCACGCCGGGCCGGAGATCGGTGTCGCCTCGACCAAGGGCTTCATGACGCAGCTCGTGGCGTGCTACCTGCTGGCGCTGTACCTCGCGCAGGTGCGGGGCACGCGCTACGGCGACGAGATCGCCGCGGTCGTGCACGAGCTGGAGAAGATGCCGGAGCACGTGCAGCGCATGCTCGACGACGCGGCCGTCGTCAACGAGCTCGCCGCCGAGCTGGTCGACGCGGGGTCCGTGCTGTTCCTGGGGCGGCACGCCGGTTTCCCGGTGGCGCTCGAGGGCGCGTTGAAGCTCAAGGAGCTCGCCTACATCCACGCCGAGGGCTTCGCCGCCGGCGAGCTCAAGCACGGCCCGATCGCGCTCGTCGAGGACCAGCTGCCGGTCTTCTGCGTCGTACCTCCTCGTGGCCGGGACTTCCTGCACGACAAGATGGTCAGCGGCATCCAGGAGATCCGCGCTCGCGGCGCTCGCACGATCGTGCTGGCCGAGGAGGACGACGACGTCGTCGCGCCGTACGCCGACACCCTGATCAAGCTGCCGAAGGTGCCGACGCTGCTGCAGCCGATGGTCGCCACCGTGCCCCTGCAGCTGTTCGCGTGCGAGCTCGCGACGGTCAAGGGTCACGACGTCGACCAGCCGCGCAACCTGGCCAAGTCCGTCACCGTCGAGTGACGTCCGGGCTGCCCTCGTGATCGTCGGCGTCGGCATCGACGTGGTCGACATCGACCGCTTCGCCGAGTCACTCGAGCGCACGCCCGCGCTGCGGACGCGGCTGTTCACGCCGGCCGAGCGCGAGCGACCCCTCGCCTCGCTGGCCGCGCGCTTCGCGGCCAAGGAGGCGCTCGCCAAGGCGCTCGGCGCTCCGACCGGGATGGGCTGGCTCGACGCCGAGGTCGTCAACGAGTCCACCGGCCGGCCGCTGCTGGAGATCCGTGGGTCAGTGAAGGCGCGGTTCGACCAGGTGGGCGCGAAGAGCATCCACGTCTCGTTGTCGCACGACGCCGGCATCGCCTCCGCCGTGGTGATCCTGGAGGCGTAGCGGCGTTACTCCGCGTCGGCGTCGTAGTGGAGCCCGTCCTCGGCGACGGTCGCGGACGGCGGCGGCACGTGCTCGGTCAGCCGGCCGTCGTGCCCGAGGTGGCTCACGGTCCTGCCGTGCAGCAGCATCACGGCGTCGCTGA
>NZ_CAMPGZ010000324.1 GCF_946885725.1 uncultured Nocardioides sp.
GAAGGGATTCGAACCCCTAACCTTCTGATCCGTAGTCAGATGCTCTATCCGTTGAGCTACAGGCGCATGGCCTTCTCAGTCGAAGACCTCGGACACCTTAGCGTGCGCTCCCAGGCGCCACGAAATCGGGACGACGTGACCTCCGCCGCGCTCAGCCGGAGATCACCGGCAGCGGTGCGTCCTCGCGCGTACGGCGCCGTTGCTGCACGATCCGGGCGAGGCTGCCGGGACCGAACAGCGTGCGCACCGGCGCCTCGAAGCCGGTCACGTCGAAGAAGTGCGTGGCCAGCACCGAGTCGTGCTCGGCGCCCGCTTGGTAGCTGTCGAGGTAGCGGTTGACCACCCGCAGGGGCAGCGGCCGCGGCCCTGGTACGACGTCGGGCGGCATCGACAGGTCCGCGCCGATCGCGAACTGCCAGGCCCGCGCCACCGGACGGGACGCGGCCTTGAAGTATCGGCGCGGCAGGTCGCGGGTGCCGTGCGCGAGGCAGTCGCGCAGCGCGAGCGCTTCGAGCGCTGCGATCGTCATGCCCTGGCCGTAGATCGGGTTGAAGCTGCACACCGCGTCGCCGGCGACGATCAGCCCGTCCGGGAAGCGGTCGAGCTTGTCGTAGCGTCGGCGCAGGTTGGACGGGAACCGGTGCACCAGCACATCGCTGAGGCACTCGCCCTTGTGGATCGCCTCGACGAAGCGGCGCGGGACCCAGGTGTCGCCGAAGGATCGCCAAGCCTCCGACGCGGCAGGCGGGTGGTGTCCCCCGAAGCCCGCGAACGTCACGATCCAGGTGTCGCCTTCCTGCGCGGCCGCCCCGAGGAGCGTCGGCCTCGTCGGCGTGGCGCCGACCAGGATCACGTCGGTCGGCGCCATCAGCGCGGGGTCGAGGCGCATCCGGCGCGTGGCGTACTTGATGTCGACGCGCACCTCCTCCTCCGCCGGCGCGTCGTACCCGAGCTCGGTCAGCCACGCCGGCACCGTGCCGTTGCGACCGGTCGCCGCGACCACCAGGTCGGCGGCCAGCTCCCTCTCTGAGGCGGGACCATGTCGCGAGACCACCCGCGCGCCGGTCACGACGCGGCCGGAGGGGTCGGCGCGCAGTCCGGCGACGTCGTGCTGGTCGAGCACGCTGACGTTGGGCATCGCCCGCACGCGGCGGAGCACGTGCGCCTCGAGGAACGGTCGGCTCTGCTCGTAGACCGGCGTGCCGACCACGGTGCGGTCCTGGCAGAACTGGTGCCCGCCGACCTCGAAGTGCACCTGGTCCAGCCGTTCCGAGGAACGAGCGCCGTCGCGGATCAGCTCGGCGGTCAGCCCGGGGAAGAGCTCGTCGAGCGCCTCGCCTCCGCGCGGCAGCAGCAGGTGGACGTGCCGCCCCTGCGGGACGCCCCGGCGCGCCTCGCCGTCCCCGCGGAGCTCGTCGCGCTCGACAATCGTGACGTGGTCGAAGGCTCGGGCGAGCACCGCGGCCGACAGGAGCCCGGCCATGCTTCCGCCGAGCACCACGGCGTCGCGCCCGGCCCGAGGCAGCGATCCGGTGGTGGCCATGACCCAGTGTGCGCCGTCGAAGGCGCCTCGCGACATACGGAATCGGGCGCATCCGCGGCGATGTGAGCTTGCGTTGGAAACCGGTTCCACCAGGACTGCCCGCAGACCCGCGACCTGCGCAAACGCCGCCGAAATCCCACACGGTCCCAGGAGCTCGAACAGGCCCGAAGGCACTGCCACACAACCTCGTTAAGCCCGGTCACACCTTGGATCGGTCCAATAGCCCGGCCCCGGAGATTGTGCGTACATTCACGAACACCTCGCCGGCCATCTCCCGTCCCGGAGGTACGGCGAGCCACACGGACCAGCTGCAAGGGCGCGGCGAGGACGATCCCCGACCACACCACCGGCCCTGCCTGGGTGCGGTGGCCGTCCCCGTCACGGGGGCGAGAAGCGCGAGAGGACCTGTTGGCATGACGACCGACACGACCATCACCGAGGGCACCGGCACCGAGTCGGCCCCGACCACCCACGCCCGGATCCTGTCCTGGGTCCAGGAGGTCGCGGAGCTGACCCAGCCCGACCGTATCCACTGGTGCACCGGCGACGACGCCGAGTGGAACCAGCTGACCGAGGAGCTGGTCGCGAGCGGCACCTTCGTCCGCCTCAACGAGGAGAAGAAGCCCAACAGCTTCCTCGCCCAGTCCGACCCCACCGACGTCGCACGCGTCGAGGACCGCACCTTCATCTGCTCGGTGGACGAGAAGGACGCCGGCCCCACCAACAACTGGATGGCGCCGGACGAGATGAAGCGGATCATGACGGACCTCTACCGGGGCTGCATGCGCGGTCGGACGATGTACGTCGTCCCGTTCGTCATGGGCCACCTCGAGGCCGAGAAGCCGATGTTCGGCGTCGAGATCACCGATTCGGCGTACGTCGTCGTCTCCATGAAGGTCATGGCCCGCATGGGCACCCACGTGCTGCGCCGCATGGAGGAGACCGACGCCGACTTCGTCCCGGCGCTGCACTCCGTGGGCAAGCCGCTGGCCGAGGGCGAGCAGGACGTCGCCTGGCCGTGCAACGAGACCAAGTACATCGTGCAGTTCCCCGAGGAGCGCGCGATCTGGTCCTACGGCTCCGGCTACGGCGGCAACGC
>NZ_CAMPGZ010000325.1 GCF_946885725.1 uncultured Nocardioides sp.
GCCGACAAGCGGGAACGCGCGGCCGATGAACGAGACCGCGCTGCGGACGAGCGAGAGCGTCTCGCCGACCAGAGGGAGATCACCGAGGAGATGCGCGCAAGCGGCTGGCGTGCCCCGGACAAGTAGGCCCGCGTCGGTACTGTCCCGTCCCTCCATGCCGCCGTCGCTAGCCGGGAGAACCGCACCCGTCACGGGTGTCAGTCGCAGGCGCGGGATCGGCTTCGCGGTGGCGTCCCGGCTCGCCGCGATGGGAGCCTCCTTGGCGGTGCACCACCACCGTCCCCACGACGTGGAGGAGTACGGCGTCGACGGTCGGGTGATCTGGATGACGTCTGGGCAGATGCTGGGCCCGACGGGTGACAACCTGGCGTAGGCGGTTTCCAAGGCCGCGCTGGCCGGCGCGACCTGGTCGGTGGCCGACCACCTCGCCGGCAAGGGGATCCTGCTCAGCATGATCAACCCCGGACCCGTCACACCGGCTACCTCGACGACGCCCCCGACGCGCTCCTCGAACGCTTCCCACAACACCGCTTCGGTCAGCCCGACGACGCGGCGCGGCTGGTCGCGTGGCTCGTCAGCGACGAGGGTGAGTGGATGGCGGGGCAGGCGTTCAACTCCGGGGGTGGCTTCCGCCGCTGATCGCCGGTGCCTGACCCGTCCGGCGTCAGATGAGGTTGTCGAGGACGGCGGAGAAGCCGTCGGTGAACGCGAGCGCGTCCCGACTGAGCGGTGCCAGTACGTCGCGGTGGAGACGGCGCACGGTGTGGCCGTCGTCGATGCCGTTGTGGTCGCAGCCGCTGTAGGTGACCACCACCCGTTGGCCGGTTGCCTCGTTGCCCGCTTGGCCGGCGACATGGACGTGCAGGACCGTGAGCTCATCGCCGTAGGCGTACTCGGCCTTGCACTGGTCGGGAGCGTTCGGCCCGCCTCCGGGTCGCGCGGCCAGGATGGCGTCGACGAGCTCTTCCGCCTCGGAGCCGGTGAACAGCTTGGAGGCGAGCAGCGGTGGGGGATCGGCCGGCTGGTCCGGGTAGTCGATGCGGTACTTGCAGGCGGACACCACGATGTGGCTCGATCCGGCGCCGTCGACGAGGTCGGCGAGGTCACCGACGTCGGGCGGGCGGTTCTGCGGGCGGTGCGCGGCTGGGTCGTCGGCCGGACACCCGTACGCGTCGACGTCGACCTCGTGGACCGTCTCGGCGATCCGTTGGCGCAGCTGGGGGTCGCGCGTCTGGATGAGGACGGCGACCTCGCCCACGGTCACGGTGCGCCGGTCCCCTTGGTCGGGCGGCGGCGGGTCGCCGGTGATCGGCTCGAAGGCGACGATCTCGCCGGTGCGGCGTACGAGCATCTCGCTGGGGACACCCTCGTCGACGTCCCTGCAGGCGACGAGCGTCGAGACGCCCGGCCGCCCCACCGCCGGTCCGGGTTGAGCGGGCCGACCGTCCACGCACCACTGGCTGATGCGCTGGCTGCCGTTGTCCCAGCCCCAGTCGCCGGGTACGCCGACCTGCACACCACCGAACGACTCCCACCGCCATCCGTCCGGCAAGGGACGTGCCGGCGTCGACGGGGTCCAGGCGTCGTCCTGGGTGCGGTCGTCGTCTGCGCTCGTCCCGCTCCCGCAGCCGGCCATGACCACTGTCATGAGGCACGCGACGGCGATGACCGTGACGCGGCGTCGCGGTCGGCGGCGTGTCATGTCGCCCCCTCCATGACGGTGGGACGCATCGTGGCGCGCGGCGGTTGCCTGGGACCGTTCCCGCTCGTGGCAGGGTGCTGCCCCATGGACGCCGACGCCGCGAAGGCCAGCCTGCACAACTACCTGAAGCACGAGCGCGAGGCGGTGGTCGCCAAGCTCGACGGGCTGTCGGAGTACGACGTCCGCCGTCCGATGACCGTGACCGGGACCAACCTGCTGGGCCTGGTCAAGCACCTGGCGACCTGGGAGGCCCGGTACCTCGGCGAGGTCTTCGGCCGGCCCTTCCCCGAACCCCTGCCGCGCTGGGACGACGAAGCCGCGGAGCTCGCCGACAGCTGGGCGACCGAGCGCGAGTCCCGGAGCGACATCGTCGACCGCTACCGACGGGTGTGGGCGCACAGCGACGCCACGGTGGACGCGCTCACCCTGGATGCCACGGGCCGTGTGGCGTGGTGGAACGACGCCGATGTGCCCCTGTTCAACATCCTCGTTCACTTGCTCGCCGAGACAAGCCGGCATGCCGGCCACGCCGACATCCTCCGCGAAGAGCTCGACGGGGCGGTCGGTACTGACGCGAAGGCGATGGCCGAACCGCAGCACGACGGAGCCTTCTGGACGGCGCGACGCGAGGAGATCGAGGCGGCTGCCAGGTCGGCCGGCTGACTCGGCTGTCACCGGCATGCCATTGACCCCACCTAGTGCGGGGTGCGGGGCGAGGTGGCTACGGGTCCGGGACGAGGTGGACGTGTCGGCGGGCCGACCGGCGGCAGGTGTCGGTGGGGGTGACGTCGAGGGTGCCTACGACAGAGTCGGGCGATGTTGCACGTACAAGTGCTTCCGCCGTCGGCGTGAGGGACGACGTGGTCGCAGTCGGTGCGCCGGACCGGGCGGGTGCACCACGGGAACACGCAGGTCTGGCGA
>NZ_CAMPGZ010000326.1 GCF_946885725.1 uncultured Nocardioides sp.
GAGGTTCGAGCCGGGTCGGCGGGGTTGCGCGGGAGGTTCGAGCCGGGTCGGCGGGCGACGGTTTCAGGTGCGGCGGCCGCCTACGTACACCTCACGTACCAGCGGTACGCCGGGACGATAGGCGAGATGGATCGCCGACGGCGCTTCCAGAACCACCAGGTCCGCACGCGCGTCGGGGCGCAGGTGGCCGACGTCGTCGCGGTCGAGTGCGGCGGCGCCGCCGAGGGTCGCGGCGCGGACGGCCTCGGCCGGCGACAGCTTCATCTCGCGCACGGCGAGGGCGATGCACAGCGGCATCGAGGAGGTGTAGCAGGAGCCCGGGTTGCAGTCGCTGGCGATCGCCACGCTGACGCCGGCGTCGAGGAGGCGGCGGGCGTCCGGGTACGGCGAACGGGTGGAGAACTCGACGCCCGGGAGCAGCGTCGCCACCGTGCCCGAGTCGGCGAGGGCGGCGACGTCGGCGTCGTCGAGGTACGTGCAGTGGTCGACAGCGGTGAGGCCGAGCTCGCACGCCAGCCGGACGCCCGGCCCGGGTCCGAGCTGGTTGGCGTGCAGCCGGCCGCGCAGTCCGGCCGCGGCACCGGCGGCGAGCACCGCTCGGGCCTGGTCCACGTCGAACGCGCCGCGCTCGCAGAACACGTCGACCCACCGCGCGTGCGGCGCGCACGCCTCGAGCATCGGGCCGGTGACGAGCTCGACGTACTCCTCCGGCGTCGTCCCCTCCGGCACCACGTGCGCGCCGAGGAAGGTGGTCTCGTCGGTGAACTGCCGCGCCACCACCAGGCTGCGCGCCTCGTCGCGGACGCTGAGGCCGTAGCCGCTCTTGATCTCGACCGTCGTCGTGCCCTGCCGGCGCATCTCGTCGACGAGCCGCGCGACGTTGGCGGTGAGCTGCTCGTCGGTGGCGGCGCGGGTGGCGGCGACGGTGGTGCGGATGCCGCCGGCGGAGTACGGCGTGCCGGTCATCCGCGCCGCGAACTCCTGGGCGCGGTCGCCGGCGAACACCAGGTGCGAGTGGGAGTCGACGAAGCCGGGGATGACCGCCCGCCCGCCTACGTCGTACGACGTGTCGGCCGCGGGGGCGGTGCGGGCGGGGCCGGTCCAGGCGATGCGGCCGGACTCGACGACGAGCGCGCCGTCCGGCAGCGGGTCGGGGCCGTGCGCCGGGTCGTGCGTCGTCAGCTCGGCGATGCCGGTGAGCAGCAGCGAGGTCATGCCAGGTCCCACACCTTCCGGATCGCTGTCTCGAGCTCGGCGCCCACCTCGGCCCGGTCGCCGGCGGTGGCGACCACGACCCCGTCGGCGACGACGTGCACGACGTCGGCGGCGGTGGCCGCGAACACCGCGGTCGTCTCGCCGCCGCCCGTGCCGGCGGTGCGGGGGCTCGCGGTGTCGAGCGTGACGAGATCGGCGCGCGCCCCGGCCTCGATGCGCCCGGCGTCGTCGATGCCGAGCGAGCGGTGCCCCGTGACGGTGGCCGCGGCGAGCAGCTCGTCGGTCGCCCAGTGGCCGCGCTGCTGGCTGACCAGCCGCTCGTCGAGCTCGACCGCGCGCATCTCCTCGAACAGGTCGACGGCTGCGTGGCTGTCGGACCCGAGCGTGAGCGGCGCGCCGGCCTCGTGCAGCTGCCGCGAGGGGCCGATGCCGTCGCCGAGGTCGCGCTCGGTGGTCGGGCAGAAGCAGGCGTGCGTGCGAGACGTGCCGAGCAGCGCGATGTCCGCGTCCGTCAGGTGGGTCGCGTGCACCGCCGAGGTGCGCTCGCCCAGCGCGCCGGCCCCGTCGAGCAGCGCGGTCGGCGTGACGCCGTACGCGTCGAGGCACTGGTCGTTCTCCGCCACCTGCTCGGAGAGGTGCACGTGCACCGGCGCCTCGTGGCGTCGCGCCCAGTCGGCCACCACGGGGACCTGGTCGCGGGGGACGGCGCGGACGGAGTGCACCGCCGCGCCCCGGTGCCGCACGTCGAGCGCCTCGACGCGCTCCGCCCACGCGTCCGCGGTCCCGTCGCTGAACCGGCGCTGCACTCCCTCTGGCGCACGCCCGATGCCGGCCGCGAGGTAGCAGGTGTCGAGCAGCACCACCCGCACGCCCGCCTCGCGCCCGGCCTCGACGAGCGCGTGGCCCATCGCGTTGGGGTCGTCGTACGGCGTGCCGTCGGGGCCGTGGTGCAGGTAGTGGAACTCGCCCACGGAGGTGATGCCGGCCAGCGCCATCTCGCGGTACGCCGCACGTGCGAGCAGGAGGTAGGAGTCGGGGTCGAGCCGCGAGGCGAGGGAGTACATCTGCTCGCGCCAGGTCCAGAACGTGCCGCGGTCCTCCTGCGTTCGCCCGCGGAGAGCGCGGTGGAACGCGTGGCTGTGGCAGTTGGCCAGCCCGGGAAGGGTCAGCCCGGGCAGCCGCGTCGCGTCACCGGGCTCGACACCCTTGGCGACCGAGGTGAACCGGCCGTCCGCCACCTCGACGCGCACGCCCTCGACCACTCCGTCGGGCAGCAGCGCCCGCTCGAGCCACCAACTGCTCACCGTTCACCCGCCAGCAGCTCGATGGTGTCGGCGAGCGCGGTGACGCCGGCCAGGCAGTCCGCGGTCTCGGCGTGCTCGTCGGGGCTGTGCGAGACGCCGG
>NZ_CAMPGZ010000327.1 GCF_946885725.1 uncultured Nocardioides sp.
TCGACCGGGTCGAGCATCATGCCGCAGAAGAAGAACCCCGACATCGCCGAGCTCGCGCGCGGCAAGGCGGGCCGCGTCGTCGGCAACCTCACCGGGCTGCTGACCACGCTGAAGGCGCTGCCGCTGGCCTACAACCGCGACCTGCAGGAGGACAAGGAGCCGGTCTTCGACTCCGTCGACACCCTCGAGGTGCTGCTGCCGGCGTTCACCGGCATGGTCGCGACGCTGACGTTCAACACCGAGCGGATGGCCGAGCTGGCGCCGCAGGGCTTCTCGCTGGCCACCGACGTCGCCGAGTGGCTGGTGCGCCAGGGTGTGCCGTTCCGCGTCGCCCACGAGGTCGCGGGGGAGTGCGTGCGGCGCTGCGAGGAGCTCGGCGTCGAGCTCGACGAGCTCACCGACGAGCAGCTCGCATCTATCTCGCCGGACCTCAAGCCCGAGGTCCGGTCCGTGCTGACCGTCGAGGGCTCCGTCGCCTCGCGCAACGGGCGCGGCGGCACCGCGCCCGAGCGGGTGCGCGAGCAGCTCGCCGAGCTCCGTGGCGTCGTCGCAGACCACCGTGCCTGGCTGGCCTGACGTCCTCCTGCAGCCCGTCGCCGAGGTGGCGCCGGCGCTGCTGGGGGCGCACCTGACGCACGCCGGGGTCACCGTGCGGCTGACGGAGGTCGAGGCGTACGACGGGCCCAACGACCCGGCCTCGCACGCCTACCGGGGCATGACCGCCCGCAACGCGGTGATGTTCGGGCCGCCCGGCCGGCTCTACGTCTACTTCTCCTACGGCATGCACTGGTGCGCCAACGTGGTCTGCGGCCGCGACGGGCGCGCATCGGCGGTGCTGCTGCGCGCGGGGGAGGTCGTCGACGGGATCCAGATCGCCCGGGAGCGACGCGGCGGCCGCCGGGACGTCGAGCTCGCCCGCGGTCCCGCGAACCTCTGCCAGGCCCTCGGCATCCAGCGGCACCAGGACGGTCTCGACCTGACCCACCACCTCACATTGGGCGCCTCGCCGGTCCCGCCGGAGCGGATCGCGCGCGGCCCGCGGGTCGGGATCAGCGTCGCGCACGACGTCGAGTGGCGGTTCTGGGTGGAAGGCGATCCGACGGTGTCGTCGTACAAGCGGAGCCCGCGGGCGCCGAAGGTGTGACCCGACCAATACGGTTGTGCCATGACGACGTTCGCCGATCTCGATCTCGACCCGCGCGTGCTCAAGGCGGTGCAGGAGGTCGGCTACGAGACACCGTCGCCGATCCAGGCCGCCACCATCCCCACTCTGCTCGAGGGCCGCGACGTCGTCGGCCTCGCGCAGACCGGCACCGGCAAGACCGCGGCCTTCGCGCTGCCGATCCTGTCCCGGATCGACCTCAAGCAGAAGACGCCGCAGGCGCTCGTGCTCGCGCCGACGCGCGAGCTCGCGCTGCAGGTCTGTGAGGCGTTCGAGCGCTACGCCGCGCACGTCAAGGGCGTGCACGTGCTGCCGGTCTACGGCGGCCAGGGGTACGGCGTGCAGCTCAGCGCGCTGCGGCGCGGCGTGCACATCGTGGTCGGCACGCCCGGGCGGATCATGGACCACCTCGACCGGGGCACCCTCGACCTCACCGAGCTGCGCTACCTGGTGCTCGACGAGGCCGACGAGATGCTCAACATGGGCTTCGCCGAGGACGTCGAGACGATCCTCAAGGACACACCCGAGACCAAGCAGGTCGCGCTGTTCTCCGCGACGATGCCGCAGCAGATCCGCCGGATGTCCAAGCGCTACCTGCACGACCCGGCCGAGATCACGGTCAAGAACAAGACCCAGACGGCCACGAACATCACCCAGCGCTACGTGATCGTGTCCTACCCGCAGAAGGTCGACGCGCTCACGCGCTTCCTCGAGGTCGAGAACTTCGAGGGGATGATCGTCTTCGTCCGCACCAAGAACGAGACCGAGACCCTCGCCGAGAAGCTCCGCGCCCGTGGCTTCTCCGCCGCCGCCATCAACGGCGACGTCGCCCAGGCACAGCGCGAGCGCACGATCAACCAGCTCCGCGACGGCAAGCTCGACATCCTCGTCGCCACCGACGTCGCCGCCCGCGGCCTCGACGTCGAGCGGATCAGCCACGTCGTCAACTACGACATCCCCACCGACCCGGAGTCCTACGTGCACCGGATCGGCCGCACCGGCCGGGCCGGGCGCAGCGGCGAGGCGATCTCGTTCGTCACCCCCCGCGAGCGCTACCTGCTCAAGGCGATCGAGAAGACCACCCGCCAGCCACTGACCCAGGTGCCGCTGCCGAGCGTCGACGACGTCAACGTCACCCGGCTGGCCCGCTTCGACGACGCCATCACCAGCGCCCTCGGCGACGCCGACCGGCTGTCGTTCTTCCGCGACGTCGTGAGCCACTACGTGCGCGAGCACGACGTGCCGGAGGTGGACGTCGCCGCCGCGCTGGCGGTCGTCCTGCAGGGCGACACGCCGCTGCTGCTCGAGGAGTCCGCCGCTCCCGCCCCCGCGACGTTCCGGGACGACAAGGCCGGGGCGAAGCGTCCCGAGCGGGCACCTCGCCGCGGCGACGGACCACCGCTGGCGACGTACCGCATCGACGTGGGGAAGCGGCACAAGGTCGAGCCCCGGCAG
>NZ_CAMPGZ010000328.1 GCF_946885725.1 uncultured Nocardioides sp.
GCACGCCCGGGCGTGCAGGCGCCCAAGAAGGACGTGCTGTACACCGACGAGGAGATCGCCGCGCTGGCGGCGTACGTCGCCTCCCTCGGCCCCGGCCCCGCCATCCCCGAGCGGGAGGCCTACGACCCGGAGACGATCCCTGAGGAGGAGCGCGAGGAGGCCATCGTCCGCGGTGGCGAGTTCTTCCGGACCAACTGCACGGCCTGTCACAACTTCGCCGCGTCCGGCGGCGCCCTGCCGGGCGGCAAGTACGCCCCCAGCCTCGAGGGCGTTTCGCCCCGGCACATCTACGAGGCGATGCTGACCGGTCCGCAGCAGATGCCGGTCTTCTCCGACGACGTGCTCAAGCCCGAGGAGAAGCGCGAGATCATCGCCTACCTGAAGAGCATCGAGGAGACCCCGCGGTACGGCGGCGGCAACATGGGCGCGTTCGGTCCGGTCAGCGAGGGTCTCTTCGCCTGGATCGTCGGCATCGGCTCGCTGGTCGGCTTCGCCGTCTGGGTCACCTCCGCCTCCACGCGCTCCAAGAAGGGAGCCCAGTCCTGATGGACCGCACGGACGAGATCGTCAAGCACGAGCCGGAGGAGCCGGTCCCCAACCCGGGGATGCACGAGCACAAGCCGCGCCCGACCGACATCGACGAGCGTGCCGAGAAGCGCGCCGAGCGTCAGGTCGCCACGATGTTCGGCCTGTCCACGCTGATGGCCGTGCTCTTCTGCGTCGCCTACTTCACGTTCGACATCGGCGACGACCCCGACCTGTTCCTGGGCTACGGCGCCTCCAACGTGTTCCTCGGCCTGACGCTGGGCCTGGCGCTGCTGCTCCTGGGCATCGGCGTGGTCCAGCTGTCGCGCAAGCTGATGAGCGACGTGGAGATCGTGGAACCCCGGCACCCGGTGCGCTCCCCCGACGCCGACCGCGAGTTCGCGGTCGCGGCGGTCAACCAGGGCATCGCCGACTCGGGCATCGGCCGCCGGCCGCTGATCCGCAACTCACTCATCGGCGCGGTCGCCGCGTTGGGCCTGCCCGCGATCGTGGCGCTGCGCGACCTCGGCCCACTGCCGGGCACCAAGCTCGAGCGCACCGTCTGGGCGCCCGGCATGCGCGTGGTCAACGACGTGTCGGGCGAGCCCATCCGCGCGGACCAGATGGAGATCGGTCAGCTGGTCAACGCCGAGCCCTCGGTCTTCTTCGAGGAGGACGAGGAGGGCGAGCCGCTCTACGAGGGAGTGCGGCTCCAGCAGGAGAAGGCCAAGGCGGCCGTGATCCTGGTGAAGATGCGCCCCGAGGACATCACGCCGGCCCCGGGCCGGGAGAACTGGGGCGTCGAGGGCGTGCTCTGCTACTCCAAGATCTGCACCCACGTCGGGTGCCCGATCTCCCTGTGGGAGCAGCAGACCCACCACCTCCTCTGCCCCTGCCACCAGTCGACGTTCGACCTGGCGGACAACGGCAAGGTGATCTTCGGTCCGGCCGCGCGGGCACTTCCCCAGCTGCCACTTATGGTGGACGACGAGGGGTATCTCGTGGCTCAGAGCGACTTCACTGAGCCGGTCGGCCCTAGCTTCTGGGAACGCGGGTGACAAACATGAGTCATGCAACCACCAACGGCACCAAGCCGGCCACGGCGCCACGGGCGAACCCCCTCGGCGGCCTGCTGAGCTGGGTCGACGACCGGACCGGCCTCGCCACCGCGTCGAAGAAGCAGATCCGCAAGGTCTTCCCCGACCACTGGTCGTTCCTGCTGGGTGAGATCGCGCTGTGGAGCTTCATCGTGCTCCTGCTCACCGGCACCTTCCTGACGCTCTGGTTCAAGCCGAGCATGGCCGAGGTCGTCTACGAGGGCTCCTACGACCAGCTCCGCGGCCTGCACATGTCCGAGGCCTACGCCTCGACCCTGCACATCTCGTTCGACGTACGCGGCGGCCTGCTGATGCGGCAGATGCACCACTGGTCGGCGATGCTGTTCATCGCCGCGATGTTCGTGCACATGATGCGAGTGTTCTTCACCGGCGCGTTCCGCAAGCCGCGCGAGCTCAACTACATCATCGGTCTGCTGCTCCTGCTGCTCGGCGTCATCGAGGGCTTCGCCGGCTACTCGCTGCCCGACGACCTGCTCTCCGGCACTGGCCTGCGGATCGCAGACGGCCTGGTCAAGGCGACGCCCGTCCTCGGCACCTACATGTCGTTCTTCATGTTCGGTGGCGAGTTCCCGGGCGACGTGATCATCCCGCGCCTGTACATCGTCCACGTGCTGCTCATCCCGGGCATCCTGCTCGCCCTCATCGGGCTGCACATGCTGCTGCTCGTGTACCAGAAGCACACCCAGTGGCCCGGCCCCGGCCGCACCAACGAGAACGTCGTCGGCTACCCGATGCTCCCGGTGTACGCCGCCAAGGCCGGTGGCTACTTCTTCATCGTCTTCGGCGTCACCGCGCTGATGGGCGGCCTGCTCAGCATCAACCCGGTGTGGCGTTACGGCCCCTACAACCCCGCCGAGGTCACCGCCGGCTCGCAGCCCGACTGGTACATGGGCTTCGCCGAAGGTCTGCTCCGGATCATGCCCGGCTGGGAGACCGAGATCTTCGGCTTCACGATCAGCTGGAACGT
>NZ_CAMPGZ010000329.1 GCF_946885725.1 uncultured Nocardioides sp.
CTCGACCAGGTCGGCATGGACGGCTTCAACGCCGTGTGGGCCGAGCCGGCGCACCTGCCGTCTCGCGTCGAGATCTCCGACCCCGCCGCCTGGGTGCGCCGCGTCCACGGGTGAGCCTCGACCCCGCTGTCGCCGCGGTCCGGCTCGCCGTACGCCGGACGCTGGAGCGTGAGCCCGCGGGACGCCAGGTCGTCGTCGCCTGCTCGGGCGGAGCCGACTCGCTCGCCCTGCTCGCGGCCGCGGCGGTCGAGGGACACAAGCAGGGCCGCCGCGTGCTCGGTGTCACCGTCGACCACGGTCTGCAGGACGGCTCGCAGGCGCAGGCCGAGCGCGTCGTCTCGCAGATGGCCGCCCTCGGCGCCGACGAGACGATGACCGTCCGGGTCGACGTGCATGCGACCGGCCAGGGTCCCGAGGCGGCCGCGCGCGAGGCGCGCTACGCCGTGCTCGAGGAGGTCGCCCAGCGGACCGGCGGCGTCGTGCTGCTGGGTCACACGCGGGACGACCAGGCCGAGACCGTGCTGCTCGGGCTGACCCGTGGCTCGGGCGGTCGGTCCATCGCGGGCATGCGGGCGTCGTACGACGACGTCCGGCGGCCGCTGCTCGACGTCACCCGTGAGCAGACCGAGGCGGCGTGCCGGGCCGAAGGCATCGAGTTCTGGACCGACCCGCACAACGACGACCCGCGCTTCACCCGCGCGCGGGTGCGGCACGTCGTGATGCCGACCCTGGAGCGCGAGCTCGGGCCCGGCGTGGCCGCCACCCTCGCCCGCACGGCCGAGCAGCTGCAGGAGGACGTCTCGGCACTGGACGCGATCTCCGACCAGGCGTACGCCGACGCCCGGCGCGACGACGGGCTCGACGTCGCCGTGCTCGCGTCCCTTCCTGCGGCCGTCCGGCGGCGCGTGCTGCGGCTGGCCGCGCTCGAGGCGGGTGCGCCGGCGAGCGAGCTGTTCCGGGTGCACGTGCTGGCGCTCGACGAGCTGGTCACGGCGTACCGCGGCCAGCGCTGGGTCGACCTCCCCGGGCACCGTCGCGGCCGCCGGATGGGGGAGCGGATCGTGGTGGAGGGCTCCGATGGGACCGCCGGGAACGCTGTGGGAGGCTGACGCTCATGGACGAATCGCACATCGAGGGCGACCTGGTGGACGTCCTCTTCACCGAGAAGCAGATCCAGGACCGCCTCGGTGAGCTGGCGGCGGCCATCGAGGCCGACTACGAAGGCAAGGACATCCTGCTGGTCGGCGTCCTGAAGGGCGCCGTCATGGTGATGGCGGACCTGGCGCGCCACTTCAGCCGGCACGTCGAGATGGACTGGATGGCGATCTCGTCCTACGGGTCCGGCACGAAGTCCTCGGGCGTCGTACGCATCCTCAAGGACCTCGACACCGACATCAGCGGGCGGCACGTCCTGGTCGTCGAGGACATCATCGACACCGGCCTCACTCTGTCCTGGCTGATCTCCAACCTGAACTCCCGCGGCCCGGCCTCGGTCGAGATCTGCACGCTGCTCCGCAAGCCGGAGGCGCAGCAGATGAGCGTCGACGTGAAGTACGTCGGCTACGACATCCCCAACGAGTTCGTGGTCGGCTACGGCCTCGACTTCGACGAGCGCTACCGCAACCTGCGCTCGATCGGGACGCTCGCGCCGCACGTGTACTCCTGAGGACGGCTTCCGGCGCACCCGCGCCGGAAGCCGTCCACAGCCTCGGCTCCAGGGCCGCTGGTCCGCCCCGGACGGCCCGCACTTCGTTTGCGGCGCCTCGGGTGAAACAATGACCGGATCATGGACTTCAAGCGCATCTTCCGTGGCCCGTGGCTGTGGATCGTCATCGCAGTCGTCGGCGTCCTCGTCGCGCTGCAGTACCTCTCGCCCAACGGCGGGTACCAGCAGGTCGAGACCTCCGAGATGGTCGCCCACATCAAGGACGGCTCCGTCAAGGAGATCACGTTCATCGACGGTGACCAGGAGATCCAGGCCACCCTCGACGACGACGAGAAGATCAGCGCGTCCTGGGTGAGCGGCCAGCAGCAGAGCATCCTCGCGCTGGCTCAGGAGCAGGTCGAGCAGGGCGCGATCGAGAAGTCCAACTCGGAGAACCCGCAGCCGAGCCTGCTGGGCTCGATCCTGGCGACGTTCCTGCCGTTCGTGCTGATCATCCTGCTGTTCCTGTTCCTGATGAACCAGGTCCAGGGCGGCGGCGGCCGGGTCATGCAGTTCGCCAAGTCCAAGGCCAAGCTGATCAGCAAGGACATGCCGAAGACCACGTTCGCCGACGTGGCCGGCTGCCAGGAGGCCATCGAGGAGCTCGGCGAGATCAAGGAGTTCCTCCAGGAGCCCGCGAAGTTCCAGGCCGTGGGCGCCAAGATCCCCAAGGGCGTGCTGCTGTACGGCCCGCCCGGCACCGGCAAGACGCTGCTCGCGCGCGCCGTCGCGGGCGAGGCGGGCGTGCCGTTCTACTCCATCTCCGGCTCCGACTTCGTCGAGATGTTCGTCGGTGTCGGTGCCTCCCGGGTGCGCGACCTGTTCGAGCAGGCCAAGGAGAACGCCCCGGCGATCGTCTTCATCGACGAGATCGACGCCGTCGGCCGGCACCGCGGCGCCGG
>NZ_CAMPGZ010000330.1 GCF_946885725.1 uncultured Nocardioides sp.
GCGCCTCGAAGCCCGGCACCAGACGGTGGTAGGAGTTCACCGTCGGGTTGGTGAACGCCAGCAGCGCGGGGGCGTGCTTGAGGATGCCGCCGATGTAGAAGCGCGCGGTGTCCGACAACCCGGCGTAGCCGACCTCGTCGTAGAACAGCGGCTCGCCGTCCTTCCAGAGCGACTGGTGCACGTGCATGCCGGAGCCGTTGTCGCCGAAGATCGGCTTGGGCATGAAGGTGACCGACTTGCCGGCGTTCCAGGCGGTGTTCTTGATGATGTACTTGAACTTCATCACGTCGTCCGCGGCGCGGAGCAGCGTGTCGAACTTGTAGTTGATCTCCGCCTGGCCGGCCGTGCCGACCTCGTGGTGCGCGCGCTCGACGTGCAGGCCGGAGGCCTCGAGGTTCTTCACCATGACGTCGCGCAGGTCGCTGTAGTGGTCGTACGGCGCGACCGGGAAGTAGCCGCCCTTGTAGCGCGTCTTGTAGCCGAGGTTGTCGCCCTCGGCGCCGCTGTTCCACCAGCCCTCGACCGAGTCGATGTGGTAGTAGCCCTCATTGGCGTCGGTGCTGTAGCGCACTGAGTCGAAGATGTAGAACTCCGCCTCGGGGGCGAAGTACGCCGTGTCCGCGATGCCCGTGGTCTCGAGGTACGACAGCGCCTTCCGCGCGATGTTGCGCGGGTCGCGGGAGTAGGCCTCGCCCGTGATCGGGTCGTGGATGAAGAAGTTCAGCACCAGGGTCTTGGCGGTGCGGAACGGGTCGATGTACGCCGTGCTCGGGTCCGGGAACAGCGCCATGTCGGACTCGTTGATGGCCTGGAAGCCGCGGATCGAGCTGCCGTCGAAGGCGAGCCCGTCGTCGAAGACCGACTGGTCGAACGACGACACCGGAACCGTGAAGTGCTGCATGATGCCGGGCAGGTCGCAGAACCGGATGTCGACCATCTCGACGCCCTCGTCCTTGACGTACTTCAGCAGCTCTTCGCTGTTTGCGAACATTCGTCCTCCTGTGGCAGCGCCACGCATCCCTGGTCGGTCAGGCCGTCGGTCATGTGTGTGGTGCTGAACCGCACCACTGCCCGCAACCTACGGAGACGCGATTTCTCGACCGTATCCGGTTTGTTTCGTGGATGTAACAGACCTCTGCCTGCCCATTCGCAGTCCGTCGGCCGGTACGTCGGCCGCGGACCACGCTGGATAGGTTGACGCCGTGACCCCGGACCAGACATACCCCGGCCAACGGCTCGGCATACCCGCCGACGGCCCCGGTTCGGTGGCCTCGTGGGGCCGCCGGATCCTGGCGCTCGCCGTGGACTGGATCGCCTGCCTGCTGGTGGCCGGACTGATCTTCGGCGGCGGCGTCTGGGGGCAGGGCTGGGAGGCGTGGACGCCGATGCTGGTGTTCCTGGTCGAGACCACCTTGCTGACCACGCTGCTCGGCGGGTCGTTCGGGCAGCTCGTGCTGCGGATCGGGGTGGCGCGGCTCGACGGCCGGCCGGTCAACCTGCTCCAGGCCCTGGGCCGCACCGCGCTGATCTGCCTGGTGGTCCCGCCGCTGGTCTTCAACCGCGACAACCGCGGCCTGCACGACCTCGCCTTCGGGACCGTCGCGCTGCAGCGCTGACGCCGGTGTCGGAGCGGTGACGCGTCAGCCGCGCACCAGCCGCAGCTGCGCCACGTCGAGGTAGCCGGTGCGGAACCCCGCCTCGCAGTAGGCCAGGTAGAACTCCCACATCCGCCGGAACCGCTCGTCGAACCCGAGCGCGGCGACCCGCTCCCAGCCGGTCGTGAACTTCTCCCGCCACAGCCGCAGCGTGTGCGCGTAGTGCTGGCCCATCGCGTCGACGCGGTCGAGCCGGAGGCCGGTGTGCGCGGCGATGGTCTCCTCGATCGCGCGCACGGAGGGGAGCAGCCCGCCGGGGAAGATGTACTTCTGGATCCAGGTGTAGGTCTCGCGGGTCGCCAGGTAGCGCTCGTGGGAGAGCAGGATCGCCTGGATCGACACCCGACCGCCGGGCGCGAGGAGCGAGTCGATGGCGGCGAAGTAGGCGGGCCAGTACTTCTCGCCGACCGCCTCGATCATCTCGACGCTGACGATCGCGTCGAACGTGCCGTCCTGGTCGCGGTAGTCGCGCAGCGCGATGTCGACCAGGTGTCCGACCCCTGCGGCGTCCACCCGCTGCTGTGCGAGAGCGGCCTGCTCGGTGGAGATGGTCAGCGTCGTCACGTGCGCGCCGCGCTGCGCGGCCCGGATCGCGAGCGTGCCCCAGCCGGTGCCGATCTCCAGCACCCGGCTGCCCTCGGTGACCCCGGCCTGGTCGAGCACCGCGTCGACCTTGCGCAGCTGCGCCGCCTCGAGGTCCTCGAGCCGCGGCGCCGGGTCGAGGGAGTCGAACAATGCCGAGGAGTAGCTCATCGACGGGTCGAGGAAGGTCGCGAACATCTCGTTGGACAGGTCGTAGTGCGCCTCGATGTTCTTCCGCGCCCCGGCGACGGTGTTCTCGGGGTTCAACCCGCGGGGGAGCACGGCGTGCCGCATCTTGTAGAAGACCGGATTGACCAGACTGGTCAGCCGCTCGGCGAACGGCGCGAGCACGTCGGCCAGGTCGGT
>NZ_CAMPGZ010000331.1 GCF_946885725.1 uncultured Nocardioides sp.
ATGTTCACGACCTCCTTCTTGTGGTTCAGCTTGGCGATCTTCGCCTTGTAGAACCGGATCGAGATCGTGTTGGACACCGCCTGGTTGCTCAGGGCGGTCGCCGGGGTCACCAACCGGTAGGTGTTGATCGAGCTCTTCTTGTCCGTGACCTTGAAGGAGACCTTCGCCGACGCGCCGGCCTTGACGGTCCTGCTGGCCTGGTTCACCCACCGGCTCCCCTGCCGCTCCTGCAGCCGGACCACCCGGCCGTTGTCCGCCGGGGCCAGCGTGCCGGTGATGGTGACCTTGCTCTTGGCCTTGACCTCGGTGGCCGAGGCCGACGCCGTCAGCGACGGTGTCTTGACGGCGGCGCTCGACACCGTGACCGTCACCGTGTCGAAGTTCGTGTTCTGACCGTCGTCCGCGGTGAGCCGCAGCACGTAGGTGCCTGCCGCCGAGAACGACGCCGTGGTCACGAGGGCGTTCGGGTTGGCGAACGTGACGGTGCCCGGGCCGCTGTCCTTCGTCCACTCGACCGTGTAGGCGCGAGGCTTGCCGTCGTCGACGACGGTGCCGTTCAGCGAGGCGACACCCGGCATGGTGACTGCGATGTTGGACCCTGCCTCCACCTGCGGGGCGAGGTTCGCGGCCGGCGTGCGGAACTCGACGTGCAGGGTGGGCGGCACCCGGCCGTCCTTCGCCTCAGCGGTACGTCGGCCCGAGTTGCCCGGCGCGTTCACGAACGTGAGCACTGCGGCATTGCCACGGGCCCAACCCGGCTGCTGGATGATCTCCTGCAGGATCGAGGCGATGTTCGGAGTCCGCTGGTCCGGCCCCTCCTCCCGCACGAGGTCCCACGCAGGCACGTTGTTCCACGCGACCGTGGCAGAGGTCGGAGTCCGGCTCGAGATGTTCTTGAAGGCCCCGGTGCCACGGCCGAGGAGGAACGGCGGCGCATTCCCGGTCTTGTGGCCCTTGATCACGTAGCTCGCCGGCGCGGTCCCCACCTCGTCGGCGGTGAACTGCACCCAGGCCCGGTCGATCGTCGACGCCCGCGGAATGGGCATCTGGTTGAACCGGAGACCGGTCATCACGTTCGTCGGCGTTGCGGCGCCGGTGTTGCCGAGCTCGTTGTCGGCGCTGTCCGTGTCGGTGAACCCGTCCTGGGGTCCGCCGAGACTCTCCAGAGCATCGTCGTCGGCCGCGCGGACCGGCAGGTCGACCGTCCGCAGCGCGGTGGGCTCGAAGACGCGGACCACGACGTCGTCGATGTCGCTCAGCTGACCGTCCCTGACGGTGAGCCGCAGCGTGTGCGTGCCCGCCCGGTTGAACGTCGCCGTGGTCGTCGCCGCGTTCGGCGTGCCGAACGTGACAGTCCCCGGACCGCTCACCCGCGTCCAGGTGTAGGTCAGAGCCTGCGGTGAAGGCGGCGTCTCCCCGTCCTCGCCCGAGCCCGCGAGTGTGACGACCTCGTTGGTGTCGGCGAGCTGGTCCTCGCCCGCGTCGGCCAGCGGCGGTCGGTTGCCGATGTTCGGCAGGTTCACGGTGACGACGTGCACGACACCGTCGTTGAACGACTCACACGTAGGCGGGTCGGCCGGTCCGCAGTTGGCCTTGCGGTTCGGATTGCCGTTGGGGTCCAGCCCGCGGTCGGCGATGTAGAACGTGCGCGCGTTGGCGGTCGTGACCGTCGGGTCCAGCGTGATGCCGCCGGGGCTCTGCACGTCCAGAGGCTCGAGGTTGATCCGGTTGAGCTCGGCGCCGTTGCGGGCGTACTCGAAGACCATCCGCGACTCACCGTCGAGGACATAGATGGACTGCCGCACCGGGTCGTACGCCATGCCCTCGGGGCTCGGCGGGTTGACCGGGTCCAGCTGTGGGATCGTGAAGTTCTTCGCCACGTTGTCTCCCACCGTGGCGAAGTTGTTGTCGGCGCCGGGGTTGACCCGGGTGACGATGTTGGAGAGGCCGCCGGCGATCCACAGCTCGTTGCGGTGGAAGTCGAACGCGACGTCCTCGGGGTCGGTGTTGCCGAACACCGTCGCGCGGAAGAACGTGCGGCTCCCGTCGTCAGCCGTGCCGAACTGGCCGTCGGCGCCGGCACCGGCGATGTCGTAGACGCGCTTCTGGTCGTCGTCGGTGACGAACAGGTGCCCGTGCCACGGGTTGCCCGGCGCGTGAACGTAGGCGACGCCGGTCGGCTCGTTGGACCAGCCGACGGTGGTGCCGCCGCCCGTGCGGGCGCCTGCGGTCGTCGTCTGGAAGAGGTTGTTCGTGTGCGTGATCGGGGCGGTCAGCGCCCCCTCCTCGATCTCCGCGTCACTGACCAGCAGGCCACTCCCCGGGCCAGTCCCCGGGATGAACGTGATCCCGGAGGGGTCGGACGACGGCGGTGCCCACGTCGACGTCTGGAAGGTCGTCTGACCCGTCGGGTTGACGGTCGCGGCGAAGGCACTGGCACCCAGGCTGCTGATCGTCAGAGCGGCGGTCGCGACCATCGCGACCCGCTTCCTCGCAATGACTTTCTCGTGGACTTGCTTGTGCTTCCTCACGGGGTACCCCCGATTTCCAGGCACCGGCAGGGGTGCCAAC
>NZ_CAMPGZ010000332.1 GCF_946885725.1 uncultured Nocardioides sp.
AGCTCGATGATCTTGGCCTCGAGCTCCTTGCCGACGTACGGCTGGAGGTCGCGGACGCGGCGCATCTCGACCAGCGAGGCCGGGAGGAAGCCGCGGAGGCCGATGTCGAGGATGAGACCACCCTTGACGACCTCGATGACGGTGCCGGTGACGACGCCGTCCTCCTCCTTGACCTGCTCGATGGTGCCCCAGGCGCGCTCGTACTGCGCACGCTTCTTGGACAGGATCAGGCGGCCTTCCTTGTCCTCCTTCTGGAGAACGAGGGCCTCGACCTTGTCGCCGACCTCGACGACCTCAGCGGGGTCGACGTCGTGCTTGATGGACAGCTCGCGCGAGGGGATGACGCCCTCGGTCTTGTAGCCGATGTCGAGCAGGACCTCGTCGCGGTCCACCTTCACGATGGTGCCTTCGACGATGGATCCGTCGTCGAAGTACTTGATGGTGGCGTCGATCGCGGCGAGGAAGTCCTCTTCGGACCCGATGTCGTTGACCGCAATCTGCGGCGCGTCCGAAATGGAGGGGGTGATCGTCATAAGGTTATGGATTCCTTGGATGGACATGGAGTTGTGCGGGCACGCGAGAAGTCCGGTTTCACTACCCAGGTGATGTGCAATCGCCTCGAGCCGCACACTGGCGGGGAGATAGCGAGCGAGAACCTACTCCGTCTGAGACTCCAGCAGACTCCTGCGCATCGTTCAGGATACCGGCGCGGGTGTGCGCGCGTCCAACCGCGTCACACTCCCCTACCCCGCGCTTCACTCGGCGTGCAGGTTTCGCGTCCTCACGATGGCCCTCAGGCGCTCCGCCGCGCGGTCGGCGACGGGGTTCTCGCCCTTGCGTGAGGCCAGGTCGGCCAGGGCGGGCAGGTCGGCGGCGCGGGCCCGGTCGAGGAGCTTCTGCTTCGCGTGCTTTGTGTCGAGACCGGCGAGTCCGTCGAGGTGGCCGGCGACCTCGAGGTAGCCGTCGAGCACCGCATCCACGAACACCGGATCACGGTCGAAGCGGAGCAGGTTGCCCAGGTCCGTGGCCGGGTGGCCGGCGTGGGCGAACTCCCAGTCCAGCAGGCCGGTGACCTCGCCCGTCGCGGGGTCGACGAGGACGTTCTTGGGGTTGACGTCGCTGTGCACCAGGCAGACCCGGTCGACCTCGTCGAGCAGCGCCTGGGCGCCCTCGGCGACGGCCTCCAGGCCGGGAACGAGCTCGTCGGAGAAGTCGTACGGCGGCCACGGCTCGATGGTCAGGTCGCCGTCGACGAACACCCCGAACCTGGGCATCGGCATCTGCGCCATCCGTCCGAGCAGGACGCCGAGGTTGCGGCCGACCGCTCTCCGCGTCTCCTCCGCGAGCGTGGGCAGCGCGGCGTCGAGCCGCTCCCCCGGCAGGAACGACGTGACCAGCAGGCCGGGTGTGCCGTGCTGCTCGTCGGCGCGGCGGATCTCCAGCACCTCCGGCACCGGCAGGAGGCCGCGCACCAACCGCAGCACCGCCGCGTCCACCTCCGGGGCCGCCGGCCCGCGACGTGCACCGCGGTCGACGTACAGCCGGACGACGGTGCGCTCCCCCGCCGCCTCGCCGAGGAACGTCTCGCCGCTGAAGCCGCCTGCGAGAGGCTGCAGCCCGAAGCCGTCCCCGAGGTCCATGCCCGCGATGGTGCCCTACGCTCGACGCGTGCCAGACGACCACCCGCCCGTCCAGCCGGTCCGGCGCCTGGTCGACGAGGTGGAGACCCGCCGCGCGAACCGCCGGGACTGGGACGCGTACGCCGACGAGTACCAGGCCACCCACGGCGAGTTCCTCCGCGACGACGGCTTCGTCTGGGGGCCCGAGGGCATCGACGAGTCGGAGCTGCGCATCCTCGGCGGCGTCGACGGCAAGTCCGTGCTCGAGATCGGCTGCGGCGCGGCTCAGTGCGCGCGGTCGCTGGTCGCCCGCGGCGCGCGATCGTTCGGGCTCGACCTCTCCTTCCGGCAGCTCCAGCACTCCCAGCGCATCGACGACGCCCTCGACCTCCGCGTGCCCGTCGTGCTCGGCACCGCCACCGACCTCCCCTTTGCGGATAAGTCTTTCGACGTGGCGTTCTCGTCGTTCGGAGCACTGCAGTTCGTCGAGGACATCGCGCGCTGCGTCGCCGAGGTCGCGCGGGTCTTGCGTCCGGGTGGCCGCTTCGCGTTCTCCATCACGCACCCGATCCGCTGGTCGATGCCCGACGATCCTTCCAGTGAGGGCCTCGTCGTGACCTCGTCGTACTGGGACCGCACGCCGTACGTCGAGGAGGACCCCGACACCGGCGAGGCGAAGTACGTCGAGCACCACCGCACCCTCGGCGACTGGGTCGCGCTGCTCGCCGGCGAGGGCTTCCGCATCGTGCGGCTCGACGAGCCGCAGTGGCCCGAGGGTCACGACCGCATCTGGGGTGGGTGGGGTCCCGAGCGCGGCCGGCTCATCCCCGGGACCGCGATCATCGCGGCAGATTTCGACCCGCCACCCTGAGCCGAAAACTGTCGGTGCGCCCTGATCGAATGAAGCATGGCAGCGACACCGGCACCCGAGCAGCAGGCGGACTCCGCC
>NZ_CAMPGZ010000333.1 GCF_946885725.1 uncultured Nocardioides sp.
GGGAGTTCGCCCGTCTCTTCCGGCTCGAGGCCAAGCAGGTGCCGCGCGGGCGGGCGTGGTTCCTGCACCGGTACGCCGCCGGCGACGTCGCCATCCGGCTCACGCCGTTCCGGGGCTGATCCTGGCTGAAGCTGTCTGAACCTGTCAGAGGGGATCGCGGGCCGTCATTCGCAGCCGGGTCCGTGGTCGGGGTTGCGGCACCGGTCGCGACCGGGTCCGCCTTCGTTGATGTTGTCGCCCGGACCGCCGTTCAGCCGGTCGTCGCCCCCACCGCCGACGAGCCGGTCGTCGCCGCCGCGACCCACCAGCCGGTCGCCCCGGCCGAACTCGTCCGCGCCGATGAGGCGGTTCGGCCCGTCGTCGCCGAGGATCACGTCGGAGTCCAGGCTGCCCACCACGTCCTCGACATCGCGGATGCGGATCTCCGTGAACCCACCGCCCGGGTTCACCACCTGCCCGCGGCCGGCGGCGAGGTCGAGATGGACGGCGTCGCAGCAGAGGCCGTCGATGACGTCGGCGCGGAAGGTCACCCGGTCCCGTCCGCCTCGACCGTCGATCTCGTTCCGACGACCGAACCCGGTGTAGAAGACGTTGCGCCGGTCGTCGCCGATCACGGTGTCGGACCCGTCGCCCGTCCACACTTTGTCGATGCCGGAGATCCGGTCGGTGCCCCAGGCCCTTCCGGTCGCGACGCCGGCGGTGAGGTCCACCCGGACTCCGCGGTGATGGCTCTGCCCGCCCTGGAAGAAGTGGTCCAGGCTGTAGTCCAGGACGTCCTTGCCGTTGCCTCCGCGGATCGTGTCGTCGCCCTCCTGGCCGGACAGGATGTCCTGACCGTCGCCTCCGAACAGGCGGTCGTCGCGCTCCCCGCCGACCAGGTCGTCGTCGCCGGGTCCGCCGTAGGCACGCATCCGGCTGTCCCAGCCGTACAGCTCGTCGTTCCCGGCGCCTGCGAACAGCGTGTCGGCTCCGCCGTAGGGGCGGGGGCGGCCGAAGAAGTCCTCGAGGCTGCCCGCGTAGAGCCGGTCCCGACCCTTGCCACCGGACAGGAGGTCGTCGCCGAGGCCGCCGACGACCTCGTCCCTGCCGGACCCACCGATCACCCGGTCGTCCCCGGGTCCGCCGACGAGCACCTGTCCGTCCCTCGCGTCGGGGTTCGGGCCGCCGCAGATGACGTCGTCGCCGGCCAGACCGTCGATCTCGTCGCGTCCCCCGAGCCCGGCGATCACGTCGCGGCCGGGCGTGCCGGTGAGCGTGTCGGCGCGCGCCGTACCGACGATCGTCGCCGTCTCCCCGGCACATGTCACCGCGGCCGCCGCGGAGCTCGCGGTCCCCGAACCGGCCAACCCGGCCGCGAGGCACCCTGCCGCCGCCACCCAGCGAGATGTCCGACGGGTCGTCGGGCGGACAGTACGTCTCGGATTCGTCATGCTCAGCTCTCGGTAGATCAGGCGCGGCCGGCCACGGACACACGGGCGTCCGCGCCAGGAGCCGCCATGGACGGGTCGTGCGTGAGCACGCACCGTTGCAGATCGCGCAGCTCCGGCGTCGGCTCGAGCCCCAGCTCCGAGGCGAGGTAGCGCTCCAGCCGTCGGTACACGTTGAGCGCGTCGACGACGCGACCTGAGCGGTAGAGCGCGGTCATCAGGTGCGCGTGCATGCGCTCGCACGCCGGGAACTCCAGGGTGAGCTGGAACAGCTCACCCACGACCTCTTCGTGGACTCCGCGGTCGAGATCGGCGCCGATCCTGGCCTCCAGTGCGATGACACGCTGCTGCTCGAGCACCTGCGCGTGGTCGGCCAGTGCCGGTACGTCGGAGAGGGCGTCGCCGCGCCACAGGTCCAGCGCCTGGCTGAGCAGCCGGGCGCCCTGCTCCGGTCGCCCGTCCGCGGTGGCCGCACGGCCCTCGGTGACCAGGTCCTGGAACCGCTGGACGTCCGTGGCTCCCGGCGGCAGGTCCACTCGGTATCCGGCCGGCAGGGTCTCGATCACCGGACCGAGCAGGCTCCGCAGCCGCCACACCGCGGTGTGGATCTGACCGGTGGCGGTCGCGGGCGGTCGGCTGCCCCACAGCAGGTCCACCAGCCGGTCGGTGCTGACGACCTTCCCGGCGTCCAGCGCCAGTCGAGCGAGCAGCGTGCGCATCCGCGACCCGCCCAGTCGCACCGTCTCCCCGCCCGATCGGACCTCGACCGGTCCGAGCAACCGCACTTCCATGTCTCCCCCGAGATTCGTGAAGTGATGGACAACGAAACTGTACGTACGCGTTCCGTTGTCCGCGACGTTGTTTCTGTTCCGTTGCGAGATCGCGACGAACGGTGCTCTGCCATCGAGGGCCGCGGAGGGCCGCGGAGGGCCGCGGAGGGCCGCCGAGGGCCGCCGAGGGCCGACGAGAGTCGGCGAGAGCCGGTGGAGACCGCGATGAGAGGTGGGGTCCCTACCGTCGACGAGTCCGCGAGTGAGGAGGTCGCATGGTGACGGGATACGCGTTCGACAACGCGGTGGTGCAGCACACCAGCCAGCGGTTCGAGACCCTGCAGCGGTGCTACGACCCGGCGTCGGTCG
>NZ_CAMPGZ010000334.1 GCF_946885725.1 uncultured Nocardioides sp.
GCGGCGGCGTCCTCCTCGGCGGTGCGGTCGAACGGCATGCTGGTCACCTCGACGGTGTCACCGCGCTGCTCGTCGACGCCGAGCGCCGAGGCGACCAGGGTCTGCACGTCGTTGGTCTGGATCTCGCCGAGGGCCTGGGTGTCGAGCACGACGCCCACGTGCAGGCTCTCGACGTTGCCGGGTGCGGCCTCGCGCTGCTCGACCTCGGTGTTGACCGCGTTGTCGGAGGTGCGGGTCTCCTTCTCGTACGACGTCGCACCGTCGGCGCCCGCGTTCGGGGTGAGCTGGCCGTCCGGGCCGACCACGCCGCCCGTCGTACCGCCGGCGCCACCAGGGGTCTCGTAGGTCTCGGTGCTGGTGGAGTCGCGCAGCGGCGTCGCGTTGGGGTCGCTGAAGTAGCGGGTGGTCTGCGTGGTGGTCTTGTCGAAGTTCAGGTCCGCGGTGATCTGGACGGCGGAGTTGCCGGGACCGAGCACGCGGTCGAGCACCTGCTGCACGGACTTCTGCATGTCCTGCTCGAAGGACTCGACCTGCTGGGCGCGGGCGTCGCCGAGCATGGCGGCGTCGTCGCCGGCGGCCGAGAGCACCGTGCCGGTGGAGTCGGTGACCGTGACCTGCTTGGGGTCCAGGCCCTCGACGCTGGACGCGACGAGGTGGACGACCGCCTGCACCTGGCCGGTGTCGAGCGAGCTGCCCGGGTTGGTGGAGACGAGAACCGAGGCGGTGGTCGGCTTGGTGTCGCTCTCGAAGAGCTCCTCCTGCGGCAGCGCGACGTGCACGACAGCGGTGTTCACGGGGTCGAGCGCCTCGATGGTCTTCTCGAGCTCGCCCTCGATCGCGCGCTTGTAGGAGGTCTGCTCCTGGAACTGCGACGTCGACAGGCTCTGGCCGTCGAGCAGCGAGTAGCCGTCGCTGCCCTGGCTGGGCAGGCCCTCGCCGCTGAGCTGGATGCGCGTGTCGTAGACGGTCTCGCGCGGCACCATGATCGTGTTCCCGCCGTCTGCGAGCTCGTACGGCGTACCCGAGGACTCGAGCTGCTCGACGACCGCCGACGCGTCGGCCGGGGCGAGGTTGGTGAAGAGCGGGGCGTACGCCGGCGTCGACGCCCAGCGGAACACCATGACGCCCGCGAGCACGAGCGCGAGGCTGCCGATGATCGCGACGGTCTTCTGACCCGCGGTGAAGGAGGCGAAGGTGCGCTGCAGGTTCTGCAGGCCTCCGGTGAGCTGCTGGCGCATCAGATGGACATCCGCATGATCTCTTGGAAGGCCTCGACGGCCTTGTTACGCACGGCGGTGGTGAGCTGGGTGGCGACCGACGCCTCGGTGGCGGTGATCGTGTAGTCGTGCAGCGACTGCAGGTCACCGGTGGCCGCCTGGACGGCGAGCTGGTCGGCGCGGTCGTGCAGACCTTCGAGGTTCTGCAGACCCTGGCTGAGCATGTCGCCGAACTCGGCGCCGCCCGCACCGCTGACGCCGGCCGACTCGACGAGCGGCTTCACGCCGCTCGCGGCCTCGGCGCCGCCGGTGCGCAGGGTGACGGGGGTCAGCGGGGTGAAGCCGCCGATCGCCTCGATGCCGTTGATGCTCATACGGGGTCCCCGGCGCGGTGCGAGCGGAGCGAGCAGCGGGTTGGGGTGTTCATGCGTTGCGTCCTATGGAGAGGGCCGACTGGTAGACGTCCTGGGCGTTCTTGATCACCGACGACTGCGCCTGGAAGCCGCGCTGCGCCATGATCAGCTGGCTCATCTGGGAGCCGAGGTCGATGTCGGGCATGCGCACGTAGCCCTCGTCGTCGGCCAGCGGGTGGTCGGGCTGGTACACGAGACGGCCCTCGGGGTCGCCCTGCGCGATGCCGGAGACGCGAACGCCGCCGGCCCCGTCGCGCGACTGGGCCATGACGTACTGCGCCTGGAAAGCGTTCTCGCTCGTCGCCCGGACGGTGTTGACGTTGGCGATGTTGTAGCTGAGCGTGTCCAGCCAGGTCTGGTGCATCGACAGGCCGGTGCCCGCGACGTTCATCATGTCGAAGGCGCCCATCACCAACCACCGATCGCGGTCGTGACCAGCGCGGCGCGATCGCCGACCGCACGCGAGACGAGCTGGTAGCGGAACGTCGACTGCATCGCATTGAGCGTCTCGGTGCCCAGGTCGACGTTGTTGCCGTCCGCGCCCGGGAGCGCCGCCGAGGCCGACACCGTCGAGGACACGTCGCCCTCGGTCATCTCCTCGGACAGAGCCGAGCGGAGGGAGCCCTCGAAGTCGACCGTGGAGGCGATGAACCCAGGGGTGTCCATGTTCGCGATGTTGTCCGCGATCACCCGCTGGCGAAGGGCGAGACCGTCGAGCGCACTGCCGAGGGCAGCGCCGACGGGGTCCGACGCAGAGATGAGCATGACCGGGGTCTCCGTGATCTCGTCACAGGGCGCCGGTCCGTCGGCAAGGGGTGAGCCTTCCTGGCTCGCACGTCCGTTCGGCAGCGGGATGCGCTACCTGAGGCGTTTCACAACGATTCGTCTGTTGATTACGGGGTGAATCACGAAGACGCGTCGCAGACGAATC
>NZ_CAMPGZ010000335.1 GCF_946885725.1 uncultured Nocardioides sp.
GATCGCCGACGCCCCCGAGCTCGTCGACCCGCTGACCCGCACCGCCGTGCTCGCCTGGCCGCGCCCGCTCGACCTCGACGCGATGAACGCCGCCGCGAGCCGTCTGGTGGGCGAGCACGACTTCGCGGCGTTCTGCCGCAAGCGCGAGGGCGCCACCACGATCCGCACCCTGCTCGAGCTGCGCTGGGACCGCGACCCGGCCGGGCTCGCCGTCGCCACGGTCCGCGCCGACGCGTTCTGCCACAGCATGGTCCGCGCCCTGGTCGGCTGCATGGTGGCCGTCGGCGAGGGACGTCGTACGCCGGAGTGGGCCGGAGAGGTGCTCGCCGCCGGCGTCCGCGACCCCGGAGTCACGGTGATGCACGCCCACGGCCTCACGCTCGAGGAGGTCGCCTACCCGCCCGACGACGAGCTCGCCGCCCAGGCCGAGGCCGCGCGGACGGTCAGGACGCTGGCGTGAGCGAGGAGCACTACTTCTCAGCGGACCCGTCCGTGCCGTTCAAGCGCGTGCCGGTCACCGCGACCGTCTGGGGCCGCGAGATGACGCTGACCTCCGGCTCCGGGGTGTTCGCGCAGGGGCGGCTCGACGTCGGCACCGCCGTGCTGTTCCGCGAGGCCGACCCGCCGACCACCGGGTCGACGTACCTCGACCTCGGCTGCGGGTACGGCGTCATCGGGCTCGCGCTGGCGCTGGCACGTCCGCAGGGGCGGGTGTGGGGCGTCGACGTCAACGAGCGGGCGCTGCTGCTCGCGGACGAGAACGCCCGGGCGCTCGGCGTGGAGGCCCGGTTCACCGCGGCGACGCCGGACGGCGTGCCGCCGGACGTGACGTTCGACGAGATCTGGTCCAACCCACCGATCCGGATCGGCAAGGAGGCGCTGCACGAGCTCCTGCTGACCTGGCTGCCGAGGCTGAGCGAGGGCGGCCGGGCGGTGCTGGTCGTCGGCAAGAACCTCGGCGGCGACTCGCTGCAGCGCTGGCTCGGCGAGCAGGGCTGGCCGACGACGCGGCTCGGCAGCGCCAAGGGGTTCCGGGTGCTCGAGGTGCGCCGAGACGTCTAGGCCGGCCGCTGGTCCACGAGCACGCCGATCTTGTCGATCCGGTGCTCCGGGTTGCCGAACTCGTCGGCCCAGAAGTTGCCGCGCGCGTGGTCCTCGGGCGTCGCGCAGGTCGACAGCGTGATCATCGGCCGGGTCGGCTCGACGCCGGGCCGGCCGGGCACCGGCGCGACTTGGGCCGCCTTCGACTCCACCGACCGGAACGAGGTGATCCGGGTCCGGGCTATCTCGTAGACGTAGACCGTGCCGGCGGACTCGACCACGACGTGGTCGCCGGGGCGGACGGTCGGGAGGTCGGCGAAGGGCGCGGTGTGCGAGGTCCGGTGGCCGGTGACGATGAAGTTGCCGACCTGGCCCGGGCCGACGCCGCCGCCCGATCCGCGCGGGGACGCCATCGGGCCGCCGTTCTGGATCTCGGTCCCGGGACCGTCGTCGGGGGTGCCGCGGTAGCGGACCACCGGGAAGCGCTCCAGCCCGACTCGGGGCAGGGTCAGGAACGACCGGCGGGGCTCGGGACGGATGGTGGGTTCCGTCGTCGGTCCGCCCGTCGGCCCGGTTGAAGACGACCCAGAGGGTGACTGGGTGGGCGACGGGGACTGCGTGGGACTGCTGGTGCCCGCGGCCGCCGGTGAGGCTCCCTCGCCCCGCTCCGCCGACGGGCTGACGGGGTCGGAGCAGGCGGCCGTCAGCAGCGCCACCACCACGCCGATGAGGACGCCGACGAGGCCTGCCACGGTCCGCACCTTTCGAGAGTAGGCAGGATGGACGCATGCACCCCCACCGGCGCAGTCCACGCGTGAGCACCGCCTGGCCGCCGGTCGAGGTGCGCTCGGTGTGCGAGACCTACCTGTCGATCGTCGACGAGGAGCTGCCCGGTCTCGTCGAGGGGTTGTACCTGCACGGCTCCATCGGCTTCGGGGAGTGGCACCACGGGCGCAGCGACATCGACTTCGTCGCGGTGACCCGGGCGCGGCCGACCGACCGGGAGGTGGCACGCCTCGACGAGGTCCACGAGCGGCTCGACGCGGTCTTCCCGACCCCGTCGTACGACGGCTTCTACGTCACCTGGGCCGACCTCGCGAAGCCTGCGGAGCAGTGCCCGGACGTCCCGAGCATCTGGGCCGGCGACTTCAGCGAGGCCGCCCGGCCCGACGGCGGTCCGGTCACCTGGCACGAGCTCGCCTGGCACAGCGTCGCGGTGCGCGGACCGGACCTGGCCGACGTCGAGATCTGGACCGACGTCGCTGCGCTCCGGCGCTACACGTACGCCAACCTCACCGACTACTGGCAGCCGCAGGTCCGCCAGCTGGCCCGGTTCCCCGAGGAGGCCGGCCGGCCGGAGGTGATGGCGTGGTTCGTGCTGGGGATCCCGCGGCTGCACCACGTGCTCGCCCTCAACGCGCTGACGTCGAAGGGCGGCGCCGGCGAGCACGCGCTGGAGGTGTTCGGCCCGGAGTGGCGGCTGCTGCTGGCCGAGG
>NZ_CAMPGZ010000336.1 GCF_946885725.1 uncultured Nocardioides sp.
AGCTGGCCCACCGGCTGCCCCGGGTCTGGGCGCGGGTCACGGCCGGCGAGCTGCCGCCGTGGCGGGCTCGCCGGATCTCCAGCTCGACGTTCTGCCTGCCGGCCGAGGGTGCGGAACACGTCGACCGGCACGTCGCCCGCTTCGCGCACAAGGTCGGCATCGCCCAGCTCGACCGGCTCGTCGAGGAAGCGCTGGTCCGGTTCGACCCCGCGCAGGCAGAGCAGCGGCGGCCGGAATCCGCTGAGAACCGGCAGCGTCCGCACTCGGGACGCACGTAGCCGCTCAGGCGCCGCGCACCAGCGCAACCCGCTCGGCGTCCAGCTCCGCCACCTCGCGCTCGATCTCCTGCTTCGCGGCCGCCAGCTTGTGACCGATGTGTTCGACGGCGCCCAGGGCGTACTCGAGACGGCCCCGCGCCTCCTGGATCCTGGTGCGCACGCTCATGTCGCTGAAGATGTTGTCGAACCAGATGTCGAAGGTGCGGGTGAGCTCACCGATCTCGACGCCTTGCACACCGGTGATGCCGACGTCTGCCAGCTCGGTGGTGAGGTGCGCCAGGGCGTCGTTGGCCCAGCGGACGAGGCGCTGCGCCTGGTCGAGACGGTCGTACTTCACCATGTCCGTGAGCAGGCCGCCTCCGCCGAACGCGTCCCAAGTCGACCACGAGGCCGCGCTCCGGATGACGTCCAGCGCCTCGAGGATCGCGACGTGCGCTGCCTGGCCGGCGGCGTGCGCCTCGCGGTTCTCGCGCTCCTGGGCCTCGAGCTCGCCCCGGCGTACGGCGATCTCCGCGAGCCGCAACGACGCGCCGCCCGGCTGCTCACGGAGCCAGGACTCCTTGGCGTCGAGCGCCCGGGCGAGCGCGCCGTCGACGTCGCCGAGCGCGGAGAGCTGCGCCTCGATCGCGCGCACGTCGGTCTCGGCCAGCCGGGCGCGGTGCTCGGCCTCGGCCGCGGCGTACCGAGAGGCGTCGCGCTCCGCCTTCTCCCGCTCCAGCGCGGTCGCTCGCTCGCCGCTCAGGGCCACGCGGATGCGCACCCACGACATGGACTCGAGCTTCTCGACGTCGCGCTCCTCGTCGGCGAACCGCGCCGCCGCCTCGTCGGCGCGACGCCGGGCCTCGGCCGCCTGCGTGCGGGCGGCGTCGAGCCGCACCCTGAGGCCGCGCGCCTCCTCGTGCGCCGCGCTCGCGCGTTGCAGCTGGTCCTGGACTGCGCCCCCGTCGGTCATGCCGGGGATCCTAGGGGGCGCCGGTCAGGAGGCGAGGAAGCCTTCCTTCTGCAGCCAGTCGTGGGCCACGTCGACGGGGTCGCGTCCGTCGACGTCGACCTGCGCGTTGAGCTCGATCAGCGTCTTGTCGTCGAGCTTCGCCGAGACCGGCGCGAACAGGTCCTTCAGCTCGGGATGCTCGTCGAGCACCTGCTTGCGGAAGACCGTGGCGACGTTGTACTTCGGGAAGAACGCACGGTCGTCCTCGAGCACGGTCAGGTCCAGCGCCTTGATCCGGCCGTCGGTCGTGAAGATCTCGCCGAAGTTGCACTCGCCCTTGTCGGTCGCGGCGTAGATCGCGCCGGTGGCCAGGGTCTTCACGTTGCCCTGCGGCACGTCCTTGCCGAGCTGCAGACCGTACTTCTTCAGCATCGGCTCGAAGCCGTCGTTGCGGTTCTTGAACTCCGACTCGACGCAGAACGTGCGCTGGTCAGGAGGCAGGTCGGCGATCTCGGACAGCTTCGAGATGCCGAGCTTCTTCAACGTCTCCGTCGGCGTGGCGAAGCCGTAGGTGTTGTTCATGGGCGCGGGTTTCAACCAGACCAGGCCGTTCTCCTTCAGGTCCTCGTCACGGACGGCTTCGTACTGCTTCTGCTCCTCCGGGATCGGCTTGGTGTGGCCGAGGTAGCTGATCCAGGCGGTGCCGGTGTACTCCCACTCCATGTCGACCTGCCCGTCGACCTGGGCATAGCGCGCGCTCGCGCTGCCGGGGATGTTGGTCAGGTCGGTGACGTCGGCGCCCGCCGACTTCATCAGGATCACCGCGATCTTGCCGAGGATCAGCTGCTCGGTGAAGTTCTTCGAGCCCACGCTGAGGCTGGCGCCCTCGAGGTCCACGTCCTTCACCGGCCCGGCCAGCTCGCCCGACGGCGTGTAGCCGGCGGCGGTGCCGAGCCCGCAGGCGGCGGTCGTCGCCAAGCACGCGACGGCTGCCACCACGGTCAGGACGGCCTTGGCACGACGGAGCATCAGAGTCCCTTCGGCCGGGCGACGGTCTCGAGGACGCGGCCGGCCCAGTCGACGAGCAGGGCGAGGAGCGCGATCAGCAGGCCGCCGCTGACCAGAACCGACGTGCGGAACAACGTGATCCCGGTCTGGATCAGGGCGCCCAGTCCCCCGGCGTCGATGAACGTCGCGAACGACGCGACGCCGACGACCAGCACGAGGGCGGTGCGGGCACCGGCCATGATCACGGGTACGGCGAGCGGCAGCTCGATCCGGAACAGCACCGCGGCGGCCGACATCCCCATGCCGCGCCCGGCCTC
>NZ_CAMPGZ010000337.1 GCF_946885725.1 uncultured Nocardioides sp.
GCGGCTGGTCAGCCTGCTTGGCCTGCGCGGACTGCTCCGCCTGGGGGGCGGCCTGAGTCTGCTGCGTCGCACCGTCGCCGGACGTACCGGCGCCCTGCTCACGCGCGCTGCGCTCCTTGAAGAAGGCCCACCACGCCTTGTCCACACTGTCCGGGTCCCGCTTGTACTGCTCGTACATCTCGTCGACGAGCCACTCGTTGGCGCCGAAGGCGGCCATCGGGTCGTCTGCGGCCTCCCCGGCCGCCGTGTTGGAACCTGCGGGTGAAGACTCGGCCACGGCCTGGATCGCCTCTTCCGGTGAAACGCGATGGGTTGTCTTTATGGTGGGTGAACGGCTACCAGGCTAGACCTTCGTCACAACCACGCGCAGCCGGTCCCGACCTGCGAGGAAGCCGTGTTGCGCGGGTCACGCCGGAGGCCCCTGAAGACCTCTCTCAAGACCTCCCCGACGACCCCGAGGCCACCCACGAGCGCCCACGACCGACCTCCCTTTGCGACCCTTCCGGTCGGCCCCCGTCCTGACGCGTCCCGACCCCCTGACCCAGGAGGACATCCCGCCCATGCACCGCTTCCGTGCGCGCCGGTACGCCGCAGCGCTGGCCGCTCTGGCGCTGGCCGCGTCGACGGCGTCCTGCTCCGGATCCGACGAGGGCGGAGCGACGCCCGGCGAGGCCGCGTCCAGCACGCCCGAGGCCAGCGCGACCGCGGCCGAGGAGCCGGACCGGTCGGTCGACCCCAGGGTCCGGGTGACGCGGGTGTCGGGCAAGCTCAAGCCGAAGGACCGCGAGGTGCTCGCGGACAACATCGGCAAGGTCGTCATCGGCTACTTCGAGGACGCCTTCACCGGCGGGGAGTACCCCCGCTCGTCGTTCGGCGACGCGTTCGCGACGTTCTCCCAGGGCGCCGCCCGCCAGGCCGATGCCGACCGGGACCTGCTGACCAACAGAGTGCTCGGGCCGACGACGCAGGGGATCGAGGTGCGCCGGCAGACGGCGTACCTGTCCGTGCTGGCGCCCTACCGCGTGGCCGCCGGCGTCACCGCGCGCGTGCACCTGCGGTACGTCGCCGACCAGGGCGACGAGCCCGCCCAGCGCGTCGACGTCAAGGGCCGGCTGATGCTCACCCGCAAGGAGTCCGGAGGCTGGCAGATCTTCGGCTACGACCTGACCCGCAACGCCCGCACCGTGGGGGAGGAGTCGCGATGAGGACCCTGGTCACCGGCCCCGCGCTGCGACGCGTGCTCGTCCTGGCGGTCGTGCTCGCGCTGACCGCGTTCGTCGTACCCCAGTCCAGCCACCGGGAGGCTCCGGTCTCCCTGGTCAAGGGCGAGGGCGCCAGCGGCGTCGACCACAACCGCGACGTGGTGTGGATCCTCTTCCTCGGCTCCGACGCCCGCCCCGGCCAGTCGGTCACCCGCAGCCGGGCCGACGCCATCCAGCTGACCGGCGTCAACCTGAAGACCGGCCACGCGACGATGATCGGGATCCCGCGGGACTCGTACGTCGGCATCCCGGGCCACGGCAGCGAGAAGATCAACGCCGCCATGTACTTCGGCGGCCCCAAGCTCATGGGCCGCGCGGTCGGCGACCTGGTCGGCGTCCAGCCCGACTACGTCTTCACGACCGGCTTCGACGGCTTCCGGCGCATGGTCAACGCGATCGGCGGGGTCACCGTGAAGTCCAAGTTCGCCTTCTCCGACCCCGTGCGGCCCCAGGGCTACCGCGTCGGCCCGAACAAGCTCAACGGCTTCCAGGCGATGATCTTCGCCCGGATCCGCAAGTCCTTCCCGCGCGGCGACTTCGACCGCTCCGCCAACCAGCAGGACGTGATGCGCGGGATCCTGGCGAAGGTGCGCGGCGGGATGGACAAGCCCGGCTTCATGGAGCGCGGGGTGCTGTCGGTGGTCCGCAACATGAACACCGACCTGAAGCCGTCCGAGCTCTACCGGCTCGCCCAGGCTGCGACCCGGATCGAGCTGCGGAAGCTGCGCGGCTGCGTCGTGCTCGGCGGCATCGGCTCGGTCGGCGGCGCGAGCGTCGTACACCCCAACGTCGCGCAGGCCCGGAAGATCGGCAACGACGCGCGGAACGACGGCCGGCTGGACCACGGCTGCTGAGAGCCAGATAGGGGAGAAGATCCCCTTCAGAAAAGGGCGCCTCCGGTAGGATCCGGACCTACTTCCCCGCCCTCCCAAGATGACAGAGTGGCGGTGCTCTGAGCGGCGCCCCCGGTAGGATTCGAACCTACGCACCCGCCTCCGGAGGGCGGTGCTCTATCCCCTGAGCTACGGGGGCTCGGGATGCGCGGAAAGCGTACATGAACGTGGCTCCATCAATGGACGGGGGTTGGCGGGTGAGGACCCGGTGACGGCGCGTGTGCTGGTCGTCGACGACGCCGACGCGATCCGCGAGCTGATCGCCGTCAACCTCGAGCTCGAGGGGTACGACGTGGACCAGGCCGCGGACGGCGAGGACGCCCTCGCGGCGGTCGCCCGGCAGCGCCCGGACGTGATCA